>CAZVIS010000395.1:0-3115 GCA_964627355.1 uncultured Rhodobacterales bacterium
GGGCAGGGGCCGGTGCGGCTCGATTTCTTCGGCGACCAGCTGGACGGTCTGCGCCGGTTCGACCCCGAGACACAGCGCACGGTGGAAAAGCTGAAATCCATCGACATCGCCCCGGTGTCCGAGGTGATCCTCGACGAAGCCGCCATCGCCCGCTTCCGCCAGACCTACCGGGCCGAGTTCGGCACCGGCGGGTCCGACGATCCCCTGTACGAGGCGGTGAGCGCAGGCCGCAAGCATCAGGGGATGGAGCATTGGCTGCCCTTCTTCCATGACCGGCTGGAGACGCTTTTCGACTACCTCCCCGATGCCGCTGTGATGCTGGATGACCAGGTCACCGCGTCCCGCCTGTCGAGGTGGGACAGCATCGCCGACCAGTACGATGCCCGCCGCGAGGCGATGGGGGCCAAGGGCCGGATGGACACCGTCTACAAGCCCTGCGCGCCGGGGCTGCTGTACCTCGACGACGCGGCGTGGGAGGCGGCGCTGGCGGGGCACAGGGTGATCCAGTTGTCGCCCCTGGCGCAGTCGCCGGGGCCGGGGGTGCTGGATGCGGAAGGGCGGGCAGGGCGGTCCTTCGCACCCGAACGTCAGCAGGAGAATATAAGCCTTTTCGGTGCCCTGGCCGACCATCTTCGCGTTCTTCGCGAGGACCGGCAGGTCGTTGTTGCCTCATGGTCCGAAGGCGCGCGGGAACGGCTTCAGGGCCTGATGCAGGATCAGGGTGTGCGCGGCGCCACCCCGGTCCGCGATTTCCGCGAGGTGCCAGAGGGCAAGGGCGGCCTCTACCTCATGATCTGGGCGCTGGAGGCGGGGTTTGTGGCCCCCGGTCTTGCCGTCATCTCGGAACAGGACGTCCTCGGCGACCGCCTTCTGGGCAAGCCCCGCCGCAAGAAGAAGGCCGAGAACTTCCTGCGTGAGGCGGACAGCCTGACCCCCGGCGATCTGGTGGTGCACGTCGAACATGGTGTGGGCCGCTACAAGGGGCTGGAAACCATCACCGCCCTGGGTGCCCCGCACGAATGCCTGTTCCTCGAATATGCCGAGGGCGCAAAGCTTTACCTGCCCGTCGAGAATATCGAACTCCTCTCCCGCTTTGGCCATGAGGAGGGGCTTCTCGACAAGCTCGGCGGCGGCGCCTGGCAGGCCAAGAAGGCGCGTCTGAAACAGCGCATCCGTGACATCGCCGACCGCCTGATGCGCATCGCCGCCGAACGCGCCCTGCGCACCGCCCCGATCTTCGACACGCCCCATTCGATGTGGGAAGCCTTCGCCGCCCGCTTCCCCTATCAGGAAACGGACGACCAGCTTTCGGCGATTGCCGATGTGGTGGGCGACCTTGAAAAGGGTTCCCCCATGGACCGCCTGATCGTCGGCGACGTGGGCTTCGGCAAGACCGAGGTCGCGATGCGCGCGGCCTTTGCCGCGGCCCTCGCCGGCAAGCAGGTCGCGGTGATCTGCCCCACGACCCTTCTCGCGCGCCAGCACTACCGCAGCTTTGCCGAGCGGTTTCGCGGATTTCCGATCAACGTCAAACCCTTGTCCCGCTTTGTTGCAGCGAAGGAGGCGAATGCGACGCGGGCCGGGCTGGCCGACGGCTCGGTCGATATCTGCGTGGGCACCCATGCGCTGCTGGCCAAGGGGATCAATTTCAAGAACCTCGGCCTGCTGGTCATCGACGAAGAACAGCACTTCGGCGTCACCCACAAGGAGCGGCTGAAGGAGATGCGGAGCGAGGTTCATGTCCTGACCCTGACCGCCACCCCCATCCCCCGCACCCTGCAACTCTCGCTCACCGGCGTGCGAGACCTGTCCGTCATCGCCACGCCCCCCGTCGATCGCCTCGCCATTCGCACCTATGTCAGCGAGTTCGACACGGTCACGATCCGCGAGGCCCTGCTGCGCGAACGTTTCCGGGGCGGGCAGTCCTTCTTCGTCGTCCCCCGCATCGCCGACCTGCCCGATATCGAAGAGTTCCTCCGCCGCGAGGTGCCCGAGGTGTCTTTCGTCGTGGCCCATGGCCAGATGGCGGCGGGGGAGCTCGATGACCGGATGAACCAGTTCTACGACGGCAAGTATGACGTGCTGCTGGCGACGACCATCGTGGAATCAGGGCTGGATATCCCGACCGCGAACACCATGGTCATCCACCGGGCGGACATGTTCGGCCTAAGCCAGCTTTACCAGATCCGGGGCCGCGTGGGCCGCGCCAAGGTCCGCGCCTACTGCTACCTCACCACCCGCCCCCGCAGCCCGCTGACCCCGCAGGCGACGAAACGGCTGCGGCTTTTGGCGTCGTTCGACAGCCTCGGCGCGGGGTTCAACCTCGCGTCCCACGACCTTGACCTGCGCGGGGCCGGGAACCTGTTGGGAGAGGAACAGTCCGGGCATATCAAGGAAGTAGGCTACGAGCTTTATCAGCAGATGCTGGAGGAGACGATCCAGCGCCTGCGATCGGGCGACGTGTCTCTGACCGACACCGACGCCTGGGCGCCCACCATCAACCTTGGCGTGCCGGTCCTGATCCCGGAACCTTACGTCCCCGACCTCGACGTGCGCCTCGGCCTCTACCGCCGCTTGTCGCAGCTCTCGTCGAAGGTGGAGCTGGAAGGCTTCGCCGCCGAACTGATCGACCGCTTCGGCCCCCTGCCGAAAGAGGTGAACACGCTGATGCTGGTGGTCCGGGTCAAGGCGATGTGCCGGCGCGCGGGCATCGCGCGGCTAGATGCGGGGCCGCGCGGAGCCACGGTGCAGTTCCACCAGGACAAGTTCGCGAACCCGGCGGGGCTGGTCGATTTCCTTAAGGCGCAGGGGCCGGGGGTCCGGATCCAGGGTAACAAGATCGTGGTGAGTGCGGACTGGAAGACCGAAGGCGAGCGCATCAAGGGCGCCTTCGCCATTGCGCGCGATCTGGCCGAGGCGGCGAAGGGTCCGGCAAAGGCGACGGCGAAGGCCTAACCTTGGCAGAGGCCATCGCCTTTGCCACGCGATGCGGGTTGCGCCGTCCCGGCCGGGACGCATCGGCGTTCCGGCCCGCGCCTGCCTGCCCCCTGGCAGGCGCGTTTCCGCGCCAGCCCAGGCAGGCGCGGGCCTCTGTTGTGCGTGTTGTGAGGATCGC
>CAZVIS010000396.1:0-3099 GCA_964627355.1 uncultured Rhodobacterales bacterium
GCGCCCTTGCGCAGGTTGTCCGAGACCACCCACATCGAAAGGCCACTGTCCACGGTGCTGTCCTGCCGGATGCGGCTGACGTAGGTCGCATAGTCGCCCACGCATTCGATGGGGGTGATGTAGCCGCCGGGTTCGCGCTTATCCACCACGAGGACGCCGGGCGCCTCGCGCAGGATGTCCTGCGCCTCTTCCCAGTCGAGGCTGTCCTCGAACTCGACGTTCACCGCCTCGGAGTGGCCGACGAAGACGGGCACGCGCACGCAGGTCGCGGTGACCTTGATGGCGGGGTCGAGGATCTTCTTCGTCTCGGCCACCATCTTCCATTCTTCCTTGGTATCGCCCGAGTCCATGAACTCGGCGATCTGCGGGATGACGTTGAAGGCGATCTGCTTCTGGAACTTCTTCGGCGCGACTTCCTGCCCCGGGACATAGAGGCCCTTGGTCTGGTTCCAGAGCTCGTCGATGCCTTCCTTCCCGGCGCCCGAGACGGACTGGTAGGTCGCCACCACCACCCGCTTGATCCGCGCGCGGTCATGCAGGGGCTTCAGCGCCACCACCATCTGCGCGGTCGAGCAGTTGGGGTTCGCGATGATCATCTTGTTCTTGTAATGCACGATCTGGTCGGCGTTGACCTCGGGCACGATCAGGGGGATCGCGGGGTCGTAGCGGTAGAGGGACGAGTTGTCGATCACCACGCAGCCCGCAGCCGCAGCGCGCGGCGCGTAGATCTGCGTCGCCTCGGACCCCACGGCGAAAAGGGCGATATCCCAGCCGGTGAAGTCGAAGGTGTCGAGATCCTTGGTCTTGAGGGTCTTGTCGCCAAAGCTGATTTCAGTGCCGAGGCTCTTGCGCGAGGCAAGAGCGGCGATCTCGTCCACGGGAAACTCCCGTTCGGCGAGGATGTTCAGCATTTCGCGGCCCACGTTACCCGTGGCGCCCGCGACGACGACGCGATAGCCCATTATGGCCTCCTTGAAAGACGTGTCCCCTTAACGCATCGCGATGGCGGGTGAAAGGGTCAGGCGGGTTGTGCGGCGAGGGGGCGTTCGCGCACCGGCAGGTGGACGATGGCCGAAAAGGCACCGATGCCCACGCCGATCCACCAGACCATCTCGTACCCCCCTGTCAGGTCATAGAATTTGCCCCCCAGCCACGCGCCGAGGAAGCTGCCGACCTGGTGGCTGAAGAACACGAAGCCGTAGATCGTGCCCATGTAGCGCAGGCCGTAGATATGCGCGACGAGGCCACTGGTCAGCGGGACCGTGGCCAGCCACAGCGACCCCATCACCGCCGAGAAGACCAGCACCGAGGCGGGCGTGATCGGCAGCAGGATGAAGACCGCCGCCGCAACCGTCCGGCCCACGTAGACCCCGGCCAGCAGGTACTTTTTTGCGTATCGCTTGCCCAGCCACCCCGCCCCGATGCTGCCCGCGATGTTGAAGAACCCGATGACGCCGATGGACAGCGCACCGAGCGCCGATGTCGTGGTGATACCGAGGGTGGACAACAGGCCGTCCGGGCTGATCGGCCCGCAAAGCTCGGCCACCAGCGCGGGGAAATGGGCGGTGATGAAGGCCAGCTGATAGCCGCAGGAGAAAAAGCCGAGGAAAATCAACGTGAAGCTGGGGTCGCGGAAGGCGCGGAGCAGGACGGTGCCGAGCGACTCCTCCAACTCTGCCCGGCTGGCAGGTTGGGGTGACCGGATGAAGGGCAGCGCGAAAAGCGTGCCAAGGACGACCACGGCAAAGATCAGGAACACGGTCGGCCAGGGGACGAGTTGCAACAGCCCCTCGGCAATCGGCGGCCCGATCATCTGGCCGGCCGAGCCGACCGCCGTCGCGATGCCAAGCGCCATCGAGCGGTTCTCGGCCGAGGCCGCGCGGCCCACGATGGCAAGGATGATCCCGAAGCCGGTGCCCGCGATGCCGAAGCCGACGAGGATGGCGAGGAGTTGGTGCTGGACCGGCGTCACCGCAAAGGCCGACAGCGCCAGCCCCAGCGAATAGAGAAGCGCCCCCGCGATGATCGCGCGACGGTCACCGAAGCGTTCGGCCAGCGCGCCGAAGATCGGCTGGCCAACCCCCCAGGCGAGGTTCTGGACAGCGATGGCAAGGCTGAACTCGGCCCGCGCCCAGTTGAAGTCCGTGGCCACCGGGATCTGGAAGATGCCAAAGCTCGACCGGATGGCAAAGCTGACCAGCAGCACAAGGCTGCCCGCGATCAGGATGGGGGTGAAGAGCGGGGAACGGGTCATGCGCGCATTTGACGCCACCCGGCGGCGGCGTCAAATCAGGGATTGTGACGGGTTCAATAAGGGGCCGTGACGGATCAGGCCGTCTCCCAGAGCACGCCCGCCGCAGGCAGGGTCCGGCCACGATGCGTCACCGGTTCGGGGCTGTAGTTGAACCAAAAGCGGGTCCCGCCCGCATCGCGGACCCGCAAGCCTTCGGGCAAGGGTTCGGTCGAAATACCCGCCTCGGCGCAGGCCTGCGCGAGGATGCGGTCCCGCGCGGCGTCATCGGGCCAGCCGCACAGGTAACGCAGGCGGTCGCCGACAAGGGCGGGCCAACCGTCGACAGTCGCCTCGATCACCGGACCGCCCTCGACCTTTTCGCGCCAGTGCAGGAAGGCACCGCCCTGCGCCAGCGGGACGGGCAGGTCGGGCGGCAGGCTTTCCACGCGGGCGACGGTGGCGGTCAGGCCGGGCAGATTCGGCGGCAGGGGGACGGGGGTGGCGAAGGTGGGCGTCTTGGCGTTCGTCCGGGGGCCGAGGAGGGCGATGCCTTCGTGGTCGGCGAGGGCTTGCAGGAACGCGGCGGAGAGCGTGGCCACGCCGGGAGCAAGGACAAGCTTGTAGGCCGAGAGGTCGGTGCTATCTGGCGAGATGATGTCCACCGACAAGCCAAGGCGCCGCAGCCCGCGATACATCGCGAAGGCCAGCCGGAAATAGTCGAAGTCGCGGCCTTGCGGCTGGATCTGCCAAGCCCAGGCACTCTCGTAATCGAAGACCAGGGCGACGGGGGCGGCGGTCGGCTGTACTTCTGGCAAGGCTGCGAGTTCCCGCGCCACCTGTGCCGCCTCGTCATGCGCGGGCGCGGG
>CAZVIS010000397.1:0-3085 GCA_964627355.1 uncultured Rhodobacterales bacterium
CGGCCCGCAGGATCAGCCCGGCGCGCGCATGGCGCAGGAAGGCCCAGACCGCCGCTACCGCCACGATCGAGGCATAGACCATCCAGTCATGCGAAAAGAGGATTGGCCCGACCACGGGCAGGTCCGCCAGCGGGCCAAAGGGGACGTCCGCAGTCGCCGGCGGCTTGATCCCGACATAACCCTGCCCGATCAGGCTGGACAGGCCCAGGCCGAAGAGTGTCAGCGCAAGCCCCGTGGCGACCTGATTGGCCAACAGCAACTGAGTCAAAACCGCAAAGACCAGACTCAACGCGGCCCCGCCAAGCGCCCCCCCGGCGAACCCCAACGCTGCGCTGCCGCTCTGCACCGCCGCGACAAAGCCGCAGACCGCGCCCATGATCATCATCCCCTCGACGCCAAGGTTCAGTACCCCCGCCCGCTCGGTCACCAGTTCTCCCAGGGCGGCGAGCAGGATCGGGACCGAGGCCACCATGAGCGAGGCGATCAGGACGCCAGGGTCGATGCCGCCAAAGAAATCCATCAAGCCACCCCGCTGCGGGCCAGCCGCACCCGGTAATTGGCCAGGACATCCACCGCCAGCAGGAAGAACAGCAGCATGCCCTGGAACGCCTGGATCGCCGCCGATGGCAGGCCGAGGTTGGTGGACGCCATCTCGCCCCCCACATAGGTGAGCGCCATCAGAAGGCCGCCGAACAGGATCCCCACCGGGTTCAGCCGTCCGAGGAAGGCCACGATGATGGCAGTAAAGCCATAGCCGCTGGCAAAGTCGATGGAGATCTGCCCGCCCGGTCCCGCCACCTCGAACAGCCCCGCCAGTCCCGCCAGCGCGCCCGAAATCCCCATGCACAGGATCACCAGCCGCTCGGGGTTCACCCCGGCAAAGCGCGCGGCGCGGGGGGCCTGCCCGGTCAGCTTGATCTGGAAGCCGAGGATGTGGCGCTGAAGCAGAATCTGCGCCGCCACGACAGCCAGAAACGCCGCCACCACCCCCCAGTGCAGCCCCGTGCCTGCAATCAGTTCCGGGTTCGACGCCGCCGGATACTGGCCAAGGTTGCGCGACCCCGGAAAGCCTGCACCTTCGGGGTTACGCAGGAAACCGGTCGCGGCCTTGGACAGGATCGTCTGCGCGACATAGACGAGCATCAGGGAAACGAGGATTTCGTTCGTGTTGAACCGCGTCTTGAGGATCGCCGGGATCATCGCCCAGACCCAGCCTCCAAGGGCCCCGGCCAGCACCATCAGCGGAAAGATGAACCAGTGCTCGGCCGGATAGAAGGCCAGCCCCACAGCAGCGCCGCAGATCGCGCCCATGATGTACTGCCCCTCGGCACCGATGTTCCAGATGCCCGCCCGAAAGCCGAGCGACAGGCCGATGGCGATCAGGATGAGTGGCCCGCCCTTCACCAGCAACTGCCCGCGCAGATACCAGGCGAACTCTCCGAACAGCGGATCCCAGAAGATCGTGCGGATCGCAGCGACAGGGTCCTTGCCGAGGACGGCGAACATCACGCCGCCCGCGAGCATGGTCAGGATCACCGCCAGAACCGGCGTCGCAGCCTGCCAGAACCGGCTGGGAGAGGGGCGCTTCTCAAGGCGCAGCATGATGCGCCACCTCCATCCCGTGCGCGCCGCCCATCATCAGGCCGATCTCGTCGATGGTCAGGCCCTGCACGGGGCGCGGGGCCGTCAGCCGCCCCCCGTTCAGCGCGCCAAAGCGGTCGGCAATCTCCAGCAACTCATCAAGGTCCTGGCTGATGACGACGACCGCCGCGCCGCCAGCCGCCCGGTCAAGGATCGCCTGCCGGATCGAAGCTGCAGCCGCAGCATCCACGCCCCAGGTCGGCTGGTTGATGACGATGACGCCAGGGGATTGGGACAATTCCCGCCCCACCACGAACTTCTGCAGGTTCCCGCCCGACAGAGCCCGCGCCGCCACATGCGTCCCCGGCGTGCGCACGTCGAAATCCTTGACGATCCCCGCCGCAAAGGCCCGCGCCGCCGCCCAGTCGATGAAGCCGCGTGCGGTCAGCCCCTGCCGCACGACGCCCGACAGCAGCGCATTCTCGACCAGCGTCATGTCCGGCGCCGCCGCATGGCCAAGCCGCTCTTCCGGCGCGCTCACAAGCCCCAGCCGCCGCCGGTCATTCGGACCCAGATGCCCCACCGGCACCCCATCGATCCTCACCCGTTCGGGGGCGGTGCGCAATTCCCCTGACAGCGCGAGCAAAAGCTCGTCCTGCCCGTTGCCCGCCACCCCCGCGATCCCCAACACCTCGCCCCGTACCACGGTGAAGGTCACGTCCTTCAGCGACGTCCCGAAGGGGATGGGAGAGGTGACCGACAGCCCCGACACCTCCAACGCCACCGCGCCACCGCTACGCGGATGCCGCGCCGGTGGGGTCAAGGTGGCGCCCACCATCAGCTCGGCCATCTCACGCGCCGACCGCTCGCGCGGGGTGCAGGTGGCCACCACCTTTCCCCGCCGCAGGATCGTCGCCGCATCGCAAAGGCTGCGGATCTCTTCCAGCTTGTGGCTGATGTAAAGGATCGCCGTCCCCTCCGCCGCCAGTTGCCGCAGGGTGCGGAAAAGGATCTCCACCTCCTGCGGGGTCAGCACCGACGTCGGCTCGTCCATGATGAGCAGCTTGGGCTCCTGCAACAGGCATCGGATGATCTCGACCCGCTGCCGCTCGCCAGCCGACAGGTCCCCTACCATCCGCCCGGGGTCGAGCGGCAGGCCATAGTCCCGGCTGACCTGCAGGATGCGCGCCGAAAGATCCCGCAATGGCGGCGGGGTCTCCATCCCCAAAGCCACGTTCTCGGCAACACTCAGCGCCTCGAACAGGCTGAAGTGCTGGAACACCATCGCGACGCCGGCCCGTCGCGCGGCGGCAGGCTCGGCCGGCGTGTAAGGCGCGCCGCGCAGCCGCATCACGCCCGCATCGGGCTTCACCAGTCCGTAGATCATTTTGACCAGCGTGGATTTCCCGGCGCCATTTTCACCGAGCAGGGCATGCACCTCTCCCGCGGCAATCGCAAAGGACACGTCGCTGTTGGCCACCACCCCCGGATAGGCCTTCGTCAC
>CAZVIS010000398.1:0-3075 GCA_964627355.1 uncultured Rhodobacterales bacterium
TCGAAGGCCTTTACCAAGGCGATCTGCGATGCCTGCGGGGCGCCGACGGCGGCTTGGGCGCGGTTCACCGAGGTTGGGGCGGCGCGGGCCTATGTTCAGGCACAGGGGGCGCCGATTGTGGTGAAGGCGGATGGGCTGGCCGCCGGCAAGGGCGTGGTGGTGGCCGAGACGGTCGAGGACGCGCTGGCGGCGGTTGAGGACATGCTCGGCGGCGGCTTTGGTGCAGCCGGGGCCGAGGTGGTGATCGAGGAGTTCATGGCTGGCGAGGAGGCGAGTTTCTTTGTCCTTTGCGATGGCGAGACCGCCCTGCCCCTTGGCACCGCGCAGGACCACAAGCGCGCCTTTGACGGCGACAAGGGGCCGAATACCGGGGGGATGGGGGCCTATTCGCCAGCGCCGGTGCTGACCGAGGCGGTGCAGGAACAGGCGATGGCCGAGATCGTGCGACCGACGCTGGCCGAGATGGCGCGGCGGGGGATGCCGTATCAGGGCATCCTTTATGCGGGGCTGATGATCGAGGGCGGCCGCGCGCGGCTGGTGGAATACAACGCGCGCTTCGGCGATCCCGAATGTCAGGTGCTGATGATGCGGCTTGGCGCGCAGGCGCTGGACCTGATCCTGGCTTGCGCCGAGGGGCGGCTGGACGGGGCGCGGGTCACCTATGCCGAGGATCATGCGCTGACCGTGGTGATGGCGGCGAACGGCTATCCCGGCGACTATGCGAAAGGGTCGGTGATCGGCGGGCTGGAGGGGATGCCCGAGGACAGCCGCCACATGGTATTTCATGCGGGGACAGCCGAGGCGGAGGGGCGGGTCGTGGCGAATGGCGGCCGGGTACTGAACGTGACCGCGCGCGGGGCCACGCTGGCCGAGGCGAAGGCGCGGGCCTATGGGATGGTGGACCGGATCGACTGGCCCGGGGGTTTCTGCCGCCGCGATATCGGGTGGCGCGCGCTGTGATCGTTCGGGGTGAACCGCGGCTGTGGCAGTTCCTGTCGCTGACGGCGCGGGGATCGGTCCTGCCGCGCATCGCCCCCAGCCTGCTGGCCCTTGCCCTGTGGTCGGCCTTTGTCGTCTGGGCGCATCAGGGGAACCTGCCACTGCCGCGCACCGACATCGCGCCGTTCACCGTGCTTGGCATCGCCCTGGCGCTGTTTCACGGGTTTCGCAACAACGCCTCGTGGGACCGCTGGTGGGAGGGGCGCCGGGTCTGGGGGAACCTTGTGGCCAACCTGCGCAGCCTTGCGCGCGAACTGGTGATCTGGCTGCCCGACGACCCCGACCGCCGCGCGATCCTGCGCGAGGCGCTGGCCTTCCTGCATCTGCACCGGCTGAACCTGCGGGGCCTGCAGCCCGACGCGGCGGCCCTGCGGTGGATGGAGGCGGCGGGGCTGCCCTTCGGGCCGCCCGGGACCGCGCTGAACGCCATCGCGCAGCGCCTGTCGCAAGCCCGGGCCGACGGACGGCTGAGCGAGTTTGGCGCCCGCGTCCTGGGCGAGCGGCTGCAGAACATAACGCTCGACCAGTCCGGGGCCGAGCGGATTGCGATGACGCCGATGCCGTTCGTCTATTCGTTGCTGATCTACCGGACGACCTGGGTCTATTGCCTTCTTTTGCCGCTGGCCCTGTCGGACGCGGCGGGGTGGCTGGCGCCGCTGTTCATCGCGACCGTGGGCTATGTGTTTCTGGGCCTGGCCAAGGTGACCGAGGAACTGGCGAGCCCCTTCTGCACCTCGGACAATGCGCTGCCGCTCGACGCGATCTGCCGGATTGCCGAGCAAAGCCTTGCCGTCCATCTGGGCGAGGAGCGCCCCCCGGCCCTCGCCCCCGTGGACTACCTTCTGACCTGACCCTTGCAGCCCCCCGCGTGCCCGCATAAAGACACGCCGGGTCTGACTTGGCGGGCTGATGGGGGGACGCGATGCCGCTTCTCGTGATGAAATTCGGCGGCACCTCGGTGGCCGACCTCGCACGCATCAAGAACGCGGCCCACAAGGTCAAGCGCGAGGTCGAGCGCGGCTATGACGTGATCGTCATCGTCAGCGCCATGTCGGGCGAGACGAACAAGCTGGTCGCCTATGTCGAGGGGACCTCTCCGCTCTATGATGCGCGGGAGTATGACGCGGTCGTCTCGGCGGGAGAGAATGTGACGGCAGGGCTGATGGCCCTGACCTTGCAGGAAATGGATGTGCCCGCGCGGTCCTGGCAGGGCTGGCAGGTGCCGATCCAGACGACCTCGCAGCATGCTTCGGCCCGGTTCATCGACATTCCGCGCGCGAACATCGACGCGAAGTTCGCCGAAGGGTTCAAGGTTGCGGTGGTCGCGGGGTTCCAGGGTGTCAGCCCGGAGGGGCGGATCACCACGCTGGGCCGGGGTGGATCGGATACGACGGCGGTCGCATTTGCTGCGGCCTTTGGCGCCGAACGCTGCGACATCTACACCGATGTGGATGGCGTCTACACCACCGACCCCCGGATCACGAACAAGGCCCGCAAGCTGGACCGGATCGCGTTCGAGGAGATGCTGGAACTGGCCTCGCTTGGCGCCAAGGTCCTGCAGACGCGGTCTGTGGAACTGGCCATGCGCTACAAGGTGCGGCTTCGCGTCTTGTCGTCCTTTGAAGATACCGACGAAAAATCGGGCACCCTGGTCTGCGACGAGGAGGAAATCATGGAATCGAAAGTGGTCTCGGGCGTCGCCTATTCGCGCGACGAGGCGAAGATGACGCTGGTGACGGTCGAGGACCGCCCCGGCGTGGCCGCCGCGATCTTTGGTCCCTTGGCCGAGGCGGGGGTGAACGTGGACATGATCGTCCAGAACATCAGCGAAAAGAACTACGGCACGCACAAGGGCGCGGTGACCGACATGACCTTCTCGTGCCCCACCAATCAGGTCCTTCGGGCGCAGAAGGCGATGGAGGATGCGCGTGCGGCGGGCCTTATCAACTACGACGACCTCGTGGTGGATACGGATGTCGCCAAGGTCTCGGTCGTCGGCATCGGGATGCGCAGCCATGCGGGCGTTGCCGCCACGATGTTCAAGGCGCTGGCCGCCGAGAACGTCAACATCAAGGT
>CAZVIS010000399.1:0-3062 GCA_964627355.1 uncultured Rhodobacterales bacterium
ATGGGGTTCCATCTGGACTATCCCCAGCCCCCCACCCGCTTCAACTTCGAGGGCGGGATCCTCGTACCCCACCCGTTCCTCGCGCTGCTGATCGCGCTGACGCTCTACACCGGGGCCTTCATCGCCGAGATCGTGCGGGCAGGGATCCTCGCGATCAGCCGGGGCCAGACCGAGGCCTCCTATGCCCTGGGGCTGAAGCCGAGCTGGACGATGAACCTGGTGATCCTGCCGCAGGCGCTGCGCGTCATCATCCCGCCCCTCATCAGCCAGTACCTGAACCTGACGAAGAACACCTCTCTCGGCATCGCGGTCAGCTACATGGACCTGCGCGGCACCTTGGGCGGGGTCACGCTGAACCAGACGGGCCGAGAGTTGGAGTGCATGCTTCTGATGATGCTGATCTACTTGACGATCAGCCTGATCATCTCGGCGATCCTGAACATCTTTAACCGTTCCGTCCGTCTGAAGGAGCGCTGAGATGCCCCAATCCTCAAGCCCGTCCTACGTCCGCGAGGCAATGCTGGCCCCGGAACTGCCTCCTGTCACCGAACGGGGCGCCATCAAGTGGATGCGCGAAAACCTGTTCTCCAGTCCGATGAACACGGTCCTGACGGTTCTGGGGCTGCTGATCGTGTATCTCATCGTGTCGTCCTTGGCCCCTTGGCTGTGGAACTCGGTATGGTTCGCGGGATCTGAGGCAGAGTGCCGCGAGATCGTGTTGGCTTCGGCTGGCCCCGATGCGACGGGGGCCTGCTGGGCGGTGATCCGCGAGCGCTGGAACCAGTACATGTTCGGCCTCTATCCGAACGACATCTACTGGCGTCCGACGCTGGCCGCCGCCCTGCTGATCGTGGCCATCGCGCCGGTTCTCTTCCTTTCGCTTCCCCGGCAACTTCTGTGGGTGACGATCCTGTTCCCCGCGATCGCCTATTTCCTTCTGTGGGGCGGCACCATCTGGGATCCGGTCACAGCGATGCTCGGCTTTGTTGTGATGATGGTGGTCTACCGGCTGCTGCTGCCGCTGACCGGCGTGACCGTTGCGGGCAGTCTGGGCTTCGTCGCAGCCTGTCTCTGGTGGCTGTATCTCTCGCACTACGTCGCGTTGGCCCTCGATTCAATTGCCCCGATCGGCCTGACCCCGGTTGACAGCGACAGCTTCGGCGGCTTCCTTCTGGCCTTCGTGATTGGCGTCACTGCGATTTCCTTCTCGCTGCCTCTTGGCATCCTGCTGGCTCTTGGCCGGCAGTCCGACATGCTGATCGTGAAGTCGCTTTGCGTCGGGTTCATCGAACTGATCCGGGGCGTGCCGCTGATCACGCTTCTGTTCGTTGCGGCACTCCTTCTGGGCTACTTCCTGCCGCCCGAGACGAAGTTCGACCTGATCCTGAAGGTCATCATCCTGGTGACCTTCTTCGCCGCCGCCTATCTGGCCGAGGTGATCCGGGGTGGTCTCGCCGCCCTTCCGCGCGGGCAGTACGAGGCGGCGGATGCCTTGGGTCTCGACTACTGGCGGGCGCAGCGCCTCATCATCATGCCGCAGGCGCTCAAGATCTCGATCCCCGGCATCGTGTCCACCTTCATCGGCCTCTTCAAGGATACCACGCTGGTCACCTTCGTCGGCCTTTTCGACCCCCTCAAGGGCGTGACCACCGCCGTCCGGGCCGACATCGACTGGAAGGCGATCTACTGGGAGCCTTACGTCTTTGTCGGCGCCATCTTCTTCATCATCTGCTTCGGCATGTCGCGGTACTCGATGTACCTCGAGCGGAAGCTCAAGACCGACCGCCATTGAGAGGGTCCGCCATGGAAGCCATCGACCGCGCCATCGACACCAGCCACATGAAGGTGACCAACGAAGTCGCCATCCAGATCAGCCAGATGAACAAGTGGTACGGGACCTTCCACGTGCTGCGCGACATCAACATGACGGTGATGAAGGGCGAGCGAATCGTCATCTGCGGGCCATCCGGTTCGGGCAAGTCCACCCTCATCCGCTGCATCAACCGGCTGGAAGAGCACCAGAAGGGCGAGATCATCGTCGATGGGATCGAACTGACGAACGACGTGAAGAACATCGACAAGGTCCGGTCCGAGGTCGGGATGGTGTTCCAGCACTTCAACCTGTTCCCGCACCTCACAATCCTGGAAAACTGCACCCTCGCGCCGATCTGGGTCCGCAAGACTCCGAAGAAGGAGGCCGAGGAGGTGGCGATGCACTTCCTCACCAAGGTCAAGATCCCCGAACAGGCGCTGAAGTATCCGGGGCAACTGTCCGGCGGCCAGCAGCAGCGCGTGGCCATCGCGCGCAGCCTTTGCATGAAGCCGCGCATCATGCTGTTTGACGAGCCGACATCAGCCCTCGACCCGGAGATGATCAAGGAGGTGCTCGACACCATGATCCAGCTTGCGGAAGAGGGGATGACGATGCTGTGCGTCACGCACGAGATGGGCTTTGCCCAGGCCGTCGCGAACCGCGTGATCTTCATGGACCAGGGCCAGATCGTCGAGCAGAACGAGCCGAAAGAGTTCTTCAACAACCCGAAAAGTGACCGGACCAAGCTGTTCCTCAGCCAGATCCTGGGGCACTAGGCCGCCGAAAGGCCTGTCACCGGTCCGCCTTCCACCCTGAAATCGAATTGCCCCCACGGCCCCGGCCAGCGCCGGGGCCACTCGACGCCGCCTTGACGTTTCCGCCGCGACGCATTGGCGTTCCGGCCTGCGCCTGCCTGCCCCCGGCAGGCGCAGTTGCGCCCGCCCAGGCAGGAGCGGGCCTTTGTCGTGCATGCAGAGACGTTCGGGTCGTGGCGGTGTGCAGCGGGCGGGGAAACGCATGCGTTTCCTCGTCCGCCCGGGAGTGGGCTCCGCAGATTTCAGGACTGTAGGAAAAGCCCTATGGACAGGGTAAGCAGCGGGTCTGCATCGGCCGCCGCCGGCCCGCGCTCAGCCCTCGCGCTTCGCCTCGGCCGCCGCCTTCATCCGGGCGAGCAACTCTTCCTTGGGGGGCGTGTGGCGCGGGTTGGCCTTGGTGCTGCCTTTCGGCTTGGCGACCTTGCCCTTGCGCA
>CAZVIS010000400.1:0-3060 GCA_964627355.1 uncultured Rhodobacterales bacterium
TTGCCGGTGAGATGCTTCAGCGCGCGGTTGTAGCGTTCCACGAGGGCGGGGGAGGCGACTTCGATCAGGTTGCCGAACATCAGGCCGGCGGAGATGAGGCGTTTCATCTGCCCAATGACCACCAGCCACGCCTAACGGCAACCGTCCAAAGACCCTCTTGATCGCATAAATTTTGCAGTAGCGTTCGGCATTCGGCAAGTTTCAACATTTCAATTTTCATCCTTTGTGCTTCAGATAATTTCTGCGAAATTTTCTCTAGCCTGAGAATGACCTCTACGCTGTCTGTGACAGGCGTTTTGTCATTTGGGAGGCCGCGAAGTATATTCATAGTTGAAACATCAGATATTCTTTTCAGGTCCTGCTCAAGATTTCTGCAGGCCCTTCTAAGCCTCGGTTCATCGAAAACCTCGCTGCCAAGTGATCCAAACAATCTAAGGTAAGGGTCCCCTTCCGTTTCCTTGTCACCATGAATTGACCAGACTATCCGCTGCGAAACACCAAAAAGCTGCTCATACAAATCCACTAGCATCACATTTGACACTTCATCGAGCCGCGCTTCATCCCTTTGAAGTTGTTCCCGCGTGACAACATCCAACTGTTGCGACATGATATGAGCCTGGGATGTTTGTGCCTCGACCATCTTCTCGAATTCCTGTCGCTGCAATGCCAACTCGAAGCGTTGGAGCTTAAGCTCGGCCCCTTGCATCCAAACAGTCACTACAATCCAAATAAAGGCTAGTGAGCCGGCAAAACCAGCAAGTGCATCACCTATTTCATTTGGCTCCGAAGTGAGAAACCACTGAAAGTTAGATCGGCAATCTTCTAGAAGCTCGACATCATTGCCACAGTGAACCTTTGATCCAAGCCAGAAAAAAATCCCAACTACAATGAAAGTAAGCCCCAACCCGACACCGATCGGACCGAACACGCTTTTCATAGAGTTGCCCGAACCACTCACCCCCGCCCCTCCATCCACCTTCTCTTAGCCTCTTCCGTCCGCCGGTAGTCGCGCACCATCCCCTCAATCGCCACCTCGTCCGACTTGTCGGCATAGCGGAACTCGCTGTCGGCGTAACGGTTAACCTCCTGGATCACCATCTCGACCGTGATGGGCTTGGCCAGACCCCGGATCATCGCGGCCTTCTCGTCGTAGGGCTTGAAGAGGAACAGGTCCGGCTTTTCCATCCACTCGTCCGGCAGCTCGAAATCCATCGCGCGGACCTTCACCGCGTCGGTGATGTTCTTGATGGCGCGGCCGGTGAAGCGCGCGTCCGCCTCCTGGATCGCCTTGAGATACCGGCCGATCTTTGCAATCGTATCCAGCGGCCCGACCTCGGCCGCGACCTTCTCCCACACGCGCAGCAGACCCTCTTCCTTGGGCCGCCCGTGGCTCTCGAAACTGGCAGCAACCGCCCGCTTGATCTCCTGCGAGGCATACAACGCATGCTCCCCCAGCGGAATCCCGTGGTTCTTGCCCAGAAGCAGCGCGAGGATGTCGATGTAGTCCTCGCGGGAAATCGGCCCGTCCACGAGGAACCGGGCCCCGGCCCGCTGGCGCAGGGCGTCGTCCACGTTCTCGGGGTAGTTCGAGAACATCCCGAAGGTGCAGTTCCCCCGCACCACCGTATTCGCCCCGGCAAAGGCGCCCATGAAGACCGCCGTCACTTCCTGCTGGCCCGCGCTCGACTGCCGGTCCCCCCGCTTGCCCGCCACCTGGTCGATGTCGTCGATGGTGCCGAATGCGATCACGCCCGGGTCGAGGATATTGTCGATGAAGGCCTTGGCGTTCTGGCCCGACTTGCCCTGATAGCTGTCGATCTGGTCGATGGAGAAGTTCTGATAGCGGAAGGGATACCCGGCCACCTTGCAGTAATCGTTCAACAATCCCGCCATCATCTGGATCAGCGTCGTCTTGCCCGTCCCCGGCTTGCCATCCCCCATGAAGGTGAAGATGAAGCCGCCAAGCTCGGCAAAGGGGTTCAGCTTGCGGTCGAAGTCATAGGCCATCAGCATCTTGGCCAACCGCAGGGACTGGTACTTGGCGATGTGGTTGCCGATCACCTCGGTCGGCTTCTTGAAGGTCATCGTCAGCGCGGTGCCCTTGGCGGCGCGGGCGGGCTTGAAGCCGGCGATGGTCAGCTTGTCGGCCTCGACCATCCAGCTTGCGCCGGTAAACCCGGCCAGACGCGGCGCGGTGGCCCCGCGCAGGGCGACCTTGGCCATCAGCAATTCGCAATAGCCGAGCACCGCCGCAACCAGTGTCGCGTCATCCTTGGCGTGCGAGGCGAGAACCTGATCCAGCTCCCAGATCGCGCCATGCAGGGCCAGCGGCGCGTTGTCGGTCAGCACCTCCTCGACCGCGCCGACCTCGACACTGCGCTCGGTGGCCGAGGGAGCGAGGAGGAAGGCCGCCGCATTTGCAAAGGTGTAAAGGACGGCCAGCGCCTCGGCTGCGAGAAGCTCGGTAAACTCGGCCTTACGGTCGGGGGCGAGGCGGTTCTCAAGGTTCGCGCGTTTCAGTTCGACCAGCGGCGTCTGGCTGGCATAGGCCTCGCCAAGCGCCAGCGCGATGGCCAGCGCCCGGCGGAGGCCCATGGCGACCGCAGCCTGGATGGGCGAGGTCAGCGGGTCGTCGTCGTCCTTCTCGGCGATCCGGTCCAGCAGCCGCACGCCCTCGGCCCGCGCGGTTGACCGCGTCACAAGGCCCGGCGTGGTGGACCGAAAGCGCCGCCCGATGGCCGCGACGCCGGGCGACGGCTCGGGCGCCATCACGGTGAACTTCGCCGTGGCAAGGCGCGGCGTGTGGTCCAGCCCCATCAGCAATTCGGTGGCGGCAAGGTAATGCGCCCGCACATCCTCTTCGCGCAGTTCCATCGTGTCACGGGTGCTCATGGGCCTACCTCTGCGGAATAACGCGGCCGTTCAGGGCCACGACAAACTTGCGGAACGGGCGCAGGCCCGGGGGGTCGCGTTCGGCCAGCACCTGGAAGACCGGCTCGGGCAATATGACCATCCGTTCGGTTTCCGTGGTCCCCGTCTCGGCCCCCGTCACGGGAGGCA
>CAZVIS010000401.1:0-3052 GCA_964627355.1 uncultured Rhodobacterales bacterium
CGCATCTTCTGCGAGGGCGGGCCCACTGCCGGACATATTGGCAGGAGTGCCGGACATTTCAAGAACTGACGGCCCAAAGCCTGACGGAAACGTTTATGAATTCGCCCGCATCAATGCCGCCAATGTGCCGGAACATCCCAGAAGCTGCGCTGCGCCTCGGCGCGGGCATCGTCGCGCGACAGACCGATGTCCCGCAGCAGGTGATCGTCCAGTTCAGCCAGGCGGGCGCGCTGACGGTGCAGGGCAACCGCCTGTGCCAGCATTGCAAGCCAGGAACGGTTGGCAGGGCGGTCGGGGCGGGTGGCGACGAGAGCAGGCAGCATGACATGGTCCTTTTTGGTTTCGGTGATGACGGGGGCGGGTTTCATCACCCTGGATAATGTATGCGCTTGACTTTCGCATAAGTGAAACGAATGATTGTGCGTGTACACATCACGGAGATTGATATGGCCCGCACCCTCGACCTGACCGCGCTGCGCAGTTTTGTCGCAGTTGCCGACGCGGGTGGTGTCACCCGGGCGGCGGGGTTCCTGAACCTGACGCAATCCGCCGTCTCGATGCAGATCAAGCGGCTGGAAGAGGGGTTGGGCCTGATGCTGTTTGCCCGCGCGGCGCGCAAGCTCGCCCTGACGGCAGAGGGCGAGCAACTGTTGGCCTATGCGCGCCGGATGCTGGTCCTGAACGACGAGGCGTTGGCCCGCCTGACCCATGACGATTTCGAGGGCGAGATCCGGTTGGGCGTCCCCCACGACATCGTCTATCCGGCGATGCCGGGCATCCTGAAGGGTCTGGCTGCGCGCTATCCCCGGATGCGGATCAATCTGGTGTCATCGTTCACCGTTCTCATGAAAGAGCAGTTCGGGCGGGGCGAGCTGGACGTGATCATCACGACCGAGGAAAGTCCCGGACCGGGTGGCGAGGCGCTGTCGCGGCGCGCGCTGATCTGGGTCGGCGCCGAGGGCGGATTAGCCTGGCAGCGGCGGCCCATCCGTCTGGGTTTCAAAGAGACCTGCATCTTCCGTCCGTCTGCGCAG
Organism: uncultured Rhodobacterales bacterium; assembly: GCA_964627355.1. GTDB lineage: Bacteria > Pseudomonadota > Alphaproteobacteria > Rhodobacterales > Rhodobacteraceae > JBBQXK01. The sequence continues at coordinate 1,035 of CAZVIS010000401.1, forward strand.
GCGGCCCTCGATGCGGCGGGTATTCCGTGGGAGATCGCCTTCAACGGCGAGAACCAGCAGGTGATCGAGGCGATGGTGGCCGCCGATCTGGCTGTATCGGCGCGGCTGGAGGACGGGATGCCGCCCGGCACGGTTCCGGTGGACACACGCGGGGCGCTGCCAGACCTTGGATCGGTGTCGATCTGTCTTTACCGGGCGCCCACGCTGACGGGCCAGCCCGCAGCTGACCTGCTGTCAGAGTTGCGTATGGCCTATGGGTCGTCGCAGGTGGCCATGGCGGCCGAGTAGTCAGTCCATCGTGATGACAACCTTGCCGGTGCTCCGCCGGTCTCGCAGCAGGGCGAGGCCCTCTTCGACCCGGTCAAGCGGCAGGTGGTGGCTGATATGCGGGATGATCCAGCCCTTGCCGAACCAGTTCATCAGGGTGGCAAGGCTGTCGTCCAGAACCTTTGGCGCGAAGGACGTATAGCCGCCCCAGTAGAGGCCGATCACGGTCAGGTTCTTGACGAGGAGGAGGTTCGCGGGGATCTGCGGCACCTCGCCCCCGGCAAAGCCGATGGTCAGAAGCCGGCCCTCGGGGCGCGTCGCGCGCAAAGCCTCCATGAAGGCCGGACCGCCAACGGCGTCATAGACCACATCGACGCCCCCAAAGGCCTTGAGCGTGCCGCGCAGGTCGGGCGCCTCGCTGTCGATCAGATGATGGGCCCCGGCCGCGCGGGCAACTTCCAGCCGCTCTGCCCCCCGGGCGCTTGCAATGACCGTGGCGCCCATGCGGCGGCCGATCTCGACCGCCGTCAGGCCGACACCCCCTGCGGCCCCAAGGACCAGCAGCGTCTCCCCTGGTTGCAGGCGCGCGCGATGGTTGAGTGCGAGGTGGCTTGTCCCATAGGCCACCATGAAGGCCGCCGCCTGATCGAACCCCATGGCGTCCGGGATCGGCAGCACCCGATCGGCCTGTACCACGGCGGCCTCGGCCAGCCCGCCGTGTCCCCCGAACACCGCGACGCGCGTTCCCGGCGCAGGTCCTGTCGTTTCGGGCCCGAGCGCCTCTACCACGCCCGAGAACTCCATCCCCAGGGTAATGGGTAGGGCGGGGCGGTCCTGGTATGTGCCCTTGATCATGAGAAGATCGGCATAGTTGAGGCCGCAAGCGCGTAGCCGCACCCGGACTTGGCCCGGACCCGCCTCGGGCAGCGGGAGATCGACCAATCGCGGCGGAAAGTCATTTTGTTCCAGACGGAATGCGCGCATCGCAACCTCGTAGCATTGTTGCCGGAACGAAGTGTTTCATTCGTGCGGGGCCGCTGCAAGCAGCGCGCGAGCGCTGTGCGGAACGCAAAGATTTTGAAGTGATCGTTGCATCATGCGAATCATTTTGCAAAACACGCTAGACGCGAGTTCGGCTCGTTTCGGCCACGCTCCGCGCGACTGGGGGGTGTAGTTGCACTTCTGTATAATTGGACATACCGAAAAGGACAGGTTTTGGGCCGCGAGAAAAAAACTTCGGGAAAACCCTCGCGCTTCCGCTTTTGGCACAGAACTTGCTACATACGGGATGTGTCTGTTACACTGTTAGGAGTAGATTATGAAGCACCCCGTAGACGCACATGTCGGCAAGCGCATCCGTCACCGCCGCTGGATGGTCGGAATGACCCAGCAGCAACTCGCCGACCGTGTGGGGATCAAATTTCAGCAGATCCAGAAGTACGAGACCGGCATGAACCGTGTCTCCGCCTCGCGCCTGTGGGACATTGCACAGGTGTTGTCCGTCCCGATCAGCTTTTTCTTCGAAGGTCTTGCCGACGCCGTTGCCCGCACCGAAGCGGTCGAAGGCGATATGTTCGCCGACCGTGAGGCGCTGGAGCTTATCCGCTCCTACTACTCGATCCCCGAGGCACAGCGCCGCCGCCTGTTTGATCTGGCGCGCGTGCTGAGCGACGCCGCCTGACCTTGGCTGCTTGACCGCGCCCGCGCCCGCCTGCTAGCGCACATGCGTTGACAGGGGGTGCGGATGCGAC
>CAZVIS010000402.1:0-3046 GCA_964627355.1 uncultured Rhodobacterales bacterium
CCCTCGTCCACATCGGCGCGCATGGCACGCTGGAATGGCTGCCGGGCAAGGCGGTGGCCCTTTCCGGCGACTGCTGGCCGGAGGCGCTGACCGGCGACCTGCCCGTCATCTACCCCTTCATTGTCAACGACCCGGGAGAGGCCGCGCAGGCCAAGCGGCGGATCGGAGCCTTGACCCTTGGCCACATGCCGCCGCCCCTGGCCGCGACCGCGCTGCCCGCGAACCTGCACCGGCTGGAGCGCCTCCTCGACGAATACGCCACCGCCGACGGGCTGGACCCCGCCCGGCGCGATCGGCTGATCGTGGCGATCCGGGACGAGGCGCAGGCGGCGGGGGTGGAGGCCGACCTTGCCATTCCCCCGAACGCTAGCCCTGCCGAGGCGATCCCGCGCATCGACCGCTTTGTCTGCGACATCAAGGAGTCGCAATACGGCGCGGGCCTGCATGTCTTCGGGGATGCCCCGGGCGAGATGGAGGGGCTGATGGCCGCCCTATCAGGCCGCCGCGTTCCCCCCGGCCCCTCCGGCTCTCCCTATCGCGGCCGGACGGACGTGCAGCCCACGGGGAGGAACATGTACTCCGTGGACCCCCGCGCCGTGCCTTCGCGCGCGGCCCATGCGCAGGGGATCAAGCTGGCCGAAGAACTCCTCCGCCGCCACCTGCAGGATCAGGGCGACTGGCCGCGCGGGCTGGTGGTGGACCTTTGGGGGTCTGCCACCATGCGCACGGCGGGCGAGGAGTTCGCGATGGCCCTGCATCTGGCGGGCCTTGCCCCCGTCTGGGACGCAGGCTCCGACCGGGTGACGGGGGTGGAGGTTGTCCCCCTCGCCCTCCTCCGCCGCCCCCGGATCGACGTCACCCTGCGCGTCTCGGGCCTGTTCCGCGACGTGTTCCCGACGCTGGCGCAGGTGTTCGAGACGGGTGCCGCCCTTCTGGCCGAGCGCGAGGAAGACCCCGCCGACAACCCCTACCGCGCCCGCGCGCCCCGCGTCTTTGGCCCGCAACCGGGGCAGTATGGCCTCGGCATGGGTCAGGCGGTGGACGATTACTCGGACGAAGGGCGGCGCGCAGCGGGAGAGGCCTGGCTTGCCGGTTCCGCCTGGGCGATCGATGCCAAGGGCGAGGCGCGCCATGACCGGGCGGCACTGGAGGCGCGGGTGCGCGCCGCCGACGCCTTTGCCCATGTGCAGGACCTGACCGAGACGGATGTGCTGGTCGCCTCGGACTATGCCGCGCATGAGGGGGGCTTTGCGGCAGCGCAGGCCACGCTTGGCGGTCAGGCGAGCCTTTACCACATCGACGCCACCCGCGCAGGCGACCCCCGCGCCCGCAGCCTGACCGAAGAGATCGCCCGCACGGTCCGCGCCCGTGCCGCCGATCCAGGCTGGGCCACCGCCATGATGGCCCACGGCTTTCGCGGCGGGGCCGAGATCGCGGCAACGCTGGAGCATCTGGCGGCCTTCGCCCAACTGACCCGCGCCGTGCCTGCGCACCTTTTCGACCTCTACCATGACGCGACGCTTGGCCGCGATGACCTCGTGGCCTTCCTCGCCCGCGAGAACCCCGGCGCGCTCGACGCGCTCCGCGCCCGCTTCGCCGCGCTGCGCGAGGCGGGACTGTGGATTAGCCGCCGCAACTCGCTGGCGGCACCGGAGGCGGCGGAATGACCCTTTCTCACGCAGCCCCCCCACCCCATCCCTCCCCCACGAAGGGGGAGGGAGGCGCATTCCCTCGGCGCACGGCGTGGGTGGTTGGCGCAGCGTCGCAGTTGTCTGCGCGGCGGCCTTTCAAGGACCCAAGGCGGCCCGCAGGAGGCTCCCTCCCCCTTCGTGGGGGAGGGATGGGGTGGGGAGGCTTGGTGCTTACCTCCGAAAGGCGTGCACCATGAACTCCCCCGAAATCCGTGGCTGGTGCCCCGGTGCCCTGCGGCCGATGCTGTCGGGCGACGGTTATGTGGTGCGGGTGCGGCCCCATGGCGGGCGGCTTACCCCCGAGCAGGCGCGGGGGATCGCGCGGCTGGCGGCGGCGCATGGAAATGGCCTCATCGACCTCTCGTCCCGCGCCAACCTCCAGATCCGGGGGGTGAGCGAGACGTCGCACGCACCGCTGATCGAGGGGCTCCGCACCCTCGGCCTGATCGACCCCACGCCCGAGGTTGAGGCGCGGCGCAACATCGTGGTGACGCCGTTCTGGGTCGAGGGTGACGGCACGAGCGCCCTCGCTACTGCACTGGAATTGGCTCTCGTGGCGCCGGACGCGCCCGACCTGCCTGCGAAGTTCGGGTTTGCCATCGACACCGGACCGCAAGCAATGCTCGGCGATGCGGCCGATGTCGCGATCCTGCGACAGGACGAGGTCCTGATCGTGAAGCCCGCAGGAGCAGCGAGCGGAGCGGCAGCGACCCCCGCGACCGCCGTGCCGCTGGCGATGGACCTGGCGCGCTGGTTCCTTTCGACCGGCGGTGCGACCGGGGGACGCGGGCGGATGGCCGCGCATCTCGTCCGTTCGGCGCTGCCTCAGACGTTCCGCGCAGTGGCCGACTTGCCGACTTGCACGCCTCCCGCCCCGGGCCCCTTGCCCGCAGGCTGGCTTGTTGCGCTTGCATTCGGGCAGACCGACGCGGAAACCCTTGCCGCGTTGAGTGAACTTGGCCCGCTGCGCCTGACGCCCTGGAGGATGGTGCTGGTCGAGCGGCTGCAGAAGGCGCCCGCCCTCCCGGGTCTCGTCACCGACCCCGGGGACCCCCTTCTGCGCGTCGTCGCCTGCACCGGCGCGCCGGGATGTCCGCAGGGCCATGCTGCCACCCGTCCGCTCGCGCGACGTCTCGCGCCATCGGTCCCTCCCGGCCAGACCCTGCATGTCGCGGGCTGCGCCAAGGGCTGCGCGCATCCCGCCTCCACCCTGACGCTGACAGCAGGCCCCGAGGGCTGGACCCTCATTCGCCACGGCATCGCTTCCGATGTGGGCCAGCCGCTCACACACCCCACCCCCGCCGATCTGGAGGCACCCCTTGCCCCACGCCTATGAAACCGACGGCGCCGCGATC
>CAZVIS010000403.1:0-3032 GCA_964627355.1 uncultured Rhodobacterales bacterium
AGGGTTTCAGGCCCATGAGGATTTTGACCGTGTCTTCCACCGAAGGCTCGTTCACATCGATCTTCTGGAACCGGCGCGACAGGGCGCGGTCCTTCTCGAAGTGCTGGCGAAACTCCTTGTAGGTGGTCGAGCCCATGCAGCGCAGCTTGCCGCCCTGCAACGCGGGCTTCAGCAGGTTCGAGGCATCCATCGCCCCGCCACTGGTCGCCCCGGCACCGATCACCGTATGGATCTCGTCGATGAAGAGGATCGCGTCGGGGTGATCCTCCATCTCCTTGACCACGGCCTTCAACCGCTCTTCGAAGTCGCCGCGATAGCGGGTGCCCGCCAGCAGCGCGCCCATGTCGAGCGAGAAGATCGTGGCGTGGGCAAGGATCTCGGGCGTCTCGCCCTTGACGATCTTCCACGCCAGCCCTTCGGCAATTGCGGTCTTGCCCACGCCCGGGTCGCCCACGAGGAGGGGGTTGTTCTTGCGACGGCGGCAGAGGACCTGGATGCACCGCTCCACCTCGGCCTCGCGGCCGATCAGGGGGTCCACGTCGCCCTTGCGCGCCTTGACGTTGAGGTCCACGCAGTATTTCGACAGCGCGGATTCCTTCACTTCGCCAGCCTCCGCTTTCGGGGTTTCCTGGGGTTCCTCGGCCCCGCTGACGGGACGCGTCTCGCCATAGGACGGGTCCTTGGCCACGCCATGCGCGATGAAGTTCACCGCGTCATAGCGCGTCATGTCCTGCTCTTGCAGGAAGTAGGCCGCGTTCGATTCGCGTTCGGCAAAGATGGCGACAAGGACGTTGGCCCCCGTCACCTCGGTCCGACCCGACGACTGCACATGGATCGCTGCGCGCTGGATCACGCGCTGGAAAGCGGCGGTCGGCACGGCCTCGGACCCTTCGACATCCGTCACCAGCGTGGACAAATCGTCATCGATGAAATCGACCAGCGTCTTGCGGAGTTCATCGAGGTTGACCGAGCACGCCTTCATCACGCGCGCGGCATCGGGTTCGTCGATCAGCGCCAGCAGCAGATGCTCCAGCGTTGCGAGTTCGTGGCGGCGTGCGTTGGCAAGCGCCAAGGCGCCGTGGATGGCCTGCTCGAGCGTGGTGGAGAAACTTGGCACGTTCCGGTGCTCCTGTCCTGCGGTCCGGCGGGCATGACGCCCCGTCGGAGCCTGGCCTCATAAGGGTAAACTTCGGCTTTATTCTGGGCGCTTCAAGTATTTTTTCAGCGCATTCACGGTTTCGGGGGACGGCGTTGCGGCTTGTGACGGATGTGTCGCGACGCTGCCTAGAATTTGTCCTTGGCGGCCCGGATGGCGGCAAAAACCGCAACATCCGGGGCATCGAGCAGGCCCATACGGGCCTTAAGCGCGGGGTCGGACGCGCGCAGGTAAGGGTTGGTCTCGCGCTCTTCCGACAGGCGCGATGGCACGGTGGGAAGGCCCTTGGCACGCGCCGCAGCCACCCTCTCTGTCCGCAAAATAAGCGCCGGATTGTCGGGTTCAAGGGACAGCGCGAAACGCAGGTTTGCGGCAGTGTATTCGTGGCCCGAAGCGACCCGCGTGTCGTCGGGCAAGGCGGCCAGGCGCATCAGGCTGGCATGGAACATCGGGGCCGTCCCCTCGAACATCCGTCCGCAGCCGCCGGCCATCAGGCTGTCGCCAGTAAACGCGACCCCAGTTTCGGCGAAGTAAAAGGCGATGTGGCCCACGGTGTGGCCCGAGACGTCGATCACCGTCACCGCCTCGCCGCAAACGGTGACTGCCTGGCCTGCCAAGAGGCTGACGTCGAGCGCGGGCAGGCGATGTGCGTCGGCGGCAGCGCCCATGACACGCGCCCCGGTCGCAGCGCGCAAGGCGGCTGCCCCTTGCGTATGGTCGTCGTGGTGATGCGTAAGCAGGATGTCGGCCAGCTTCCACCCGCGACCGTGCAGCGCTGCCAAAATCGGCGCGGCATCGGGCACATCGACGCAGGCGGTCTGGCCGCTTTCCGCGTCATGCAGAAGATAGGCGTAGTTGTCAGACAGGCAGGGGATCGTCACAAGGTCAAGCGGCATGGCGTTCGGTCCCTTCTGCGGTATGCTCGCCTGCGACTGTCACCCGGCAAGGCCGCGCCTGCAATGCATCTCGACGTGCTGGACCTGCGTAACTTCTACTACCGCACACCTCTGGGTCGCGTGGCGCAGCGGGCGATCCGGAATCAGGTTGTGGCGATGTGGCCCGACACCAAGGGGCAGACGGTTGCGGGCTTCGGCTTTGCGGTGCCGCTGATGCGGCCTTTCCTGGAAGAGGCGCGTCGGGTGGTTGCCCTGATGCCCGGCCCGCAGGGGGTTATGCCCTGGCCCGCGGGGATGCCCAATGTCTCGGTCCTGTGCGAGGAGACGGACTGGCCGCTGGCGACCGGCACGGTGGAGAGGTTGTTGCTGATGCACGGGTTGGAGACGTCCGAGAACCCGGGCCGGGTGCTGGACGAGGCAAGTCGGGTGCTGGCGCCGGGAGGCAAGGTGATGTTCATCGTGCCCGCCCGCGCGGGCCTCTGGGCGCGGCGGGACGGGACGCCCTTCGGCTTTGGCCGCCCCTACACGATGGCGCAACTTGAGGCGCAGTTGAAGCGGCATGCCTTTACGCCGGAACGCAGCGTCTCGGCCCTCTTCACCCCGCCCTCGCCGGGCCGCTTCTGGCTGCGCACCGCCGATACATGGGAGGCCCTTGGCCGCAGGACGGGGATGTGGCTGGCGGGGGGCGTCCTGATGGTCGAGGCGTCCAAGCAGGTCTACCAGCCGACGCGCGGAGGTCTGGGCGCAGTGGTGCGAAAGCCGCTGAAGGTGCTGGAAGGGGTGGGCCATCCCGCGCCGCAACCGGCGCATATGCCGGGAACCTGAGGCAGGGCCCACCTCGATTCGCAGCCGATCGCGGGTGCGGCGCAGCCGTGCTGCACAGCGGCGAATTGCCCCAGATGAACAGTTCACGACGCTGCGACCTAACCGGTTGCGAGGCCCGGAACGCAGCGACGCGGCGCGGGCGGCGGGGCGCGATG
>CAZVIS010000404.1:0-3020 GCA_964627355.1 uncultured Rhodobacterales bacterium
GCGGCATGACAGATCGGCTGCCGTACGCCACTGTGCGGAAAAGCAACCACTGGCTTTGGTTCTTGTTGCTGCCTCTGTTCCTCTTGCTTGCCGCCTGCCCTCAGCACTACCGTTGGAACCAGAAGCTGACGATAACCGTCGATACGCCCGATGGACCCGTCGTCGCATCGGTCGTGCAACGGATTGATGTCTCATACATTCCGCAATGGATGCGGGTGGTCGGGGGGGAAATTCAGACCGAACTGAGGGGCGAGGGTCTGGCGGTCGACCTCGGTGGCGGACGAATTCTACTTTCAATGGTGGGCCAAGGCGCCATGACGGAGAGGGTGTTCGACGATGTGGATCGACGCCCACAGGTGTTTGCCGCAATCGAGGATCAGGTCGGGCAACCACCGCGCCAAATTCCGTTCGATCTCATGCCCCCATTCGTATCGTTACCGGACATTACGGACCCCTCTACAGCTTCCCGACTCCTTGGCAATGACGTTCCGCGCGTCTTTGGGGAAGGATATCGCATTCGCGACATGAAGTTGGAAATCACGGACGAACCTGTGACAACAGGACAGGTCGAGGCAATTGTCGGCAAAGAATTCTTCTGGCGGCTTAACGAGCTGCAGAAACAGCGGACGTCAGACGTGATCGCTGGAAAGGCAGACCGGGCGTTTTTCCTAACGATCGGGCGATCACATTTCATAAGGGATCTAAAATAGCGGCCGATGCGGCTCCGTAGGTCGGGGCTTGCCCCGACTCTCGTTGGCGAGATCCATTGAACATGCGTAGGTTGCGCATTCATAGCGCACCACTGCCCGCGCAACGGTGCGCAATGAATGCGCACCCTGCCAAAGCCCGCTAGAACAAACTGCCCTGCCCCGCCGTTCCCTGATCCTTGCGGCGGAGGGGACGCGGCGCGCCCGGGGTCAGGCGGCCATCGGCGAATTCGATCTCGAGGGCGCTCGCACGTTCGGCGGCGGCCTTGGTCGTGACCACGGCACCGTCGCCGCGCACCACGGCATAGCCTCGGCGCAGGGTTTCGGCATAGCCGAGGGTCTGGCGCATGCGGTCGAGGCGCATCAGGGTGTCAGTGCCTGCGGCGATGCGGGTCTGGGGGGCGGTGTCGAGGCGGAGGGTGAGGGCGGCGAGACGCTCGCGCCCCCGCGTCACCTCTCGCAGGGCGTCGGTGGTGGTGCGGGCCATGGCGCGGTCGAGGCGGCGGCTTAGGTCGGACAGGCGGTCGGCGCGACGCTCGGCGCGGGTGGTGAGGGCGCGGGACAGGGCCTCGGCCCGCCCCTCCACCCCGGCGCGCAGGGCGCGGAGCATCGCGGTCAGCACCTCGGGGCGCAGGGCGCCGGCGCGCTGGTCGAAGCGGCTTCGCTTCTGGGCTACCAACAAGCCCAAAGCCCCACCCAACCGCCCCGCCGCCGCGTCCAGCCGCTGCGCGGCCCCGGCGGTCAGGGCATCCAGACGAGGAAGCGCGCGGGAGAGGTCCCGCAGGCGCTGAGCCCTTCCTTGCGCCCCCTGTGCCACGCCTCTCGTCAGCCGCGCCCCCAGTCCATCCAGCGTGGCCATCAGGTCCGCCCGCACCGGGACGGCCAGTTCCGCCGCCGCCGTGGGGGTCGGTGCTCTCAGGTCGGCGGCATAGTCGATGAGGGTGGTGTCCGTCTCGTGCCCCACGGCGGAGATCAGGGGGATGCGGCTGTCGGCTGCCGCCCGCACCACGATTTCCTCGTTGAAGGCCCAGAGATCCTCGATCGACCCGCCGCCCCTAGCCACAATGATGACGTCGGGCCGGGGGATGAGCCCGCCCTCCAGCGCGTTGAAACCCCGAATCGCCGCCGCCACCGCCGGGGCCGCCGCTGCGCCCTGCACGGGGACCGGCCAGATCAGCACATGCCGGGGGAAGCGGTCCCTCAGACGGTGGAGGATGTCGCGGATCACGGCGCCGGAAGGCGAAGTGACGACGCCGATCACCTGGGGCAGGTAGGGGATGCGCTGCTTGCGGGCGGCATCGAACAGGCCCTCGGCGGCCAGCGCCAGCCGCCGCTTCTCCAGCATCGCCATCAGGGCGCCGGTGCCTGCGGGGGCCAGATCCTCGACGATCATCTGGTAGCGGGAGCCGCCGGGGAAGGTGGTGAGGCGGCCGGTCGCCACGACCTCCATCCCCTCTTCGGGCTTGACCTGCAGGCGGGCGATCTGGCCCTTCCAGCAGACGGCATCGAGGGAGGACCGGTCGTCCTTGAGGTTGAAGTAGAGGTGCCCGGAGGAGGGTTTCGACACCCTTCCCACCTCTCCCCGCACCCGGACCAGCCCGAACTCCCCCTCGATCACCCGCTTCACCGCACCCGAGATCTCGGAGACGGTGAACTCGGGCTTGTTGGAGGGGGCGGCGTCTTCGATCAGGTCGCTCATGGGGTCTTTGTGCCCGATCCAGGCGGGGAAATGAAGGGGGATGGAGGGAGCGGGACACGGGGGGTGTCCACGCGTGCGACACAGTCCGCCTCAATAGAATCAAGAGGTTGGCGCCCACTGATTCATCCTTTGTTAACACATGCGCACAGGTCACGGTGTCGCGGGGATGGCCGAGGTGGTTGCCGTTGCGCTTGCCCGGAGCGCACTTGGCAGAGGCCATCGCCTCTGCCACGCGCTACCGGTGCCTTGTGACCGCCGGGACGCCAAAGCGTTCCGGCCTGCGCCTGCCACCAGCCCGGCCACGGGCCGGGCGTTCTTCGCGGAAAACGTCCACTGGACGTTTTCTGATCGCTCATCACCCCCCGGCAGGCGCAGATGCGCCCGCCAGGCAGGCGCAGGCCTCTGGTGTGTTTGTGTTGAGAGCCCCGGTCGCACCGCCTCGCAGGCGCGGGGCGAAGGCAGTGCCTTCGCTTGTCACGCGCAGGGTCGTGGTGCCGTCATCGCGATCCCTTGACGGAGGCTGGGCAACCGTCGCGGTCAGGCGGCACGGCGGTCGTGCGTGCCCTCGGCGATCTCCTCGATCAGCTTGGCGCAGAAGGCGGGCAGGTCGGCGG
>CAZVIS010000405.1:0-3014 GCA_964627355.1 uncultured Rhodobacterales bacterium
GGAGGCCCGACATGTCTTTCTCCAGCTTTTCCAGCGTCTTGGCGAGGCGGCTGCGTTCTTCCGCGATGTCGATGACGCCCGCGAGGGGGAGGGCGAAGAGGCCGCCCTCCACCGGGATGGTGATGGCGCCTTTGGGGGCGGTGGCGGCCTCGGTCAGGGTATCGATGCGGGCCAGGCGCTGGATCAGGGTCGCGTTGCGGTCCCAGGCGGCGTGGCCTGCGGGGTCGAGCGAGAGGCAGAGCATGTCGAGTTTCAGGCCCGCCGGGACGTGGACCTGCGTGCGGGCCGAGCGGATGCTGTCGATCAGGTCGATCACCCAGTTCATCTCGCGGTCCGCCTCGGCGTCGATGAGGTTTGCGCCGTAGTCGGGCCAGGGGTGGAGGGCGAGGACGGTCGCGCGTTTGCCGGTCGTCTGCCAGAGTTCCTCGGTCACGAAGGGCATCATGGGGTGGAGGAGGGTCATGCACTGATCGAGGATCCAGGCCATGGTCTGGCGGGTTTCCTGCGCCTCCGGCCCGTCGAAGAGGGGCTTGGCGAATTCGACGTACCAGTCGCAGACTTTGCCCCAGACGAACTTGTAGAGCGCATCGGCGGCCTGGTCGAAGCGGTAGGCGGCGAGTGCCTCATCCACCTCGGCGCGGACCTTGGCGGCTTCGCCGAGGATCCAGCGGTTGACGGTGGCTTTGGGGGTTGGGGCGGCGGTTTGGGTCGCGTGGTTTTCCCAGACGCCGTTCAGTTCGGCAAAACGGCAGGCGTTCCAAAGCTTGGTCGTGAAATTGCGATAGCCGGCAATGCGTTGCGTGGAAAGCTTCAGGTCGCGGCCCATGGCGGCCATGGCCGTCAGGGTAAAGCGGACGGCATCGGCGCCGTATTCGTCGATGAGGTCGAGGGGGTCGAGGACGTTGCCGAGCGACTTCGACATCTTCTTGCCCTTCTCGTCGCGGACGAGGGCGTGGACATAGACGGTGCGGAAGGGGACTTGGCCGACGACAGCCAGTTGCATCATCATCATCCGGGCGACCCAGAAGAAGATGATGTCAAAGCCGGTGACGAGGGTGGAGGTGGGGAAATACTTTTTCAGTTCGGGCGTTTGCTCGGGCCAGCCGAGGGTGCCGATCGGCCAGAGGCCGGAGGAGAACCAGGTGTCGAGGACGTCGGGGTCGCGGTAGAGCCCCACGCGACCCAGAGGATCGCCTTCGTACGGCCTAAATCCCGCTTCGGCCTCGGCGACCGAAGACGCTTCAAAGACTTCGTAGATATCTTGACCATCCACGTCCCGATGCGATTCCAGCCACATCTCCTTGGCCTGCTCGAAAGTCGCAGCACAGTACATCTGCAAGACTTGCGGTTCGTAGGACCGTTCGATCTTTCGGGTCTTCTTGTTGTGACCAGTGACCTTGAAACCCGGCCCATACCAAACCGGAATCTGATGCCCCCACCAGAGCTGGCGGCTGATGCACCAGGGCTCGATGTTTTCCAGCCAGTGGAAGTAGGTCTTGGTGTCGCGTTCGGGCAGGATGACGGTGTCGCCGTTGCGGACGGCGTCGATGGCGGGCTGGACGATTTTCGCGGTGTCCACGAACCACTGGTCGGTCAGCATCGGCTCGATGACGACTTTCGACCTGTCGCCAAAGGGTTGCATGATCTTCTTCGACTCGACGTAAGGCACCGGATTCCCCTCGGCATCGGGCACCATGACCGCCAGTCCCTCGGCCGTGATCGCGGCGACCACGCGCTTTCGCGCGTCGAACCGGTCGAGGCCACGATACTCGTCAGGGACGAGGTTGATGGCGTCCACTTCGGCGTCGGTGAAAGCGGCGCCCTCGCGCAGGCGCTGTGCGGCGGCGGCGGCCTCGGCATAGGGGGCGCCGTCGGTGCGGAGGGCGGCGCGCGTGTCCATCAGGCGGTAGCAGGGGATGTTGTTGCGCTTGGCCACGGCGTAGTCGTTGAAGTCATGGGCGCCGGTGATCTTCACCGCGCCCGAGCCGAAGTTCGGGTCGGGGTATTCGTCGGTGATGATCGGGATCAGGCGGCGGTGCTCTTTCGGTCCCACCGGGATTTCGCAGAGTTTTCCGACGATTGGGGCGTAGCGCGCGTCCGAGGGATGGACCGCCACCGCGCCGTCGCCAAGCATCGTTTCGGGCCGGGTGGTGGCGATGGAGATGTAGTCGCGGACCTCGCGCAGGGTCACGTTCCCCTCGGCGTCCTTCTCGACGAATTCGTAGGTCTCGCCGCCCGCCAAAGGATACTTGAAGTGCCACATGTGGCCGGGCACTTCGGTATTCTCGACCTCGAGGTCGGAGATCGCCGTCTCGAAATGGGGATCCCAGTTGACGAGGCGTTTTCCCCGGTAGATCAGGCCCTTGTTGTAGAGATCGACGAAGACCTTGATGACGGCGTCATGGAAATTCGGCCCGGTGTGGTCTGGATCGCCTGGGGCGCCGGTCATCGTGAAGGCCTCGCGGCTCCAGTCGCAACTGGCGCCTAGGCGTTGAAGCTGCGCCTTGATGTTGCCGCGGGATTTCTGCTTTTGCTGCCAGACCAGATCCAGGAATTCGTCGCGGGTGAAGTCGGTACGGCGGCGGTTCGTCTTGGCCAACTCCCGCTCCACCACCATCTGCGTGGCGATCCCGGCATGGTCGGTGCCGGGTTGCCAGAGGGTGTCGAAGCCGCGCATCCGGTGCCAGCGGGTCAGGATGTCCTGCAGCGTGTTGTTGAAGGCGTGGCCCATATGAAGGCTGCCGGTCACGTTCGGCGGCGGGATCATGATGCAGAACGTCTCTGCCCGCCGCGCCCCGGCGCCTGCCTTGAAGGCCCCCGCCGCGTCCCAGAGCGCGGTGATGCGCGGCTCGGTCGTGGCGGCGTCAAAGGTCTTTTCCATGGGCATCGGCGGCTCCTCGTGTTCGGGCCGCGTTCTAGCGCGGCCCGGGAGAGAGGGAAAGCCTGACGGGATCAGCCTTTGGCGCGGAAGATCAGGCGGCGGCAGTCGATGCCGTTCGCCTCGCCCGAAAAGC
>CAZVIS010000406.1:0-3006 GCA_964627355.1 uncultured Rhodobacterales bacterium
CACCCCCGAGACGACCGAGACACCGGTAGTCGAGGCCCCGCCCCGTGATGCGCGGGGCAAGCAGATTGCCTGGCTTCGCGATAACGATGGCGGGCCATGCGATTATCTGGAGGCCGGTCCCAACAGCGGGGATCAGGTAGCGATCGACGGCTTCGCTGCCTCGGTCGGACCGCTGACCAAGCTTTTGGCCGACTACACAGCCGCTCTTGGGACGGAGCCCGACCTCAACACCCGGATCGTCACCAATCCGCAATGCCCGGTGCTGGACTTCGTCAACCGGCTGAAGTCCGACACGGCGATCCCGGTCTATCTCGCGCTGGACAACCCGACCGGCGTCGTGCGCAGCGGCGAGCCGATTACCGGACGGATCGAGGGGCTTGCCGGGCGCGCGGTCACGCTTTTCTCGATCAATACCACCGGGGCGACAACAAACCTGAAGAACTTCGTGGCCCCCGCCGCCGACGGCACGGTCGAATTCAACTTCAAGCTGACGCTGACCAAGGAATCCGATTCCGGGCCGCAGCTTCTGATGGCGCTGGTGACGGATCAGCCGGTCAAGCGGCTGGACTCGCTGCCCGCAGGGGTGACGGCGCGAACGCTCATGCCCTTCATCGCGGCGGAATCCGAGAAGGCGCGGCAGGTGCCGATCGCCTCGCTCAAGCAGTTCGTGCTACAGAAGTGACGCCTGGCTGCCCGGACCGTCAATTGAACTGGATCGTCGGCACGCGCGAGGACAGAAGCTGATTGTCCCGGCAGACGTTTGACGGACCGCTGGCCGCCTGACACTCGGCCGGGCTGTTCACCGAAATGCGCGAGATTTTCGGGCAGGCCTGTTCGGGAAGGTCGAACTGCACCACGCGCGTCTTGCCTGAGGGCAGAAAGCCAAAATCGAGCACCAGAAGCTTCTGGACGATCCCGTCGGTATCGAAGACCGCAACCTCGTAGGAGGTCTTTTCCAGCGCGGTGGCGGTGGCATTGGTCGCCACATAGGTCAGACGGCAGCCGCCATCCACATCGGCGGCGGTGTTGAGCTCGAGCTCGATGTTCCCCGTCTCGGCCATCGCGACCGAACAAATGGCCAGCGACATGGCCACGGAGGCCAGAACCTTACGCGCGACAGACGCCATCCCGATCTCCCCAAGCAGCGATGCAGAACGCCGCCTGCGGCGGCTGATCGCGCGCAGTTAGGAACATCATTCGATGTTCTGTCAACCGAAACGAACCCGGCCTGCGCCGGGCCCGTGCATCACTGATAGATGCCGGTCTGCCAGGGGATGTTGAAGTCGATCTGGCTTTTGGAGGACGAGCGCGAGACCAGCGAGCGGGTCTTCTGCTGTACCACAGGCTCTGCCACAACAACGACCGTTCCGATCGTATCACGCTCGCCGGTGCGATCGCTTTCAAACACCGGAACGTCACGCGCGATCGGCTGGTTCTCGGTCTGCCGGCTCTGAGCGAAAGCGGGGGAGCAGAATGTGGCAAAGCACGCCACCAAAAGGGAAGCACGGCGCATCAGATAGTCCTTCCGTCCTTGCGCGACCACAGGGCACCTGGGTCCCAACGTCACGCCCCCGCTAGAGACAATAGGTGTGCACTCTGCAACTTTCAACACCGTGGTTCACAGGACGAGAGAAATGTTGCCTAAAATGCCCAGTTGACCGACCAGACCGATGAACCTGCGGTTGCAGGCCGCCTGGCAATCCGGCTGGCCAGAGGGCCGCAAAGCCGCTACAGTCATGAATGGGGCATGTCGAAGCGGGATAGACCAATGCACAAGCGAACGTCAGGATCATCGGCCGCCATCCGTCGCACCCTGACGGTGCTTGCCTTGACCTCTCTGTTCATGGGTTTTGGCCTGTCGGCGGCAGAGGCAAAGCGTCTGGCGCTGGTGATCGGGAATGCGGACTATGTGACCGTCCCCAAGCTGAAGAACGCGGCCAAGGACGCCAAGGATGTGGCTGACGCGCTGACCCGGCTGGGCTTCGAGGTTACCTTGCTGACCGATCTGCGCAGCGGCGATCTGGCCACGCAGATCGACGCCTTCAGCGCCGAGGCGCAGACGGCGGAAAGCACGGTTTTCTACTATGCGGGCCACGCCTTCCAGATGAGCGGCGTGAATTACCTTGTGCCCGTCGATGCCGCCCTGCAAAGCCGCGAGGCGATCCGGGCCGAGACGTGGAACCTCGACGGCATCATCGCCCGCCTGCAGGACCGCAAGCGGCAGACGCTGGTGTTCCTCGACGCCTGCCGGAACGATCCGGTGCCGCAGTCGGTGCGCGGTTCGGGGGCAGCAGATGGTCTGGCCCGCATGCAGACAGGCGTCGGCACCTTTGTCGCCTTTGCGACCGAGCCCGGCGCCGTGACCTATGACGGCGCGGGCGACGCGCCGAACAGCCCCTTCACCGCCTCGCTGCTGAAGAACATCGAGACGCCGGGCCTGTCGATTTCGGACATGATGATCAAAGTCCGCAACGAGGTGGCCGAGACGACCGGCGGCAAGCAGACGCCCTGGGACCAGTCGTCCCTGCGCGAGCAGTTCTATTTCCAGGTCGCGACCGAGGCGAAGCAGGAACTCAGTGAGGCCGACTACGAGTTGCTGGCGCAGCTCAGCCCCGAGGACCGGGCCAAGTTCCTGGACCTGCTGCGCGAATCGGGGTTCTCGGAGGAATCGCTGCAGCAGGCCGACGATGCGATCACGATTGCCAGCTACAACCTCGAGGTTGCGGCGGACAGTTCGGTGGTGATCGAGGCGGTGACCGAGGCCGACGTTGTAGCCTCGCTCGCCGTCGATGAGGGGCCGGAGCTTGCGCTCGAGGTGATCGACAGCGGGCCGAGCGTGGACGGGGCCGAAGTGGCCAGCGTCGAACCGGCGGGCGAGGCCGAGGATCCTGCGCTGGAGGTGGCTGCGCTGGAACCGCAGCCCGAGGTGCCGGTGGTGACCGAAGTGACCCCGCCCGAAGCGTTGGTTGAGAATCCGGCAGTAGAGCCTGCGCCCGAAGCCCTTCC
>CAZVIS010000407.1:0-2996 GCA_964627355.1 uncultured Rhodobacterales bacterium
CGCCCGACTGCACCTGAATCTCGGCCAGCCGGTCCATGCGCAGGTCGCTATAGCTGCGCAGCAGGGGCATCTGCGCGTCCATGAAGGCCTGGTTCAGTACCGGTCGCATCAACCGCGCCACCGCCGCCCCGCCGAGGATCGGCGCCACCACCTGCCCCGTCGTGGCATTCTGCAGGTCGAGCGTCAGCGCCGCGCCAAGTTCATGGTCCAGCACCGCCGCCTGCGGGCCGTCCTGCATCTTGCGAAACGCATCCCACCCCCCCGGAACGGCATTGTCCCGGGCCAGATCGCCGACGCCGGTCCAATACCTTGCGATGCCATCGCGCGAGGTGGCGAGGGCCTGCGACAGGTAGGGACCGGCGGCGCCTCCTGCACTTTGCGTGCCTTGCGTGCCCTGGGTCCCTTGGGTGCCCTGGGTGCCTTGTGTCCCTTGCGTGCCTTGGGTTCCCTGTGTGCCTTGGGTCCCTTGGGTCCCTTGCGTGCCGGAATAGGCCATCCTGTGTCTCCTGCCCGAATTCACCCGTAGCGTAGTTTCGGCAAGCCGCAACGCGCCACCGAGATTGCACCGCGGGGAGTCCTTTTTGCGCAGTTTTGACGCAAGTTCGTTCGCCGCGCCGGGCGGGGGCTACCCGGGTCTGCCCCTCCGTGCTAGGTTTCCCTTGGGTCAAGCGGAAGCGGCGGGCAATGACTGAGGCGGCAACAGGTTCGGCGCCTTCTGCGGTGGTGGAGATTTCGCTCCACGGGCCGTTTGCCCTGATCGGCACGGACGGGACCGACCGAACCCCCCGCCCCCACAAGGCGCGCGCACTGGTCGCGCTCTTGGTGACTGCGCCAGACGGGCGCCGTAGCCGCCGCTGGATCGAGGAACGTCTGTGGAGCGACCGCGCCCCGGCGCAGGCCGCAGGCAGCCTGCGTCAGGCGCTGGTGGACCTGCGCAAGGCGCTTGGGCCGGATGAGGGCGCGCTGACGGCGGGGCGCGAGTGGATCGCCTTTGCACCCGGAAGCACCCGCCTGCGGTCCGAGGACGACGGCGAGTTCCTCGAGGGGATCGCCGTTCGCGATCCGGCCTTTCAGCGCTGGCTGGACGGGATGCGGCGGCGGCAGGCAGCGGCCAGCACCGGCATGGGCGCGCTTGTCGCCTCGGTCGATAATGCGGCGGCCCTTGCAGCGCGCGAACATCCCGAGACCCCGATCCAGATCCGCTTTGGCACCGCGAATGTCGCCGGAACCGGTGCCGCGCTGGTGGCCGAGATTGTCGCCAGCCGCATCGCCTCCGACATCGCCGACCATGTGACAGCCGCCCTCTTGACGCGGGCACCGTCCGCCTCGTCCGGGGTTGCGACAGAGGCCTGTGACCTTGACATCACCTGCAACCTTGTCGAGGACAACGGTATCTGCCTGGCCTTCATCAAGGTCATCCATCCGCCGACCGGCCGGGTGATCTTTGCCAAGGATTGCCGCCTGATCGGCACCGCGTCCAGCCTTGCGGGCAGCGAGGATCTGATTCGCGCCGCTTTCGAGGCGGCCGAGCGCACCGTCGCCCGCGTGCCCCATATCATGGGCCTCGGCCGCCCGGTGACAAAGTCGGCGGCCCTGGGACAACTGGCCCTGCACCGCATGTTCTCGTTCGACGAGGCCCAACTGGCCGAGGCCGACCGCCTGATGGAGGCCGCCTGGGAGGTCGAGGAGAACCCCGTCCACCTCGCCTGGCGCGGCCTTTTGCAGATGGTCACGGCCATAGAGCGGCCGACAACCGCGCGGGCAGAGCTGAAAGACCTCGCCGACAGCCTGACCCATCACGCGATGGAGCGGGACGCCACCAATGCGGCAGGCAACGCGACCATCAAGGCGCTGGTCGCGCAGACCCGTGCCATGTTGTGGGGCGACGCCTCGGCGGCAGGGCTGGCTGCCCGGGCCGCCTTGGCAGAAAACCCGCGGAACCCCTTTGCCCTGCAGGCGATGGCCGAGGCCCACATGCTGGCTGGTGAGGGCGAGGAGGCCTACCGCCTGTCGCATCTTGGCCGCAACTACGCTAAGCAGTCGGCCTTCCGTCACTGGTGGGACGCACACCATGCGACCGTCTGCGTCGCGACCGGGCGGACAAGCGAGGCGATTGCCGCGGCCGAGGCGGCGGCCTTTGCCGCACCCTCGCTGCGGCCGGCCTATCGCTATCTCATGTCCCTGCATGCGCATCGCGGCGACCTCGACCGCGCCGAGATGATGCGGGCCAAGCTAGAGGCGCTGGAGCCGGGGTTCACGCTGGACCGGATGCTTGAGGATCCAGACTATCCGGTGCGAACGCTCCGACAGACCGGGTTGCTGCGACACATCCGCAAGCTGATGTAGCGACGGGCCGGTCAGTCCTGCATCGCAGGGTAACCGGCGGCGTCCAGCGCCTGAAGAAGCGCCGCCGCAGCCGCCGTCGTCTTGACGGTCACGCGCTGCGAGTCGAGGTCCACGGTCACCTCGGCCTGCGGATCGATCGAGGCTACGGCAGCCTTGACCCGCGCGGTACAGTGGTCGCAGTTCATATCGGGAACGGACAGGGCGATCATGGACGGCCTCCTTCTCTGTCCTTTCAAGGCCCGGACGCGGGCCGGGTCAAGCGAATTTCAAAGCCGCCCGGTCGCGGCGGCAAGCCAAAGGACCGCCGCACTGGCAAACGTCTGTCGGTAGAGGCGCAGCCGGGCAAGGCGCCACAGCCGCAGAAGCGCAGGACGAGAGGTACGCATCCGTTTCCAGTCGGCAAAGAGTGCGCGGGCCTCTGGCGAAAGATGCTCAAGGCTTGCCCCCAGTGCTGCCGCGTTCGCGTCATTCCAATCCCGCAGCCGCCCGGCCCAGACCTGCTGCAGCCGCCGCAGGCGCGCGCGCCAGCCGCTGTTGGACCCGATCGTGTTGCCGCCGTGTTGGCGATAGAGCAGCGTCGGCACGGTGTCCTGGAAGACGCTTCCTCCAGCGCCCGTCACCATCAGATAGGACCACCAATCAAGCGCGAC
>CAZVIS010000408.1:0-2992 GCA_964627355.1 uncultured Rhodobacterales bacterium
GAGGCCTTGGGGATGGGCAAGCATGTCTGCTATGCCTTTGCGTCTGCGATCTGGCTGTTCCTGGTGCTGGGTCTCTTCCGCCCCATCCTGATGGGATCATGGAGCGAGGCGGTGCCCTATGGCATCTTCACGCACCTCGACTGGACGAACCTCTTCTCGCTGACCTACGGCAACCTGTTCTACAACCCGTTCCATGCCCTCAGCATCGCGTTCCTCTATGGCTCGGCCCTGCTGTTCGCCATGCACGGGGCGACGATCCTGGCCGTCAGCCGCTTTGGCGGCGACCGGGAGCTGGAGCAGATCGTGGACCGCGGGACCGCATCGGAACGCGCCGCCCTCTTCTGGCGCTGGACGATGGGGTTCAACGCGACGATGGAGGGGATCCACCGCTGGGCCTGGTGGTTCGCCGTGCTGACGACGCTGACCGGCGGAATCGGCATCCTGCTGACGGGGACTGTGGTGGACAACTGGTATGTCTGGGCACAGGACCACGGCTACGCGCCGCTAGAGTGAGGAGAGTGTGATGTCCGAGAAATCCTACTTCGACGAACGCCCTGCGGTGATGTTGCGGTCTTGGGTGCTGACCCAGATGCTGCGGGGGGCGGGCTATGGCGCGATCCTCGTCCTTGGTGTCGGGTTCAGCCTCTATGCGCTTTACCTCTTCGGGCTGCTCTTGCCCGCCGACAGCAAGACCGCACCCGACCCCACGCCCGAGGCCTATCTCTCGGCCCCGGCCACGGTACAGACCGTCTGAGCTTCCGGTGGGGCGGCCCACACCGCCCCCCGGCACGACGTCCGGGCACACGCCTGCCCGGATCCTGGGCTGATCGGCCCGGTTCCCTTCCTGTTGGCGACAGGAAACTGGTGCCGGGGCCGCCTGGCCTGCGGCACCTTTTTTCCCTTCCGGCGATGGAGGCTTTCATGTCAGACACTCCGATCCTCGACCGTGTGGCGGGCCCGTCGGACCTGCGACGGCTTTCGGACGCTGACCTTGGCCGCCTGGCCGGGGAAGTGCGGTCCGAGGTGATCTCGGTCGTGAGTGAAACCGGCGGGCATCTGGGGTCTTCGCTTGGCGTGGTGGAGTTGAGCGTGGCGATCCATGCCGTCTTCAACACGCCCGCGGACAAGCTGATCTGGGACGTGGGCCACCAGTGCTATCCCCACAAGATATTGACGGGCCGCCGGTCGCGCATGCGGACGCTGCGGCAGGGCGGGGGGATTTCCGGCTTCACCAAGCGGTCGGAGTCCGAATTCGACCCCTTTGGCGCCGCGCATTCCTCGACCTCGATCTCGGCGGCCTTGGGCTTCACTGTGGGGCGCGATCTGGGGCAGGCGACGGGCGATGCGATTGCGGTGATCGGCGACGGGGCGATCACGGCGGGCATGGCCTATGAGGCGATGAACCACGCAGGCCATCTGGGCAAGCGGCTGTTCGTCATCCTGAACGACAATGACATGAGCATTGCGCCCCCGGTGGGTGCGATGAGCCGCTATCTGACGCGGTTGCAAACGACGACGCCGGGGGCCGCCTTGCGCGACCTTGCGGCGGGGTTCGAGGCGGTGCTGCCCGGCCCCCTGCGCGACCACGCCCGGCGCGCGCGGCAACTTGTGACAGGGATGCCCGGGGGCGGGACGCTGTTCGAGGAGCTGGGCTTCACCTATATCGGCCCGATCGATGGTCATTCGATGCCGGAACTGCTGGCCACCCTGCGCGCGGCACGGGCGCGGGCGACGGGGCCGGTGCTGATCCATGCGCTGACGGTGAAGGGCAAGGGCTATGCCCCCGCCGAGGCTGCGGCTGACAAGTATCACGGCGTGGGCAAGTTCGACGTCGTGACCGGCACGCAGGCCAAGGCGAAATCCAACGCCCCCAGTTACACTGGAGTCTTCGGCAATGCCCTGACGGCCGAGGCGGCCGAGGATCCGCGCATCGTGGCGATCACGGCGGCGATGCCGGGTGGAACCGGCGTCGATATCATGGCGCGGCGCTTTCCGGGCCGCGTCTTCGATGTGGGGATTGCGGAACAGCACGGCGTCACCTTCTGCGCCGGGATGGCGGCGAGCGGCCTTCGGCCTTTCGCCGCGATCTATTCGACCTTCCTGCAGCGCGGCTATGACCAGATCGTGCATGACGTGGCCTTGCAGAACCTGCCCGTCCGCTTTGCCATCGACCGGGCGGGGCTGGTGGGCCAGGACGGGGCGACGCATGCGGGGGCGTTCGATGTGGGCTTCCTGTCGGCCTTGCCGAACATGGTTGTGATGGCGGCGGGGGACGAGGCAGAGCTTGTCCACATGGTCGCCACTGCCGCGCGGCATGACGAAGGCCCGATCGCCTTCCGCTATCCGCGGGGCGAGGGGGTGGGGGTGGACCTGCCGGAACGGGGCGTTCCGCTTGAGATCGGTCGGGGCCGTGTGCTGCGCGAGGGGGCGGATGTCGCCATCCTGTCCTTTGGCGCGCATCTGGCCGAGTGCCGTCTGGCGGCGGACCTGCTGGAGGAGCAGGGGATCAGCGTCACGCTCGCCGATGCCCGCTTTGCCAAGCCCCTGGACGCCGACCTCATCGCCCAACTCTCCCGCCACCATGGCGTCCTGATGACGGTCGAGCAGGGCGCGCGCGGCGGCTTTGGCGCGCAGGTGCTGGAGCATATGGCGAATGAGGGGCTGCTGGATGGGCGCTGCCGGGTGCGCACGCTGACGCTGCCCGACCGTTTCATCGACCAGGCGAGCCCGGCGGCGATGTATGCCGAGGCGGGGTTGACGGTCGAGGGGATCGCGGCGGCGGCGGCAGGGGCCTTTGCGCGCGTGGTCAAGTCGGGTGCGCTGTCGGTCGTTCGCTAGCCGCGTCAGGCGGACTGCAGTGCGCGGGCGATCAGGGCGGGGACTTCCGCATGCTCGCCGATCGCGGGCAAGAGCGTGCCGCGAAAGCCCGCAGCGGCGAGCATCTGCGGCACATCCTCGACCACATGACCGGCGCGCAGGGCGAAGAACGGCA
>CAZVIS010000409.1:0-2987 GCA_964627355.1 uncultured Rhodobacterales bacterium
GAAAGATGCCTTGCGTCAGCAGCGCCTGATACTCGGCGACCACCGCCGCCGCCCGACGCTTCAGCGCGGCGCGCTGGCGTTCTTCGGCCACGGTAATTTCTTCCAGGATGTCCTGCAGGCGGGTATCGACGCCTTCAACCTCGGCCATGATCTCGGCCGCGGCCTCGGCAATTTCGGCGGCGTCCTCGTCATCGGCGGAACCGGCGATGATGGCATCGGCGAGCTTGCGCGCCTCGTCCAGCATCTTCTGCCGCGTGCCGACCCACAGCACGCGGCTGCGCTGGAAGGCCACGACGCCCGCCGGGGGTTCACCCGGCGGTGGCGCGTCGCCGGGGCCTGCGCGCAGGATGGCAACAATGGCGGGAAGGCTGGCCAGCCCCCGCTCGTAAGCGCCTTCCGAAGCCAGACTGACGGCGAACTGCCATTTCGTGCGCAGATCATCGGGATTGGCCACGCTGCGGACGGCAAGGGCCTGGTTGACCTGCGTTTCCAGCACCGCAAAGGCCTTGTCCCACTTCTCGCGCGCGGCCTGCGCGGCCTTCAGCTTGTCCTGCACCGCGCGCAGGCCGGAGAGGGCGGCCTCGGCCCCGCCCGCGTCGATGAGCCCTTCGATCCGCTCAAGCTCGTCCAGCAAGGGGCCCGCCCCGCCACCAAGGATCGCGCCGACCTGTCCGGACAGCTTTTCCACCGCCTCGCGCAGCTTGGGAAGCCGGGGGTCTGTTGCCGGTGGAGAGGTTGGGGCAGCGGCGGGCGCGGCCTGGGCAACGGGCTGCGATGCGAGCTTGGCCATGATTGCCTCGATCTGGCCCAGGGTCGCCCCGGCGGGACCCGTCTGCCCAGAGCGGATCAGCGCAATCACCGCCTTGAAGGCGGTCATCAGCCGTTCGGCGAATGCCGGGGGGGCCGCGGCGACCTTGGGCTGCAGCATACGCAGACGAGCGGCCAGCGAAGCGGCCTCGGCGTCCCGGGCCGCCGCGCCTTCTACGGCGCCGGTTCCGCCCGCCTCGACCAGTTCTGCCACGGCATCGGCCGCATCCTCGGCCAGGTCGTTGGCGTCCTCTTCCTCGCGGAACCAGTCGTCCAGCTTCTCGACATCGCTGTCGATCACCGCGCCCGAGGGGTCCAGGACCACGACGTTCAGCGTGATCTTGTTCTTCTTCAGGTATTTCTTGAACTTCTTGGCCAGTTGCGGGGTCGAGCGAAAGCAGGTGAGGTGGATCTCGCTGCCATCGACGCGGAAGGTGCCATAGGCCGACTTCGTGCCGGCCCCTTCGGATTTGGCAATCTTGCCAAGCATCTCGGGGTCTTTGCGGGGGTGCGCCGCCAGAAACTCGTCATCGTCGTCGTTGGTGCCATCATTGTAGCCAAAGCCGATCGGCATCGACCGGGACTTCTTGATCAGCTTGCGCAGCTTGTCCGAATCAATCGGAAATTCCTCGGCCATCCGCAAACCTCTCCGTGCAACTCGTGTCCTCCACAATTCGGACAGAACGTTCGGCCGGTCAAGGGCTTGCACCGCCTTGCCGCCCCAGGACATCCAGGGCGCGAACGGCAAAACCCTGTGCAAGCGGGGCAAGTCGCGCAGCGCGTGTGTCCGATGCCGTGCCGGCCCGCACCCGGTCCGCGATGCCCACGAAGATCACCGCGAACCGGAACAGGGCGAACGCGCGGTGAAACGGCAAGAGCGGCCCCGCTTGCGGCAGGCCCGCGCGGTAGCGGCTGATGAAGGCCCCCTCGTCCGGCAGACCAAGCGCGACATGGTCAAGCCCGAGGATCCCGCCATACTCGTCGGGTGCCGAGTGCCAGGGCATCACGACAAAGCCAAGGTCTGCAAGGGGATGGCCGAGGGTCGACAACTCCCAGTCGAGGATCGCCACCACGCGCGGCTCGACGGAATGAAAAATCACGTTGCCAAGGCGAAAGTCGCCGTGCGCTATCGCGACGGCACCGTCGTCCGGCGGAAGCAGCGCAGGAAGCAGATCGGCGAGCCGGTGCAGCATGTCGATGCGCGGGCCGGGGCTGGCCTGCAACTGCCCCGTCCAGCGCGCCAGCTGCCGCTCGAAATAGTTGCCGGGGCGGCCATAGTCTGCCAGGCCCACGGTCGCAGGGTCCACCGCATGCAGGGACGCCAGCGCATCCGCCAGCCCCATCCAGATCGCGGCGCGATCCGCCCGCGGCAGGTCGGGCAGGCTTGCGTCGGTGAAGATGCGGCCCTCGATCCGCTCCATCAGGTAGAAGGGCGTGCCGATCAGGGCGGGATCCTCATGCAGAAGGATCGGGCGGGGAACGGGGACGCCGGCGGGGTAAAGTGCTGACATCACACGGAATTCCCGCTCAATGGCATGGGCGCCCTTCAACAGCGGACCGTCGGGTTTCTTGCGAAGGACCATCCGGCGCGGGCCGTGGGTGACGAAGAAGGTGGGGTTCGACTGGCCGCCGGAGATAGGCTCTACAGTCAGCGGGGCTGCCCCGAACCGTTCATCGAGAAAGCCCGCAAGCGGCCCCATCCTCATGCCACCGGCCAGCGCCAGAACCCCCGTCCTTCGGCCTGCAGCGCGCGGTCCAGCACCATCCGGTGCACCTCGTCCGCCCCGTCCACCAGCCGCGCCTGCCGGGCATAGCGGTAGATCCATTCGAGCGGCGTATCGGTGGAATACCCCCGCGCGCCGTTGATCTGGATCGCCGTATCGGCCGCCCGGTGCAGCAGGTTCGCCACATGCACCTTGGCCATCGACACCTCGGTCCGCGCAAAGAATCCCTGATCCAGCGCCCAGGCCGCCTTCATCACCAGAAGTCGCCCGACTTCGATGTCCATCGCAAGGCCTCCCAGCATCATCCGCACCGACTCGCGGTCTGCTAGGCGCATGCCGAACCCCTCGCGGTCCGCCGCATAGGCCGTCGCGATCTCGACGCAGCGTTTCGCCAGCCCAAGCCAGCGCATGCAATGCGTCAGCCGCGCCGGACCAAGGCGCATCTGAGTCAGCTTG
>CAZVIS010000410.1:0-2986 GCA_964627355.1 uncultured Rhodobacterales bacterium
CGCGCCCGGGTGTCGGCGTCCATCGCCGCAACGTCCCGCCCGGCGAAGTGGTAGGTCCCCGAAGAGGGCGTATCGAGACACCCCATCAGGTTCATCAGCGTCGATTTCCCCGACCCCGACTGGCCGATGATCGCGACGCTTTCCCCCGGCCAGATGTCGAGGTCCACATCCGACAGGACCGTCACGGCAAGGTCGCCCTGCGAATAGCTGCGCGTCACGCCGCGCAGCGAGATGAGGGGGTCCTGCATCGTCAGAACAGCCCCGGCATGCGGGGCATCCGGACCGCCGAGGACTGGCCCGACACGCGGTCGGCCACCACCAGATCGCCGTCCGCCAGACCGGTCAGGACCTCTGCCGTGATGTTGTCGGTCACGCCGATCGTCACCCTGCGCGTTTCGCGCCGGGCGGCGGCGGGATCCCAGACCTCGACCGCGTAGGTTCCATCGTCCAGCATCGGCCCGAGGGTCGAGGACAGCACGACCGGGACCCCTTCGGCCCGTGCCAGCAGGATGGTGACCTGCGCCGTCATGCCGATGCGCAGCTTGCCGTCCGGGTTGGCCACGTCGAAAAGGGCGTTGTAGTAGATCGCCTCGTCCGTCGCGATCTCGTCGCTGTCCTTGATCGAGGCGGGGGCGGGTTCCACCGCGCGCAGGGTGGCGGCGATGGCGGCATCGGGTTCGCCAAGGAGGCTGAGGGTGGCAGGCTGCCCGGGGGCCACGCGGGTCACATCCGCCTCGGACACCTCGGCCTTGACGACCATCCGCGTCAGGTCCGCGATCTTGACGATGGTGGGCGAGCTGTTCGTCGCGTTCACCGACTGCCCCTGCGAGGTCACCACCGCCACCACCGTTCCGCTGACTGGTGCTGTGATCCGCGTGCGTTCGAGGGCAAGCCTGGCCGAGGCGACGGCGACCTCGGCCCGTTTCTTCTGCGCCGCAAGGGCCCCGAGGCTTGCCTTTGCGACCGCCATCGTCGCCTCTGCCGCCTCGAGATCGGCAGTCGAGGTCAGGTTGCGGTCGTTGAGCGTGCGCTTGCGGGCCAGACCGAGGTCCGCCTCGCGCAGCGACGCCTCCTGCGCCGCGATCTGGGCGGCGATCTGCGCAAGATCGGCCTCGGCCTGCAGCACGTCATTCTGCTGGTCGAGCGATTCGATCTGCGCGATCAGGTCGCCTTCGCGCACGACGTCGCCTACCCCCACTGCTAACGTCTCGATGAGGCCCGAGACGCGTGCGCCGACCGAAACCAGATTGCCCGCCTCGATCACCCCCGCCGCCAGCACCGTGCGTTCGACCGTGCCACGCGCCACCTCGACGGTGGCGGGCAGGTCGGCCAGTTGCGTTGCCTCGGCCCGCGACCAGGCCCAGTAGCCCGCGCCGCCGAGGAGAAGGACGACGACGAGGATCCAGAAGCGTTTCATGCAGCCCTTCCCGTGGTGTTCGCAGGATAAACGCACCGCGCCCGCGTTCCGTCGCAGATGGGCCGCACGGTTGCGTGAGGCAAGCGGCAGGGTGATGCAGGGAGAGACGGGTGAGAGGCTGGACAACGACCCAAGCGGGGCTCGTTACGGCTGCTTCCTTCCGGACCTGACCGGGTTGGCGAGGCGCTTACCCGCGCCAACCTCTCGACGGTGCAGATAGTCCCGCGACGGGGATTCTGCAAGGGACGTCAGCCGAACAGCCGCCCCGGCATCCGGCGCAGCACGTCGGACTGGCGGCGGGCGCGGGCGAGGGTCCAGCTGCCTTCCAACGCGATCAGGATCGTTTCCGCCTCGGAATGCGGGTCGGGGCGGCCCAGCCTGTTGGCATGGGCGGCAAGGCCCGCGATCAGCCGGTCGAACAGCGCCGCCGCGTGATCGCGGAAGACTGCACCCTCTGGCCCGTCGAAGAGCAGCGCCGAGATCGGGCAGGTGTCCGCCGTGGCCGAGAGGTCGAACAGCTTGGCCATCTTGTGGAACAGCGTCGTCATCCCGCCCGGCCAGTCGGCCGCCGGGCCAAAGGCATCGTCTACGATCCTCAGCAGGAAATCCGCCGTCCAGTCGGCGGCGGCGCGGGCAAGGTCGGCCTTGCCTTCGGGGAAATGGTGGTAAAGCGACCCCTTGGGCACCCCGGCTGCCGCCAGCACCTCGGACAGGCCCGTGGCAGCATAGCCCTTCTGGCGGAACAGCTGCGCCGCCACGATGACAAGGCGGTCGCGGGTGGCGGCTTCGGGCAGGGGGGTGTCGGTCATGGCGGCAGGATAGCGGCTTGATCCGAGAAACACTAGACCGAACGGTCCAGCCGTGCTATTAGACCAATCGGTCTAGCCGGAGTCGCCCCATGGACATGCGCCCCCTTCGCCTTGAGCCCGAGCCTGTGCGGATCCCTTCCGGAGGCGCCGTGCTGACCGGGGCGCTGCTGCGCCCCGCGGGGACGCCTCGGGCGGCGGTGGTGCTGCATGGGGCGACGGGGGTGCCGATGGGGTACTACCGCGCCTTTGCCCAGTGGCTGGCGGCCGAGCGGGGGCTGACGGTGCTGACCTACGACTACCGCGACTTCGGCGCCTCGGCCACCGGGCCGATGCGGGGGGCGCGGGCCTCGATGGTGGACTGGGGGCTGCATGACCAGGCGGCGGCAGTCGGGATGCTGGGACGGCTGGTGCCGGACGTGCCGCGTTGGGTGATCGGGCATTCGCTTGGGGGCGTGATGCTGGGGTTCCACGCCGCGATGGCGGGGGTAGCCCGGGTGATTACCGTGGGGTCGGGGCTGGTCCATGTCAGCGACCATCCGCCGGGGTTCCGGGCGATGTCGCGCGTGTTCTGGCACGCGATGCCGCCGGTAGCGCGTCTGGCGGGGTATCTTCCAGGGCGCCTAACGGGGTTCGGCCCCGACCTGCCGCTGGAGGTCTATCGGGACTGGCGGCGTTGGTGCCTGACGCCGGGGTTCCATCTGCGCGATGTGGGCGGGCGGCTGCCGATGTGGGACATGGGGCTGGTGACGGCCGACATGCG
>CAZVIS010000411.1:0-2980 GCA_964627355.1 uncultured Rhodobacterales bacterium
CATGTCGAGGGGCTGAAGGGGCCGTTCGGCTGCCTCAACCGGGCGCGCTATGGGATCAGCTGGGGCGTGATGGGGGCGGCGGAGGCGTGTTTCCATGCGGCCCGCCAGTATGGGCTGGACCGCAAGCAGTTCGGCAAACCGCTCGCCCAGACGCAGCTTTACCAGAAGAAGCTCGCCGACATGATGACCGATATCGCCTTGGGATTGCAGGGAAGTTTGGCCGTGGGGCGGCTGATGGACGACGCCCGCGCCGCGCCCGAGATGATCTCCTTGGTCAAGCGCAACAACTGCGGCAAGGCGCTGGAGATCGCCCGGGCGGCGCGGGACATGCACGGCGGGAACGGGATCTCCGACAGCTTCCCGGTGATGCGCCACATGGTGAACCTGGAGACGGTGAACACCTATGAGGGGACGCATGACGTGCATGCGCTGATTTTGGGGCGGGCGGTGACGGGGCTGCAGGCGTTCTTCTAAGCCCCTGCGGGCGCTGCGTTTATTCCGGGGATTTGCGGGTTTGGGGACGTCTTCATAGCGTCTTCCTTACGTCTTCCTTTGAGGGAGACGTTGGGGGAGGCATGGGGGCGTTAACCATGGTGAGGGAATCACCCGCGGCGCCCCACCCCCATCCCCTCCCCACAGAGGGGGAGGGGAGGTGCCT
The DNA here is from genome assembly GCA_964627355.1 of uncultured Rhodobacterales bacterium. Taxonomy (GTDB): domain Bacteria; phylum Pseudomonadota; class Alphaproteobacteria; order Rhodobacterales; family Rhodobacteraceae; genus JBBQXK01. Next base: position 659 of record CAZVIS010000411.1, read on the forward strand.
TGGTGCGACGCTGCGCCGTGGGGGCGCATTTGGTGGTCTTTCGCGAAGCCGAGGACCGGGTGGAAGTGATCCGGGTGCTCCACCAGAGGATGGATGTCGAGGCGGGGTTGGGGCGGTAGGGTGCGTGCTTGTGCGCACCCTAAGGCTTAGCGACGCGTTAGAAAAATACTGTCCAGGTTGTTTGGTATCACAACAAGAAGAATTCGACGAATCACGTCAAATACAACACCATCCTAAGTGGAGATTGAAGGTGCTTGTTATGCGTAGACGCACATTTCTAACTTGCCTGCTGCTTCCAGCGTTCGCTGCCCCCGCGTTCGGCGGTGGCCACAATCCAATGTGTAACTTTCGAGGTGGCTATGGAGGGGCTTACCTAGGTGAGCAGGGGGTCGTGGTTTACGGCAGCAGATCGAAAGAACTTATGGCCGAAGCTAGGGCCGACGGACGACCGGTTTCTGTCCTTGTGGAAACCATGGAAGAGTACTCGCAGGCATATAGAGCACTCCGTTCTGAACAGTTGCCAAAAGGAAGTTTGCTCTTTTTTGACAGCTCGAATAATCCTGGTCCTATCGTCGAAAAAGTTGATAGCCCTATTGGCAGGGTTGTGATACTCTACAACATTCCTCGGTCAGTTGAAGAAGTAATTCGCATTCACGGGAGCGGCATCAGTCCATCAAGGGCAAGTGCGAACATTCCCGCTCTTAGAAGCATTGCTTCAAGAATGGCGAAAGTGGGCGGAATAGACGTTAACTCCCTGAAGACGGGTACTATTGCGCAAGGCGTTTCAAACTATGTGAACTCGTTACCGGGCGATAATTTGATTCTCTTTCTGAGCCACGTCATCAAGCTAGACGCTGAACGGTCTTATAAATTGCCATTGCTTCCGTTTGAAGATGGTTCCCGCTACAGCCCTGTCATGCGAACACCGGCCCTAAATCATTTTGGATCACCTGTTCCCAATATATGGGACGGCAAGGAAGATACGTTATGGGACATGTCGAAGTTGGGACCGACAGTTTGGACAATTGGATGTAGTACTTGGGACACGATCATCAACGACGTTCGACCTCAAGTCGAGCTTCTTACCTCTAGAAGTCTCACTTACGAGCATGGGGCAGCGGCGATATTGGCGATGAGAGCAGCCAGATCAATTCGCGATGCTGCAAGCAGTATTTTGACCAAACAGCCCTTAGAAACTGAATTGCTTCGCAATTTATTGCCAAGTCTACAGCAGCAGCATGCGCCGTTAGAGAGGCCACCGGAAACATACTTCCTCAAGGCTGAAATAATCCCAGGAAACAACCTTTATACCGAAACCGCTATTGTCTAGGAGGGCAATATGTCCATTGGAATATCGGAACTAATTGAGACACTTAAGGAGGAACTCAAAAACTCGCTGACGAATGACCCCATGTTCAAACTTGAGTCTGCAGAGATAACCGTAAACTTTGCAGTTACCGAATCTAGCGATGCAAATGGAAAACTATCTCTCTATGTACTAGAAGTTGGCGGCACTTCGGCAGCTGAACTGGCTCGCTCACACCAGATTTCAATCCGTTTGCAACCAATCGGCCCCGACCCGCTTCTTTTGGGCGACGATTGATGGAAAAAAGTTCTGTCAGTGGGATGTAAGAATGACTATGCCCCACCCTATCCCTGCCACGCCCTTGCCAAATTCGAGAACCTTGTAAACCGCCCCTCGAACGCCAGCTCCACCGTACCGATCGGCCCGTGGCGCTGCTTGCCGATGATGACCTCGGCCTTGCCGTGGACCTGTTCCATCAGGGCCTGCCATTTGGCCATCCCTTCCAGATCGTGGTCGCCGGGCTTTTCGCGTTCGCGGTAGTATTCCTCGCGGAAGACGAACATCACCACGTCGGCGTCCTGCTCGATGGAGCCGCTCTCGCGCAGGTCGGAGAGTTGGGGGCGTTTGTCGTCGCGGCTCTCGACAGCGCGGGAGAGCTGGGAGAGGGCGATGACGGGGATGTCGAGTTCCTTGGCGATGGCTTTCAGGCCTTGCGTGATCTCGGACACCTCCTGCACGCGGTTGTCCTTGTTGGAGCCGCGCAGAAGCTGGAGGTAATCGACGATGAGGACGTCGAGGCCTTGCGTGCGTTTGAGGCGGCGGGCGCGGGCGGCGACCTGGGAGATGGGGAGCGCGGGGGTGTCGTCGATGAAGAGGGGGCAGGATTCGAGGGCCTTGGCGGCATCGACGAAACGGCGGAACTCCTCCTCGCGCATGTCGCCGCGGCGGATTTGCTCGGAGGGGACCTCAGAGGCCTCGGACAGGATGCGGGCGGCGAGTTGCTCGGCGCTCATCTC
>CAZVIS010000412.1:0-2969 GCA_964627355.1 uncultured Rhodobacterales bacterium
GGCACCAGTTTCCCGCTGTTCTAAGCCTCGGGTATCCTTCCCTTCCTGATGTTTCTCGAGGTGACGAACCGGGTCGCCGGGCTGTCCGGTTCTCGCGACCGCTGTTGACCTATCCCGGGGTGACCTTCCTTGACGCGATTCTCGCGCGATTCCTGGTGGCGGCGCTGACCAAGGTCGCGGTCTTTGCCATGGTGCTGGTCCTTCTCGTGGTGTTCTGGCGGGTAGAGCCGTTCCTTGACGTGCCGCGACTGATCGAGGGGGTGCTGGCGACGCTGCTGCTTGCCCTGTCCATCGGCACGATGAATTGCCTGTTGCTGGCGTTCTTCCCGCTTTACGACCGGATTTGGGCGCTGGTGACCAAGCCGCTTCTCGTGATTTCGGCCGTGCTCTACATCTTCGACACCGTGCCCTTGCCCTATCGCGACTGGCTGTGGTGGAACCCTGTTGTGCATCTGGTAGGGATGGTGCGGGGGGGGATCTATCCGACCTACCACGGCGACTATGTGTCCGAGGTGTACCTGGCCGTGCTGGTCGGCCTGACGCTGCCGCCCGCGCTGTTCTTCCTGCGCCGCTATTGGCGCGAGTTGCTGGAGGTCGCCTGAGCGGCCAGCGCCGCCTCGATCCGCGCCACGTCCACCGGGTTGTTCAGTTCCCAGAACACGCGACCGGGGGCGGTGACCTCGACGCACAGGATGGGGCGGCCGTTTTCGAGGAAGCGGAGTTGTTCGAGGCCTTCGTGGGTTTCCAGCGGGCCTGTTGGCCAGGAACGGTAGGCGGCGAGCGCGTCGGGGCGGTAGGCGTAGAGGCCGACGTGGTGGAAGACGGGTACCGGGTCGGCGGGGCCTGCGGTGTAGGGGATGACCTCTTTCGAGAAGTAGAGGGCGCGGTGGTTCGCGTCGAAGACGGCAGTGGTGCCGCCGACCCGGCCTGCGGCGCGGTCGGCGCGGAAGTTGGCGAGGGTTTCGGCGTCGCAGCGCAGGACGGGGGTGCCGATCCCGGCCCCCGGATCGGCCGCCATCCCCGCCATCAGGTCGCTGACGAACCACGGCGGGGTCAGGGGCGCGTCGCCCTGCAGGTTCACGATCAGGTCGGCCTGGATCCCGGCGTTCGCCACGGCCTCGGCCACCCGTTCGGTCCCGTTCGCGCAGGTGTCAGAGGTCATGATGACGCTGGCGCCGAAGCCCTGTGCGGCGTCGCGGATGCGCTCGTCATCGGTGGCGACGTGGACGGCGGCCACGCCGGGGACGGCCATCGCGGCCTCCCAACTGCGGCGGATCAGGGGTTTCGCACCGTCGGGGCCGCGCAGGGTGACGAGCGACTTGCCCGGATAGCGCGAGGATGCATAGCGCGCGGGGAGGATGATGACGGTCTTCATTGTACCCCGGCGCGCAGGCAATCGTGGATGTGCAGGATGCCCAAGGGGTGGTTTTCCCCATCCACCACAAAGAGTTGCGTGATTTTCTTGGCATTCATCAGCGCCACCGCCTCGACCACCAGCATGTCCGGCGGGGCGGTTGTTGGGGTGTGCGTCGCGACCTCTCCGGCCTGGGCCGACATCAGGCGGGCCATGTTCCGCCGCAGGTCGCCGTCGGTGATGACGCCGGTCAGGCGGCCCTCTTCCACCACCCCCGCGATGCCATATCCGGCCTGCGTCATCACCAGCAGCGTCTCCGACATTGCCGTCGCCGAGGCCACCAGCGGCAACCCCTCGCCCCCCCGCATCAACTGCCCCGCCCGGGCGAGCCGCGCCCCCAGACGGCCACCGGGGTGGAAGGTGCGGAAGTGATCCGCCAGAAACCCCCGCCGCTCCATCAGTGCCACCGCCAGCGCGTCGCCGAGCGCGAGTGCCATGGTGGTCGATGTCGTTGGCGCCAGCCCGATGATGCAGGCCTCTGGCGCATCCGGCAGCACCAGCCGCAGGTCCGCTGCCTCGGCCAAAGTGCTGTCCGCCCGCCCTGTCAGCGCGATCAGCGGCAGGCCGAAGCGGCGGGTGTGGGCGATGAGGTCCGACAGTTCCGGCGTCTCGCCCGAGTTGGACAGCAGAAGGCACACGTCCTGATCGGTCAGCGTGCCAAGGTCGCCATGGCTCGCCTCGGCGGGATGCACGAAATAGGCGGGCGTGCCGGTCGAGGACAGCGTCGCCGCGATCTTGCGCGCGATGTGGCCGGACTTGCCGATCCCTGCGACGATCACGCGGCCCCGGCAGGCCAGCATCACCTCGACCGCCGGGGCGAAATCGGCGGGCAGGGCGGTGGCAAGGGTGCGCAAGGCATCCGCCTCGATCGACAGGACGCGGGTGGCGGTGGCGAGGATCTGCACGGCGGGGTCGGACATGGCACGCGTGATAGCGCGGATGCGCGCTACCCGAAAGGGGCGCGGCTTGACTTCACGGCGCCCGGATGGATGGTGCGGGCAAAGGGGGCTGGGATGACAGGGCATGTTCTGGTCACGGGCGGCGGCGGCTACATCGGCGCGCATGCCTGCAAGGTGCTGGCGCGGGCGGGCTATACCCCTGTCACCTATGACAATTTCGCCACGGGCTGGCGACAGGCGGTGAAGTTCGGGCCGCTGGAGGAGGGGGACCTGCTGGATGCCCCGCGCCTCGCCGAGGTCTTTGCCAGGTGGAAGCCGGTCGCCGTGATGCATTTCGCCGCGTTGAGCCTCGTGGGAGAGGCGATGGCGCAGCCCGGTCGCTACTGGCGGGTGAATGTGGGTGGGTCCTTGAACCTAATCGAGGCGGCGGTGGCGGCGGGGACGGGGCGGTTCATCTTCTCGTCAACCTGCGCGACCTATGGCGAGCCGGATGGCGTGACGGTGGACGAGGACACGCCGCAGGCCCCGATCAACCCCTATGGCGCCTCCAAGCGGGCCATCGAGGAGATGCTGCGCGACTTCGGCCGCGCGCATGGCCTGCAATCGGTGATCTTCCGCTATTTCAACGTGGCAGGCGCGGATCCGGAGGGCGAGGT
>CAZVIS010000413.1:0-2963 GCA_964627355.1 uncultured Rhodobacterales bacterium
CGCATCGACGCGGACGAGGTCATCGCCCGCGTCGATTGTGGCTAGGGTCGGTCAGTTCTTGTAGGTCGTGTGGCAGTCCTTGCAGGCGCCGCCCACGGCCCCCATTCCGGCCTGAACCGTCTCGAGCGACGCGGTGTCGAGGGCGGTCACGGCGGTGTTGAGGGCCTTTGCCTTGGTGGTGAAATCGGCGAAGCTGGTCCATACTGCAGGCTTGGCATTCGACTTCGGGTCGCTCGCCTCGGTCTCGAACTTGGCGGGGATTTCGGCCGAAGCGGCGACCAGCGCGTCTTTCGCAGCGGTGGCGGCGGCGGCGTCGAAGGCGGCCTTGCCGCCTGCCATGTCGCCCAGAACCTTCACGTTCATCGCGATCGTGTCCATCAGCTCTTGCCGGGCCTTGGCGGTTGGGTCGGTCGCTTCGGCGGCAAAGACGACGGTCGCGGCAAGCGCGAGCGTGGCGATGAACGTTGTGGGAAGAAGACGCATTTTGGGACTCCTGGGGTTTGCCTTGGTGACGGTCCGACTTTAGCTGCGACACTGCGCCTTGATAGTCACTTCCTTGCTGGCAAGGACGCCTCACGCGAATGTCATCAGACACATAGGCTGGACTCGACGCGCCCTGCGATGGCGAGGTAACGTGAACATACAAGGAACATTCGAGTCAGGCAGGGCCTCGTGACGGCAAGGCGCATCCTTTCACTGTGGTTTCCCCGTCTTGCGGCGGAGAGGCACCTGCGCCGGTTGGCCTCGCCCCTGCCCTTGCCTTTTGCGGTGGTGGGCGACCGGGACGGGGCACAGGTGCTGACCTCGCTGAACGCCGTTGCGGCGGCTGCGGGCTTGCGCGCGGGCCAGCCCTTCCGCGATGCCACGGCAATGTGCCCCGCGCTGGTGACGCGGCCCGAGGACCCTTTGGCCGAGGCCGCGTTCCTGACGGTGCTGCGCCGGTGGGCGGGCAAGTTCAGCCCCCGCGTGGCAGAGGAACCGCCCGAAGCGCTGGTGATCGACCTGACGGGCTGCGCGCATCTGTTTGGCGGCGAGGCGGGTCTGCTGGCCGAGGTCGAGGCGGATTGCGCAAGGCTGGGGCTGACGCTGCGGGCGGGGATTGCGGATACGCCGGGGGCGGCCTGGGCCTTGGCGCGCTATGGCGGGCGCGAGGTGGTGGCGCACCGGACGGGGGACGCCATCGTCTCGGACGCCCGCGCCACGCGGTCGCGCGCGGCCAAGCGGCAAGGGGGACCCGCCCCCGGTGCCCTTCCCGAGCGGTTTCCGCAAGGCATGGTGGCCGCCCCCGGCCAGATGCGGCAGGCGCTGGCGGGGCTGCCGATGGCGGCGCTGCGGCTGCCGCCCGCGACGGTCGAGGGGCTGGCGCGGTTGGGTCTGCGCCGGGTCGAGGACATCATGGGGATGCCGCGCGCGGGGTTGGCGCGGCGATTCGGGGCCGAGGTGCTGCGGAGGCTGGATCAGGCTCTGGGTCTTGATCCGGAACCCGTGACCCCCGCCCGCGCGCCCCTGCACTTTGCCGTGCGCCTGACCCTGCCCGATCCGATCGGGCTGCGGTCGGATGTCGAGGCGGGGGTGGACCGGCTGCTGCCGCCCCTCTGTGCCAAGCTGAAGGCCGAGGGGCACGGGGCGCGGCAGGTGCGGCTGGAGGCGTACCGCACGGACGGGACGGTGGCGCGGGTCGAGGTCGGCCTCGCCCAGGCCACCGACCGGCCCGAGGTGATCCGGAGCCTGCTGGGACTGAAGCTCGACGCGATGGAGGCGGGGTTCGGCTTTGACGTGCTGCGGATCGAGGCGTTTGCCACGGAACCCCTGCACAGCCGCCCCCGCGCGGGCCATGCCGAGGCGGATGCCGAGGCGCGGCGCCACGGATCGCCCGCCCGAGCGCTGCCCGAACTCGTCAGCCGTCTGGGGGCACGGCTGGGGACCGAGGCGGTGATGCGCTTTCACCCCGCCGACAGCCACATCCCCGAAAAGACCGCGACCGCCCTGATGGCCGCCTGGTCCGAGCCGCATGCGGGCGACTGGCCCGCCCCCCGCGCCCCCCGCCCCCTGATCCAGTTCCGCCCCGAACCCCTGCAGGCCCCCGCGGTGCCGCAACTTCCCCCGCAGTTCCGCTGGCGCCGGAGGGATCTGACCGTGGCCCGCGCCCTGGGGCCGGAACGACTGTCGCCGGAATGGTGGCTCGACGATCCGGCCTGGCGCAGCGGGGTGCGCGACTACTGGCGGGTGGAGACGGAAGGGGGGGAGCGGCTGTGGCTCTACTATGCCCACGGGGCGGGATTGCCGGCGGGATGGTTCTGTCAGGGGCAGTTTGCCTGAAGAAGCGGGGGCCAGCCCCTGCACCCCCGGGATATTTTTGGACAGAAGAAGCGGAGAGAAGGGAAGGAAGCCGCCCATTCATCTTGGCCCAAGTATCCTCGGGGGGAGGCCCGGAACGGGCCGGGGGGCGGAAGGCCCCCCTGCGGCGGATCAGCCGGGCGGGACCATCGCCTTGATCGCGGCGACGTGCCCTGCCTCGGCGGCCAGCGCGTCGGCGGCGTGGGTGCGGGCGGTCTCCAACAGTGCCTCGGGTGCCACGAGCCGGTCGAAGAGGCCCCAAGCCAGCGCCTCTTCCGCCGTCACGCGCGCTCCGCCCATCAGGATGAGTTTAGCCCGCGCAGGGCCGATCAGGGCGGCGAGGCGCAGCGGGTCAGAGGGTTGGGGCAGGAAGCCGAGGCGCATCACGGGGTAGAAGGCCTGCGCCCCCGGGACCGCAAGGCGGATGTCGCAGGCCAGCGCCATGCCCATGGCACCACCCGCCACCGTCCCGTTCAGGGCCGCGATGGTGAGGGCGGATAGGGCGGCAAGGCGGGAGGAGAGGGCCTCCCAAAGGGGCGAGACGGCAAGGCCTGCGCGCGCCGCATCGAGGTCGGCCCCGGCCGAAAAGACCCGACCTGTGCCGGTCAGGATCAGGGCGCGGGCGT
>CAZVIS010000414.1:0-2962 GCA_964627355.1 uncultured Rhodobacterales bacterium
GCAGCTTCTATGCGCTCGACGATTGCGGGACGCGGATCAACCCGATGATCATCGAAGGACAGGTGCATGGTGGGGCGACCGAGGCCTATGCCATCGCCATGGGGCAGGAGATTGCCTATGACGAGATGGGCAACTGCAAGACCGGCACGCTGATGGACTTCTTCCTGCCGACCGCCTGGGAGACGCCGCATTACACCACCGACCACACCGAGACGCCTTCTCCCCACCACCCCATCGGGGCCAAGGGGGTGGGCGAGAGCCCGAACGTCGGCGGGGTGCCTGCATTCTCCAATGCCGTCCACGACGCCTTTCGCCCCTTTGGACTGACGCAAAGCCACATGCCGCATGACCACTGGCGCATCTGGAAGATCGCGAACGGGTTTGGCTTGCATGGCTGAGCGACCGGCCGGGTGGGGGTCAAGAATCTTACATAAGGTTTTTGGCCCTCACCCCCGACGGCTGCGCGGATGGAGGGGGCAGGAGCCTCCGGCGGGGATTTTTGGGAACGGTTGAATGAGCGGCTGGCGCGAACTGCAGGTGGGGCTGGCAGGGGCGGGGTATGTCGCCACCGATGACCTCGCCATGGCCGTGCACCTGGCGCTGGTGCTCGGGCGGCCCCTGCTTCTTGAGGGTGCGGCGGGGGTGGGCAAGACGCAGATCGCGCGGACACTAGCTGCGCTGCGGGGGACGGAGTTGATCCGGGTGCAATGCTACGAGGGGTTGGACGCAAGCCACGCGATCTACGAGTGGAACTACCAGCGGCAGTTGCTCGCGATCCGTGCGGCGGCGGAGGGGGGCGAGACGGGGGCGGCGGTCGAGGAGCGGATCTTCTCGGAGGCCTATCTGCTCGCCCGGCCGCTATTGCAGGCGATCCGGCAGCCGGTCGCGCCGGTCCTCCTGATCGACGAGATCGACCGGGCGGATGAGGAGTTCGAGGCCTATCTGCTGGAAATCCTGTCAGAATACCAGATTACCATTCCCGAATTGGGGACGATCAAGGCGGTGACGAAGCCCATCGTGGTCCTGACCTCGAACGGCACGCGGGATCTGTCCGATGCCCTGCGGCGGCGCTGCATCTATACCTTCGTGGACTATCCCGACCGCGCGACCGAGCTTGCGATCCTGCGGGCGCATCACCCGGGGGTCGAGACGCGGCTGGCCGGACAGATCGTTGCCTTCGTTCATGCGCTGCGGAAGGAGGACCTGGAAAAGGTGCCGGGCGTGGCGGAGACTCTGGATTTCGCGGCGGCGCTGGCGGGGCTGGGGGTGAATGACTTGACCGGCGATCCGGCGGCGTTGCAGGCGGCGCTGGTGACCTTGCTCAAGACGCAAGCCGACCGGGCGGCGGTTCCGATGGAGGTCGCGGCACGGCTGGCGGGGAAAGCGGCATGAGGGTGCATCCCCCCGTCACCCGCTTTCCCGCCCGTGCGGCGGGGCCCGCGGACCGGATGGCCGGGTTCATGGCGCATCTGCGGGCGAATGGTTTGGCGGTCGGGGTGGCCGAGACGGGGGCGGCGCTGGAGGCCTTGGCGGCGGTGCATGCGGTCGATGAGACCGAAGCGCGGATGGCGTTGAAGGCGGTCTGTGCCACCTGTCGCGAGGATTTCGCCCGCTTCGACGACCTCTTTGCTGCCTACTGGCAGAACCGGGGGCGCGAGCGGGAGGGGAAGGCGAAGGCCCCGAAGTCCGAGCGTCAGCGCAGTTCTCAGGTGGCCGAGATGTCGGGGATGACCGGCACGGGCCGCGCCGACCGGCCCGATACGGATGGCGTGGGCGAGGCCGAGGCGGATGGCGAGGGGCGCCTGACCGGATCGCGCACCGCGAACCTGATGCGGATCGACCTGCGTGAGGTCGTCAGCCCCGAGGATATGGCCGACGCGCTGGCGATTGCCGAGCGCCTTGCCCGTGCAATCCGTGACCGCCGCTCTCGCCGACGTCGCGCGGACCGGCGGGGCGACGTGCTGGACCTGCGGCGGGTGATGCGCGCCAGCCTTGCGACCGGAGGGGAGCCTTTGCGCCTTCACCGCAAGGCGCGGCCTGACCGGCCGGTGCGGCTGACGGCGATCCTCGACGTCTCGGGCTCGATGACGGTCTATGCGCGGGTGTTTCTCTCCTTTCTGAAGGGGTTGATGGGGGCGGACGCCCACACGGACGCCTATCTCTTCCACACGCGCCTTGTGCGGATCACCAATGCGCTGCGCGACCGGGATGCCTTGCGCGCGGTGAACCGGGTGTCCTTGCTGGCGCAGGGGTTCGGCGGGGGGACGCGGATCGGGGCGAACCTCGCGGCCTTCAACGCGAACTATGCGCGGCGGCTGGTCAACGGGCGGTCGGTGATACTGATCCTGTCGGACGGCTTCGACACCGATCCGGCAGAGGTTCTGGGGGCGGAACTGGCGCGGCTGAAGAAGCGGGGGTGCCGGATCGTCTGGCTCAATCCGCTCAAGGGGTGGCGGGGGTATCAACCGGTGGCGGCAGGGATGGCGGCGGCCTTGCCGCATTTGGACCTCTTCGCCGCCGCCAACACGCTGGATGCACTCGCCGCGCTGGAACCCGAGTTCGCGCGGCTGTGAGGGGGGACGGGATGGGGATGCAGGGCGATATTCTGGGCCAGATCGCAGGGCTGCGGCTGGCTGGAGAGCCTTTCGCGCTGGCGACGGTCGTGCGGACGGTGGCGGTGACGGCGGCCAAGGCGGGGGCCAAGGCGCTGATCCGTGCGGATGGCAGCATCAGCGACGGCTGGATCGGCGGTGGCTGCGCAAGGGGCGCCGTGCTGCGCGCGGCGCGCGAGGCGCTGGCGGATGGACAGCCCCGCCTGATCTCGGTCGCGCCCGAGGATGTGCTGGCCGATCAGGGCGTCAAGGCGGGGGAAGAGCGCGAGGGCGTGCGCTATGCGCGGTCGATGTGCCCCAGCCGGGGGACGATGGACATCTTCGTGGAACCCGTCCTGCCGCGGCCGGAG
>CAZVIS010000415.1:0-2030 GCA_964627355.1 uncultured Rhodobacterales bacterium
GGCTTGGCCATGAAGGTCGCAAAGCAGTCGTGCCGCAGCGCCGCCTCGCGGATCAGGCGCTTGAAGAAGAAGATCTCGTCGGCGAGCTTCACCGGGTCGCCGTGTGCCAGGTTGATCTCGACCTGACCCGCGCCGCCCTCCTGCAGGATCCCGTCGATCTCGAATCCCTGCGCCTCGGCAAAGTCGTAGATGTCGTCGATGACCTTGCCGTATTCGTCCACGGCGCTCATCGAATAGGCCTGCTTGCCCGCAGCGCGCCGTCCTGACCGGCCCATTGGCGGAATGATCGGCATGTTCGGATCGATGTTCCGCGCGACGAGGAAGAACTCCATCTCGGGCGCGACGATCGGCTGCCAGCCCTCGGCATTGTAAAGCTCGATCACCCGGCGCAGCACGTTGCGGGGGGCGGTCGGCACCGGCACGCCGTCCTGATCCTCGGCATCATGGATGATCTGCAGGGTCACATCCGCCGTCCAGGGCGCGGCGGTCGCGGTCGAGAAATCCGGCACAAGGATCATGTCCGGCTCGGTGAACGCGCCCGATGGGTTGTCCGCCCATTCCCCGGTGATCGTCTGCAGGAAGATCGAGTTCGGCAGGAAGTAGTTGGCCTGCTTGGCGAATTTGCTGGCAGGCATCGCCTTGCCGCGGGCCACTCCGGCAATGTCGGCGATGATGCACTCCACCTCGTCCACGCGGCGCCCCGCGATCCAGTCGCGCGCGCTTTCAGGCAGCTTGTCGGTCCATTTCGACATGGGGTCTTCCGGGTTTTGGGGTTCAGGCAGCCGTCTCGACCGGCGCGGGGCGCGGCATCTTGAAGAAGGCGGCGATGCGCCCCGCCATGCTGCGCTGGTCCAGGGGTTCGGCCAGCCGCGCCGTCGCGGCCTGCATCAGATGATCCGGCACCAGACCCGGCCCGCGCGTCTTCATCAGCCCGTCCACGAATTCGGGCCGGAACTCGGGATGCGCCTGCACGGTGAAGATGCGGTCGTCATAAAGCAGCGCCGCGTTGGCGCAGAAATCGTTGCTGGCGATGACGCGGGCACTGTCCGGCACGTCCACCACCTGATCGCGATGCCAGGCGTTCAGCCGCACGCTTTCGCCGCCGAAGTCATAGTCGGTCGGTCCGACGGACCACCCGCCCGCGAACTGTTCCACCTTGCCACCCATGGCCTGCGCGATGATCTGGTGGCCAAAGCACACGCCCACCACCGGCACTGCCGCCGCATAGGCCGCGCGGATGAAATCCTCTAAGGGCTTGATGAAGGGATGATCCTCATAGGCACCGTGGCGCGAGCCGGTGATGAGCCAGCCGTCCGCCTCGAGCACGCCCGCCGGGAAGTCCATCTTCTCGACCCGCCAAGTGCGGAAGGTGAATCCCTGATCCGCCAGAAGACGCTCGAACATGTCGGGATAGTCGCCCGCCTCGCCCACCAGTTGGTCGGGCGCTTGGCCGGTTTGCAGGATGCCGATCAGCATGGAACTCTCGATGCTTGGGTCTGGCGAGAGTAGCCTGTGGCCGGGGGGGCGGGCAAGGGGGGCAAGATGGTGCTTGCCTGCGGGGCCCTGTGGGGCGACCATGCGCAGAGGGAGGGCCGTGCGAATGATCGAGATCAGCCCCGAGAAAGTCGTCCACATCATCTTCCTCGCCCGCGAAGGCCACCCCGCGCAGGCCGAGCTTGCAGGCTTCATCGACGACCTGAACGAGGACGAGAAGGCCCATCTCACGGCGCTGGCATGGGTCGGCCGAGGCGCGTTCGAGCCCGAGGATTACGCCCAGGCCGTCGAGAACGCCCTGACCGAGGCGACGGTGCCCACGCAGGACTATCTCATGGGCATGCCGCATCTGGCCGAGAACCTCGAGGCCGGGATGGACGCGATGGGGATCGACGTGGCGGGGGCCGAGGAAGACTTCCTCTGACCCGCCGCTCGTCGTTCCCTTTCGGGCACTCCTCGCTGCCGACCGCGCCCGCCCCAGCGAGGAGTGCCCGGAAGGGAACCACCAGCGGGCCGGGCACACCCGAAAGGGGTAG
>CAZVIS010000415.1:2040-2959 GCA_964627355.1 uncultured Rhodobacterales bacterium
GGGGTGCCGATGGGGGTTTCCTTTGGGGGAGGGGTGGGTGTGGACGGGGAGCGGGGGGGGGGGGGGGGCGCGAACGGGAACGACGAGCGGGCCGGTCACACCGTATCGAGATAGAGCTCCACCTGCTCTTCCCGGTTCAGTTCGGCCAGATAATGCGCCTCTTGCCGCTTGGTCAGGACAAGGTTCCGGATCAGCTCTCGCGGGAAGATCCGGGGCAGGATGGCGCTGCCTTCGAAGGCGTCGATCGCCTCTTCCCAGGTCCCGGGTATCTGCGGCAGCCCCTCGACCGCATAGGCGTTCCCGGTGATGGGCGAGGGCGGTTCCACCGCGTCCTCGATCCCGTTCAGCGCGGCGCCCAGGATGACGGCCAGCATCAGGTAGGGGTTCACATCCCCCCCCGCCACCCGATGCTCGATCCGCCGGGCCGAGGGGCTGCCCGCGGGGATCCGGATTGCTGCCGTCCGGTTCTCATACCCCCAGCAGATCGCGGTCGGGGCATGGGCGTCGGGCACTAGCCGGGCATAACTGTTGGCATGCGGGGCAAACAGCAGCGTCGAGTCATGCATCGCCCCCAGACACCCCGCCACCGCATGCCGAAGCGCCGCCGTACCTTTGGGCCCGCCGGAGTCAAAGATGTTGTCCCCCGCCCCGTCGATCACCGAGAAATGGGTGTGCAGGCCCGATCCCGAATACTCGGGATAGGGCTTCGCCATGAACGACGCCGCGAACCCGTGCCGCCGGGCAAGCCCCTTCACCAGCATCTTGAACAGCCATGCATCGTCCGCCGCCCGCAGGGCGTCATCACAATGCATCAGGTTCACCTCGAACTGGCCAAGGCCTGTCTCGGAGGTTGAGGTGTCGGCGGGAATGTCCATCGCCTCGCAGGCATCGTAAAGGTCGGTGAAGAACGTATCGAAGG
>CAZVIS010000416.1:0-2927 GCA_964627355.1 uncultured Rhodobacterales bacterium
ACCTTCGTGCGGGCGGTGGAGACGGGCAGTTTCTCGGCGGTGGCGGCCGAGCAGGGCCAGTCGCAGCCGACCGTCAGTCGCCAGATCTCGGCGCTGGAGGAACATCTCGGCGTGCGGCTGATGCAGCGCACGACGCGGGCGCTGACCCTGACGGATGAGGGGCGGCAGTACTACGAGCATGCGCGGGGGATGTTGGAGGCGGCTGAGGCGGCTGAGGCCGGGCTGCGGCCCGGGGCGGGGGAGGTGTCGGGGATGCTGCGCATCGCGGCACCTTTGGCATTCGCGCGCCTGCACCTGATGCCGCGGATGCAGCGGTTCCTCGACATGCACCCGGCCTTGCGCACCGACTGGGTTCTGGGCGACCGCCCGGTCGATCTGGTGGAAGAGGGCGTCGATCTTGCCATCCGCATCGGGAACATCACCGATCAGGCGCTGGTCGCCCGCAGGATCGGCGAGATGCGCCGGATCACGGTGGCAACCCCCGCCTACTGGGCCGCCCATGGCCGCCCGCAGCACCCCGAGGACCTGCGGCGGCATGACTGCATCGTCTATACCGGCCTTGCCACGGTGGACGAGTGGCACTTTCTGGGGCCTGAGGGGCCGGTGGTGGTCAAGGTCGCGGGCCGCGTGCGGGTGAATGCGTCGGAAGGGATGCGCTCGGCGGTGCTAGAGGGGTTGGGAGTGGCGGTGACGCCGACGTGGCTGTGGACGGACGAGGTGGAGCGTGGGTTCCTTGACCGCGTGCTGACGGATTTTGAGCCGCAGCCATTGCCCATCCAGGCCGTCACCCCCTCACGCCGGATGGTGCCGCCCCGGGTGCGCGCCTTCACCGAGTTCATCGCGGCGGAGTTCCGGCGGGATCCACGGTTGGCCGGGCGCGGGGTGGGCAGCGTGATCGCAGGTTGAGAGCGAGGCTGGGGTTTCACACCCCCCAGTCCATCGGTTTCTCGGACCGATGGCGAAACCTCTGGACTACCCCGTGGGATACTTGTGAACGAAAGAAGGGCGAAGAAGGTTTAGCCCAGGCCACCCTCGCGGGCGATGAAGGCTACGACCTCGTCCACGCCGATGCCATGGCGCAGGCGGGCCATGACGAAAGGACGGTGCCCCCGGGCGGCACGGGTGTCGGATTCGAGAAGAGCGAGATCGACGCCGACATGGGGAGCGAGGTCCGTCTTGTTGACGACGAGAAGGTCCGATCGGGCGAGGCCGGGGCCGCGTTTCCTCGGAATGTCCTGCCCCGCCGCCGTGTCGATGACATAGATGGTGAGGTCGGCGAGTTCCGGGGAGAAGGTCGCGGCGAGGTTGTCGCCCCCGCTCTCGATCAGGATGACCTCCAGCCCCGGGATGGTGCGGTTCAGGTCCGCCACGGCGGCAAGGTTGATCGAGGCATCCTCGCGGATCGCGGTGTGGGGGCAGCCGCCGGTCTCCACCCCCCGGATCCGCTCCAGCGGCAGGGCCTGCGCGCGCATCAGGTATTCGGCATCCTCGCGCGTGTAGATGTCGTTGGTGATGGCGGCAACTGACCAGCGGTCGCGCATGGCCAAGCAGAGCTTTTCCGTCAGGGTGGTCTTGCCTGCGCCGACGGGGCCGCCGATGCCTACGCGGAGGGGGCCGTGAAGGCTCATGTCCGGAAGATCCTTGTTTGCATGGTCTCGTGGCGGGCCGAGGCCATGTCGGCGCGGATCGCGGCAGTGCCTATGGCGGAGAGGGGGGCCTCTGCGGCCTCGGACGCGAGGCGCAGGATCAGGAGGTGGAGGGCGGCGAGGACCGCCTGCCCCTCGGTCTGGCCGAGGGGGACGAAGCGTACGGCGGCGGAGACAATGCCTGCGGCGAAGGCTTGCAAGGCCAGCGCGATGACCTGCGGGGCGGGGAGGGGGAGGCCTTGGGCCGCGCGGCCGAGAGCGATGGGGAAGGGGAGGGGGACGCTGGTCGTGCCGAGGAGCGCATCGGTGGCGCGGGTCAGGGCGGCGCCGAGTTCCTCGGTTTCCTGAAGGCGTTCGGCGGTCGTCGCCATGGCGCGGGCGAGGGTGGCGAGGGCCGCATGGTCGGCGCCGTCCCGCAAGGCATGCGCGAGGAGGATCGCGTCGGTCCGCCCTGCGCCGAATTCCAGCACATCGGCAAGCCATTGCCGCAGGGCGCCGGCTTCCCGCACCTCGCCCGCCGCGATGACCGCTTCCAGCCCGTGCGAATAGGCATAGGCCCCGATCGGAAAGGCCGGGGACAGCCATTGCACCAGTGTCAACAGGGCCGCCCCTTCGCCGGGCAGCGGGGTCTGGTCGGTCATGCGGGGTCGTCGTCGAATGGGCCGTGGGCGGGAAGTTCGTGCGCCACGGCCTCGGCGCCTTGCGGGTTGCGCATCAGCCATTGGACGGGAGACGCACGGCGGGCAAAGCCGAACGCCTCGCCGTGGTCGTGATCGTGCGGGTGGTCGTGGTCATGTCCGCCATGATCGTGGCCAAGCGTCCGGCCATGGCCATAGGCACCGCCTTCGGGGGCGAAGGGCAGGGTGGTCTCGGCCACTTCGGCGCCCAACTGGCGCAGCATGGCAAGCAGCACATGGTCGGCGCGGATCACGAGCGCGTCGCGCTGAAACTGGCAGGGCGTATGGCGATTGCCGATGTGCCAGGCGAGGCGCGGCAGGTCGCCGGTGATGCGCAGGACAGGTTCTACCGCTGCCACGATCGCGACTGCGCGGCCGTCGGACAAAAGGAAGGCATCTCCCGCCTGAAGGCTGACAGTTTCCGGCAGGTCCACCAGGAAAGACAGACCTGCGTCGGCGACCAGCCTGCGCCGACGCAGAAAACGCTGGTCATAGCTCAGGCTGATGCGGTCGTCTGGGGTCTGCACGCCCGGCGCGCGGGCGATGGCGGTGGCGACGGGATCATCGGACATCGGGACCTCCGCAGGGCGATGGCCGCAGGTTA
>CAZVIS010000417.1:0-2927 GCA_964627355.1 uncultured Rhodobacterales bacterium
GGCCACAGGGGTCACCGCGCGCAGGGCGGCGAGGGCGTCGGCGGTGGTGTCGGGGACCTCCTCGGCCACAGGGGTCGCGGCGCGGAGGGCGGCGAGGGCGTCGGCGGTGGTGTCCCGTTGTGGCGCGGCGGGTGGGGTTGCTGCATGAAGCGAGGCGAGCGCGGCAGAGGTTTCGGTCGCGGGCGCGGTGCCGGAGAGGGCCGCAAGCAGGGAACGGTCCCCAAGGACACGTTCGATCAGTGCCTCGGCCCCCGCCTTTCCATCCATATAGGTCATCAGGTTGGCAAGCTCGGTCCGGGCCTGCAGCAGCTTGCGCAAGGGTTCAACCTTGCGAGCGAGGGCGGCGGGGGTGAAATCGTCCATCGCCTCGAAGGTCAGATCGACCGCCAGATTGCCGTCACCGGTCAGCGTGTTCGGCACCGAAAATGCGACGCGCGGCTTCATCGCCTTCATGCGACTGTCGAAGTTGTCCACGTCGATCTCGAGGAAGGACCGGTCGGCGACCGCTGGCAGCGGGTCGACCGGCTTGCCCGAAAGGTCTGCCATGACGCCCATCACGAAGGGCAACTGGACCTTCTTCTCGGCGCCGTAGAGCTCGACGTCATATTCGATCTGCACGCGAGGAGCGCGGTTGCGGGCGATGAACTTCTGGCTGCTAGAGGCCATGGCGCGCGCCCTGTTCAGGGGCGCGCGCGCCGTCCAGTCCTGCCCAAGCGCAGTTCAAACCGATCGCCACAGACCCTGCCTCATTTCAGCTTGGACTCGATCTTCTTGAACTTGGGCTGCAACTCTCTGGCCGCCTTTACGGCCGCCGCCGCCAGCTTTTCCAGCGAACTGAGCGCTTCGAACTCCTTGATTGCGCGCTTCACCGCGTCAACGTCCAGCTCTTCCCCCTCGGTCGCCGTCAGCGCCATGTCAAAGGCATCGTCGAACTTGGAGGCCCCGTTCAGGAAGTCATCGAAAATCTTCTCTTTCTTGAGGATTTCCTTGCCGAATTCCTTGAGCGACTGGTCGGCGTCCTTGTCGTCCTTCATCTTCTTGCCGGTGCTTGCCAAGAATTCGACGGCTTTCGTGGCTTCGGCGCCGGACTTGTCGAAGAGCGTCGAGATGGTGACCAGGATCTTGTTCGCCTTGGCGGCTTCGTCCTTGCCCGCATCCTTTTTGGTCAGGGGTTCCAGCGCCTTGAGCACACCCTTGCGCGGATCCTCGAAGGCGTTGCTCTTGACGGCATCAAGCTTGTTCATCGCGGCCTTGCCGTCCTTCAGCGCCTGGGCGTTGTCGGCCTTGCCGGATTCAAGGTCCTTCATCAGTTTCTCGAAGGCGTATTTGGAATCCTTTTCCAGTTCGGAAAAGGCCTTCTTCACATCGTCGGGCTTGTTCTTCTTTTTCGCCTCGGCCACGGCCATGTCGAACAGCTTGACCGCCATGCGGATCCCGAAGACGCCGCCCTTGTCGCCGTAATAGACCACATCCTCAAGCTTCTTGGCGTCGTACTTGCGCTCGTCCAGTTCGGCATCGACCTTGAATTTCAAGGGCTTGACCACTTTGGCCAGGTCCTTGTTCGTGACGATGAAGTCGATGGCGTTCTTGGTGTCCATCTTGTCGAACGTCAGGACGTCGTATTTCAGCTCCAACCTGATCTTCTTCTTTTTTCCTGCGGCTGCCATGTCGTTCTCCTGTCAATCAAATGAATAGGTAAAGTCGTTGTCTGTCACGTCGATGGCCACGCGGTTGACTTCCCCGCCTGCCATCATCCGGCGGAGGAACTCTGCGGAAATATCGGGAAGCATGGTGTTCGTCACAATGGCATCGATCATCCGGCCGCCCGATTCCAGTTCCGAGCAGCGCGATACGATGGTGTCCACCACGGCCTGAGAGTATTCGAAGGGCACGCCATGGGCGGCCTGGACCCGCTTCTTGATGCGGTTGAGTTGCAGTTTCGTGATTTCCGCGATCATCGTGGGCGACAGCGGGTAATAGGGGATCGTCACCAGACGGCCCAGAAGTGCTGGCGGGAAAATCTTAAGCAGGGGCTCGCGCAGCGCCTTGGCCAGACCTTCGGGGTCGGGCATCAGGTCGGGGTCGGCGCACATGTCCATGATCATCTCGGTGCCGGCGTTCGTCGTCAGCAGGATCAGGCAGTTGCGGAAGTCGATCATCCGGCCCTCGCCATCCTCCATCTGGCCCTTGTCGAAGACCTGGAAGAAGATCTCGTGGACGTCGGGGTGAGCCTTTTCAACCTCGTCGAGGAGAACCACGGAATAGGGCTTCCTGCGGACGGCTTCGGTCAGCACACCGCCCTCGCCATAGCCGACATAGCCGGGAGGGGCGCCTTTCAGGCTGCTGACGGTATGCGCCTCCTGATACTCGCTCATGTTGATGGTGATGACGTTCTGCTCGCCGCCATAGAGCACCTCGGCCAGCGCCAGCGCCGTCTCGGTTTTCCCGACGCCGGAAGTACCGGCGAGCATGAACACCCCGATGGGTTTCGACGGGTTGTCGAGGCCCGCACGGCTGGTCTGGATGCGCTTGGCGATCATTTTCATCGCGTGGTCCTGGCCGATCACGCGCTTGGCCAGGTGCTGGTCAAGGTTAAGGACCGTCTCGATCTCGTCCTTGAGCATCCGACCGACGGGGATGCCGGTCCAGTCGCCAACCACGGTCGCCACGGCCTGCGCATCGACGATGGGCAGGATCAGCGGGGTTTCGCCCTGCATCGCGGTCAGTTCGGCATTCTTGGCCTTGAGTTGCGTCATGAGCGCGTCGCGGTCGGGCGGCGCCTCGCCTTCCGGGGCGCCTTCGACCGGCTGGCCGCCCTCACGCAGTTTGGCGCGGATGGCGATGATCTCCTCGACCACGGCCTTCTCGGCCTCCCACCGGACGGTCAGGTCGGCGAGGCGCTTTTCCTCATCGGCCTTGATGCCCTG
>CAZVIS010000418.1:0-2921 GCA_964627355.1 uncultured Rhodobacterales bacterium
GTGCCGCGAAAGCTGTCGGGGACTGCGGTGTGGTCGGCGATGACGAGTTCGGGGGTGGTGATCGAATAGGTCAGCTCGGCCTCGGCCCCATTCTTGCGGATGACGTAGCGGCCCTTGTGGCCGGTCACTTCGCGTTCGATCACGAAATCAGACAAGGGTCGCCTCGGTCGCGGCGCGCAGGTCGGCCTCGGACACGCCCGGGGCGCATTCGACGATGCGCAGGCCGCCCGGCACCACGTCGAGCACGCCGAGGTTGGTGATGATGCGGTCCACCACACCCTTGCCGGTCAGGGGCAGGGTGCAGGCCTTGAGCACCTTGGATTCGCCGGTCTTGCTGGTGTGGTCCATCACCACCACGACGCGGCCGACACCCGCCACAAGGTCCATCGCCCCGCCCATGCCCTTGACCAGCTTGCCCGGGATCATCCAGTTCGCCAGGTCACCATTCTCGGCCACCTCCATCGCGCCGAGGATCGCCATGGCGATCTTGCCGCCCCGGATCATCGCGAAGGACTGCGCCGAATCGAAGAAGGCGGTCTGCGGCAGTTCGGTGATGGTCTGCTTGCCTGCGTTGATGAGGTCGGGGTCCTCTTCGCCCTCATAGGGGAAAGGGCCCATGCCCAGCATTCCATTCTCGGACTGCAGCGTCACCTCGATCCCCTCGGGGATATAGTTCGACACCAGCGTCGGGATGCCGATGCCGAGGTTGACGTACCAGCCGTCCTGAAGCTCCTGCGCGGCGCGGGCGGCCATCTGATTGCGGTCCCACATCACGCGGTCTCCTTCTTGCGCACGGTGCGCTGTTCGATCCGCTTTTCGTGCTGCCCCTGGATCAGGCGGTGGACGTAGATGCCGGGCAGGTGGATCGTATCGGGATCGAGGGCGCCGAGGGGGACGATTTCCTCGACCTCGGCCACGCAGACCTTGCCGCAGGTGGCGGCGGGAGGGTTGAAGTTGCGGGCGGTCTTGCGGAAGACGAGGTTGCCCGACGGGTCGGCCTTCCACGCCTTGACGATGGAGAGGTCGGCCACGATCCCGGTTTCCAGGATGTAGTCCTGCCCGTTGAACGACTTCACGTCCTTGCCCTCGGCGATGACGGTGCCGACGCCGGTGCGGGTATAGAAGCCGCCGATGCCTGCGCCGCCCGCGCGCATCCGTTCGGCCAGCGTGCCCTGGGGGTTGAACTCCAGCTCCAGTTCACCAGACAGGTACTGGCGCATGAATTCCGCGTTCTCGCCGACGTAGGAGGAAATCATCTTCTTCACCTGCCGGCTTTCGAGCAGGATCCCCAGTCCGAACCCGTCCACGCCCGCGTTGTTCGAGGCGACCGTCAGGTTCTTCGTCCCCGCCGCGCGGATCGCCGCTATGCAAAGCTCGGGGATGCCGCAAAGGCCAAAGCCGCCGCTCGCGATGGTCATCCCGTCGAAGAGCAGGCCGTCGAGGGCCGCAGCCGCGTTCGGATAGACTTTCTTCATGGGGGCCTCCGCAGGGTTGCCCCGTTTGTGGCCGACCGGAAGGGTTGCGTCAATCGCCGCGCCGCGGCACGCCCGTCACAAGGAAATGATCCTTGAGGCACGCAGCCCGTGCCGCTAAGCGGGACGAAGGGCCGCTTGCCGAAACTGGTAGACGGAAGGCACTTAAAATGCCTCGGGCCATGCCCGTGTGGGTTCGATCCCCACAGCGGCCACCATCCGTCCTTCCACAATGCGGCCATGGTTTGGTCATCGAAGCTTCAGGATTGTTGCGCAGCGTTCTTCAATCACTCTGGTTGACCAAGGGTTCCGCATGTTCCGTCCCCTGCTTCTGGCGCTTCTTCTGTCTGCCTCGCCCGCCTTTGCCTGCGGCATGCCCGACGACGTGGGCGCGGTGCGCGATGCCGCGATCCGTGCCATCAATGCCGAGCGCAGCGCCGCCGGGCTGGGTCCGGTGCGCGAGAATGCGGCCCTCACCCGTGCCGCGCAGGGCCATGCCTGCGACAGCGCCAACCGCGACAAGATGGGGCATGTCGGGTCGGACGGGTCCAAGCTGGCAACGCGGATCAAGCGCGAGGGCTACCGCTTTCGCATCGCGGCCGAGAATGTGGGCTACGGCTTTCGCAGCCCGCAGTCGGCGGTGGCGTGGTGGATGAACTCGCCGCCGCACCGCAAGAACATCCTGACCGGCGGCATGCGCGAGGTCGGCATCGGCGTCGCCTATTCGGACGGCAGGACGCCCCACTGGGTGATGAACACCGCCGCGTCGAAGTGACCTGCAGCCTGCAGTCTAGCGGGCAAAGACCAGCTCGGCCTTGAGGCCGCCCATCTGGTCGCCGTCCAGCAGGCGCAGCTGCCCGCCGTGGCTGCGCGCGATGTCGGCGGCGATGGACAGGCCAAGCCCCACGCCGCCACCCCGGTTCGGGTCGCGGGCGCTGTCAAGGCGGGTGAAGGGGGACATCGCCTCGTCCCGCCGGTCGCGAGGGATGCCCGGCCCGTCATCCTCGACCGCCAGCCGCAGCGCGCGGTCGCCCATGCGCAGCGACACCACGGCCTTCGTGCCATAGCGGACGGCATTGGCCACCAGATTCTCCAGCGCGCGCGCCACGGCCTGCGGACGCATCGGAATCGCTTCGGCCGAAGCGGGGCCCTCGTAGCTGACCTGCTGGCCCGCCCTCACCGCATTCTCGACCACCAGCCGGGCAAGGCCGGCAGGATCGGTCGGCACCGGCTCCTCCATCGCGTCGCCGCGCGCAAAGGCCAGAAACTCGTCCACCATGCGCTGCATGTGGGCGACATCGGCGAGAAGGGCGCGCGTCTCTTCATCCTCGGGCAGCATCGACAGGCCAAGGCGCAGGCGCGTCAGGGGGGTGCGCAGGTCGTGGCTGACGCCCGACAGCATCAGGGTCCGCTGCTCGATCTGCCGCTCGATCCGGGCGCGCATGTCGA
>CAZVIS010000419.1:0-2918 GCA_964627355.1 uncultured Rhodobacterales bacterium
GACACGACGGTGACGGTACTGTTCTGGCAGGGCCTTGTCGTGGCGGTCCTGTCCGCCCCTGTCGCAGCCTTCGCCTGGGTCACCCCGACCCTGCCCGAGGCGGCGATCCTGCTGGCCATGGGCCTGATCTTCACCGCTGGCATCTGGCTCTTCACGGCCGCGATCCGGCTGGGCCGCACATCGGCCATAGCCCCGCTCGGTTATCTGCGCCTGATCCTGATGGCTGCGACCGGGTGGCTGTTCTACGGCGAGATCCCGACCTGGGCCACGGTGATCTGAGGCCTTTTGGTGATCGGCTCGGCCTCCTACACCATCATCCGCAACGCGGATCGTGCCCCGACCCTTCCCCCCGCAAACCCTGACACGCACTGAGGGGCTTTGTCAGAGGAAGTCGATGCACGCCGTCGAGATCAGGGGCAAGCGTGTTGAGGCGGCACGCGCGTCGCCATTTGCACCCGGATGAGGTCTACGTGAAGATCAACAACGTCACGCACGAGCTCTGGCGCGCTGTCGATCATGAAATGGAGGTGCTGGAAAGCATCGCAACCAAGCCGCACGATCCCAAAGCCACATTGAGATTCTTGAAGAAGGCCCAGAGACGGCATGGTCGACCCGAGACCGTCGTGACCGATCGACTCCGGTCCTACGGCGCCGCCTTGACGGACCTTGGTCGCGGCCATGACCGGGATATGGGGCGCTGGTTCAACAACAGGGCCGAAAATCTGCACCAGCCGTTTCGTCGACGCGAGCGGGCCATGTCGCGGTTCCGGCGCATGTGAACGTTACAGAAGTGCGCTTCAGTTCATAACCGCTTTCCAACCGAGCGCCACCTCCAGGACCGCAACGCCTGCAGACAGACCCGCACCGCCGCTCTTGCCAAGTGGCGCGCCCTTCTCGCAGCCTGACATCGGGGCAGGGTAGGGGAAACGGAGACTGGTTCGAATTTGTCTGACCGCACCGCCAATGCCACTTGGTGGGCGCGGGCGACGCTACGCTGACAGTCCCCTCAGAGCCCATGCTCGCCCAGGAAGCGGGTGATCTCGCGCATGCAGGTCTCCCAGGCTGGTTCATGCCCGAGAAGGATGTGGTTCCGGCTTTCGAGCGTGACGAACCGGGCCGCTGGAATGTGGATAGCAAGTTCGCGACCCTGCTCGAGCGAAATCCGTTGGTCTTGCCGCGCGTGGAGGACGAGCGTTGGCACCGTGACGGAAGGCAACAGCGGACGGACGTCGATGTCGCCGAATGCGTTCTGGAATCGAACGGCGTTCTCGGGCGAGGTCGTCAGCCGCTGAAATTCGTCAAACCAAGCCAGCTCTTCTGGCGTGCCGTCGGGCATGAAGGTCTGCGAAAATATGCGGCGATAGGCAGAGTTGCTTGTACCCCAACCCAGACGCGTCAAGGTCATGACGGCCTCACGCCGCTCGCGCTCTTCGGGCGTTGCGCCGAGCCTCCACCCTGCGGCGTAGCCGCCTATCAGGATCAGCGCGGACACGCGTTCCGGATGCCGAACGGCGTAGTCGATCGACACCGCGCATCCCTGTGACATGCCCAGCAATGGAAACCGCTCAAGTTCCAAAGCATCGGCCACAGCCTCGAGATCACGCACAAACGCGGCAAAGCTGATGTCCGCGACGTCCCAGTCCGACAATCCGTTGCCACGCTCATCGTAGCGGATGAACCTGCGGCCTTCGGTCAGCGATTGAAACGTCCGTGACCAGATCGGACTTTCCCAGTCCAGCTCGAGATGGTTGAGCCAGTTTGCCGCCTTCACGATTGGTGGACCGTCTCCAACGCAGGCGTAGGCAATCCGCGCTCCATCGGAGGACCGGCAGAACCCGATCGTTTGCTGGCGCAGCAGCATGGGTGCGGCCACGGGAACCCCGCGCGGGCCGACCGCCGTTGGATCAGGCTGTTTCGGCTCTACGAGCAGGTCTGGACTCTCGCTGTGTCCCGCCGCTTGCGCGGCTTCG
Source organism: uncultured Rhodobacterales bacterium (assembly GCA_964627355.1). GTDB lineage: Bacteria > Pseudomonadota > Alphaproteobacteria > Rhodobacterales > Rhodobacteraceae > JBBQXK01. The sequence goes on from CAZVIS010000419.1 coordinate 1,971, forward strand.
CGATAGGCGCTCGCAACCGCATGCGCCTCCTCGGGCTTGCCGAGCCGCGTCAGCGTCCGCGCGAGCATGCCGGCGGCGTCGGCTGACAGCGGCTCGGCAGCGTACCAGTCGCGAAGCCATCGCACGGCATCCTGGTCGCTTGTCTCGGGATGCAGCGTCACCGCCTGCAGCGCGTCAAGGCGCAGCCGCGCGGCGTCGGCTCGCTCGGCAAGCAGCCAAGCCTGGAAGGTTTCGCTGTTCGATAGGTCTAGGCCGTCAAGCAGCGGCTCCGAGAGGGCCTGTGCGATCCCACGCAGCGACGCGGCAGACTGCCCGCCCGTTGCGAGCGACCGGCGGATCTCGTGCAGGTCCACTGCAACGTCGGCGAGGTCGAGCGAAGCGCGTTCACGATCCGCGTCGAGACGAGGCGCGCCGGGCGCATCGACTGCCTTGCGGATCTTGCTCAGCGCCCACCGCAGTGACCCGCGCGGATCGTCCGGAAGCTCCCAGAAAATCTCGCACAAACGTTCCCTTCGGTGAGGACGGCCGGTCAGTGCAAGGTAGGCGAGCAGCGCGCGCGTCTTTTTCGACGCGGGCAAAGGCACCCTCGTCCCGTTGAGCGTAACGCGCAGTTCACCCAGAACGTCGAGTCGCAGGGTCGAAGGCATGGATTCGGTCCACGAAATCGGCTCTGAGCATACCATGCCGCCGCGGCGTCTTCACGACCGCCGCCTTGCGCGCGCGGATGATTGCCGTCGCGGAGCCCTACGCGAGAACCATTGGCCGGATTTCGTCGCGAGCGAAAGCCGACGGGAGGCGCATGCCGCCGCTCTTTTGGCAATACCACGCTCGACCCGTGAAAATACAACGATCTCTACCACTCTCGCTTCCACCCCGGGCCCCTAGAGAGCAGCGGCGGACCTGAGCTGTCTGCACCTTTGAACCACACATTGGCTGGGGCGCGAGCCT
>CAZVIS010000420.1:0-2916 GCA_964627355.1 uncultured Rhodobacterales bacterium
CGGGCGCCCTGTCATGCCGGTCTGGTGCGGATGAAAAGACTCGAACTTTCACTCCGGTTAAGGAACAGCGACCTCAACGCTGCGCGTCTACCAATTCCGCCACATCCGCACTGGACCGGCAGGCGGCGTGATAGCGAAGCCCCGCCGCGAAGGGAAGGGGCTTTTTGCGCCCCCTGCCCTTACGGCGACTTCGTCGCTCCGCCGACAAATGGCAGCGTGATCGACGGCAGCTTCAGCCCCTGCTCGGCCGGCGCGGGCGAGATCTCCAGCGCCGTCGGCTCGAGCGCCGGTGCAGCCTCCGGGACGGCACCACCCGGCAGGGGCTGCCCGGCCACGGCATAGGCGGCCATACGGATCAGCCCGGTCCGGTCGGTCATCCCGGGCGCAAAGACCTGCGTCACGCCGCTCTCCGAATCGCCCAGTGCGCCCTCGAACCAGGCCAGCGCCAGATCGGGGCGCGGCGCAGCGCCGATCCCCGATACCAGATGATGTCCGATCAGCTCGCCATAGGCCCGGTCCCCCACGGCGACCAGCAGCAGCGCCGAACCGATGGCGAGGTTGCTGTTGTCCGTCTTGTAGCCGACGCCAAGGCAGGTCTTCGCCGTCCCCGCCAGCTGCGCCGGCTGCATCCCCGACGACACGACGAACTGCGAGACCTCGGCAATCACCTCATCCCGCGACTTCAAGGCGACGGTCTGGACATAGGGGCTCAGCACCGGCTCGAAGGCCAGGCACTGCTCGGCCACCTGCGCAGGGGTATAGCCCTGCACCTTGGCCATCAGTTCTTCGCCCTGCGCCATGCCGTAGGTGCGGGCAAGGCAGAACTGCTCGGACAAGGCAAAGGCCGGATCGGTCATCGTGACCTGCGTCACGAATCCCCCGTTCGAGTTGGTGACGAGCGACACCTTCGAGCAGTGCGAGGCCAGCGAGACCTGCTGCACCGTCGCCTGCCCCATGAAGGACGGCAGCGCCGGGGCTGCGGCAGGCTCGGGCTCGGGCGTGGGCGCGGTGAACGAGGGCAGCGCGGGGGCCGCCGCCTGGGGCGCAGCCTGCGCGGCCTGTGCCGCAGCCGCGACCCCGACCGTGCCCGCTGTGGTCACCGTTCCCGCCGCCGCCAGCGTGCCCGCCGGGGCCACCGGGGCGCCGATGCCCAGACGTTCATTCTTCCACGCGATGAGGACACCCTTCACCCCTTGTGGGTTCGTCGCGATCAGCGACGCGGTCGAGGCGCCGCCCGCCTGCGCGCGGTAGTAGGACGACACCAGGATGTCGCGCTCGAAATCGTTGAGTTGCCCGGTCCCGGGCCAGCCCATGGTGATCTGGTACTCGGCAATCGCGGCGCGCGAGCGCGGGCCGATCGCGCCGTCCGGCGTACCGACCGGAAAACCAAAGTAGTTCAGCGCTGTCTGCACTTCACGGTTGGCCGCCCGCTGCGCCGATGACTGCCCCGAGGACGACCGCGTGGTCGTGCCGGTGGACCGCTTGGCCCGGTTCTTGTTGGCCTCGTTGACGATCACGCCGCCGATGATACCACCCACGATCCCGCCGACCAGCGCATCGCCGTCGGCCATTGCCTGCCCGGCCGGCACGATGGCCAGCGACAGCGCGAGGGTGGTGCTTGCAATCCGTTTCAAAGTCATTTCATCACTCCGTCATACAATGCGGCACATCGTAAACATTACACCGTTGTGCCGCAAGAATGAAGCGAAACGACGGGGTCGCGCCAGCATGGTCGAATGGACGGTTCTGCCGGGTCTTTCCTCGTACATCGAAACCGTCGCCGCGATGGAGGCGCGCGTCGCCGCAATTGCCGAGGGCCGCGCGGACGAGGCGGTCTGGCTCTTGGAACACCCGCCCCTCTACACCGCCGGAACCAGCGCTCACGCCGCCGACCTGACCGATCCCGGCCGATTTCCCGTGCATGTCGCGGGGCGCGGGGGGCAATACACCTATCACGGGCCGGGGCAGCGCGTGGTCTATCTGATGCTCGACGTCGGCAAACGGGGCCGCGACGTGCGCTGCTTTGTGCGCGACCTCGAACGCTGGGTGATCGCCACGCTGGCCGAATTCAACGTGCGGGGCGACATCCGCCCCGGCCGCGTCGGCGTCTGGGTCCCGCGGCCCGGCAAGCCCCCCTTACCCGACGGCACCCCGGCCGAGGACAAGATCGCCGCCATCGGGATAAAGCTGCGCCGGTGGGTCAGTTTCCACGGCCTGTCGATCAACGTCGAGCCGGACCTTTCGCATTTCTCGGGCATCGTCCCCTGCGGCATCCGCGACCAGGGGGTGACCAGCCTTGTGGACCTCGGCCTGCCGGTGACGCTGGCCGACCTCGACGCGGCCCTGATGCGCACCTTCCCGCGACATTTCACCTGATGCCCTTTCCTTCAGCATTTTGTTCGATAGATTGCATGCTATTGCATATCACGGACCTGCGGGGCCTGATCGCGCCATCCCCGGCGACTCAGTCCCGACCGGGCAAAGGATGAGGAAACCAACGATGCTGACGAAAGCTACCCTGTTCGCCGCGCTCGGCGCGATCGCCCTCGCGGCCCCTGCCCTCGCGCAGGATGTGGCCAAGGGCGAGAAGGAATTCAACAAGTGCAAGACCTGCCACATGATCGTCGCCCCCGACGGGACCGAGATCGTGAAGGGCGCCAAGACCGGCCCGAACCTCTATGGCGTGATCGGCCGTCCGGTCGCCTCCTATGAAGGCTTCGACTACGGCGACGGCATCCTCGCCTACGGTGCCACCGGCGCCGTCTGGGACGAGGCCCTGCTGGCCGAATACGTCGTCGATCCGGCCAAGTTCCTCAAGGAAAAGACCGGCGACTCGAAGGCCCGCTCGAAGATGGCGTTCAAGCTGGCCAAGGGCGGCCCCGACATCGCGGCCTACCTCGCCTCGGTCGCCCCGGC
>CAZVIS010000421.1:0-2909 GCA_964627355.1 uncultured Rhodobacterales bacterium
GCCACCCGCGCCTTCCAGGCCCTGCGGATTGCCGTCAACGCCGAGTTTTCCGAGCTGTTCGAGGGGCTTGCGGGGGCCGAGGCGGCGCTGGCCCCCGGTGGCCTCCTCGCCGTCGTCACCTTCCATTCGCTGGAGGACCGCATCGTCAAGCGGTTCCTGCAACTGGCCTCGGGCGGCGAACCCTCGGCCAACCGCTATGCGCCCGAACGGGCCGAGACGACCCCGCGCTTCACCCTTGTCACCCGCCGCGCTGTGGCGCCGGATGAGGCCGAGCTTGCCGCCAACCCGCGGTCGCGGTCCGCCAAGCTGCGCGTCGCCCGCCGCACCGAGGCCCCCGCCCGCCGCCCCGACCCGGCGGCGCTTGGCGTTCCCCTGATCCCGAACCGTCCGCAGAAAGGCCGTCGCTGATGCGTCCCCTGCTTCTTCTTCTGACCTCGGTCGCCCTTATGGCGCTGGCCTTCTGGGCTTACCGCGAGAACTATGCGACGCAGGCCGTCCTGCGCGAGATGGAGGTGCTGCAGGCCGACATCGCGCACCTGCATGAATCGCTGGCCGTGCAGCGGGCGGAATGGGCCTACCTGAACCGCCCCGAACGACTGCGCGACCTTGTGGCGCTGAATTTCGAGCGTGTACCGCTCCTCCCCCTTGAACCCGGCCAATTCCAGTCGGTGGACGAGGTGGCGCTGCCCCTGCCACCCACGCCCCTGCAGGAGATGTCGCCGGTGGACACCATCGGCAGTCTGACCGAGGAGGACCCGCTGTGACGCGCACCCCCCTCCGCCCGCTTGCGCGCATCCTTGAGGCCCGCGCCAAAGGCGAGAACCCCGACGCCATCGAACGCGAGAACATCCGCCTGCGGGCCGAGGCCGCGCGTGACAAGGCACGCGCCCGGGCCGAGGGGCGGCTGGTCCTGCTGGGGCTGGCCTTCTTCTGCGCCTTTGCGGTGATCGGGGTGCGGATGGGGGTTCTGGCGGCCAAGGAGGTCGAAGAGCCCCGCGTCGCCTCGGCGGGCGCCGAGATCGTAGCGCTTCGGTCAGATATTGTGGATCGCAACGGGCGGCTCCTGGCCACGAACCTTCTCACCCACGCACTTTATGCCCATCCCCGCCAGATGGTCGATCCGGCGCGCGTGGCGACCGAGCTTGCGAAGATCTTCCCCGACATGAAGGCCGAAGATCTGCAGCGCCGCTTTACCGATGGCCGGTCCTTCCTGTGGCTGCGCCGCAAGCTGTCGCCCGAACAGGTGCAGGCGGTGCATGAAATCGGCGATCCGGGCCTTCTGTTCGGCCCCCGCGAGATGCGGCTCTATCCGAACGGTCGGCTGGCGGCGCATGTCCTGGGCGGCGCGAGCTTTGGCAACGAGGGGGTCCACGCCGCCGAGGTGATCGGGACGGCGGGCATCGAGAAGGCGCTGGACGAACGCCTGCGCGACCCCGCAATGGCAGGCACGCCCCTGCAACTGTCGCTCGACCTCACCATTCAGGCGGCCACGGCGGAAATCCTGGAAGCCGGGATGAAGCTCATGAACGCCAAGGGGGCGACCGCCATCCTGATGAAGGCGCAGACGGGAGAGGTTATCAGCCTTGTCTCACTGCCCGACTTCGACCCGAACGACCGCCCGCCGAATCCCGTATCGGGTGATCCCGGCGACAGTCCGCTGTTCAACCGCGCGATGCAGGGGGTCTATGAGCTTGGCTCAACCTTCAAGATTTTCCCGGCAGCGCAGGCCATGCAGCTTGGCCTTGTCACCCCCGACACGATGATCGAGGCGAACTCGCCGCTCGTCTGGGGCAGGTTCAAGATCAAGGAATTCCAGAACAAGAACTACGGCACGCTGTCGGTCACCGACATGATCGTGAAATCCTCGAACGTCGGCGCCGCGAAACTGGGCCTGATGATCGGCGCGGAACGCCAGCAGGCGTTCCTGCGCGCCCTCGGTTTCTTCGAGGCGACGCCGCTGGAGCTGGTCGAGGCGCCAAAGGCCAAACCCCTTCTGCCCGCCAAATGGTCCGAGATCGTGACGATCACCACCTCCTTCGGCCACGGCCTCTCGGCCTCGCCCATGCACCTTGCGGCGGCCTACGGCGCGATTGCGAACGGCGGCGTGGCGATCAAGCCGACGCTGCTCAAGCGGGACGGGCCGCCGGAAGGGGTGCGGGTCCTGTCGCCAGAGGTGGCGAAGGCGGCGGTGGACATGATGCGTGACGTGGTCGTCCACGGCACGGCAAGCTTTGCCGAGGTCGAGGGCTATCAGGTCGCAGGCAAGACTGGCACCGCCGACAAGCCGAAAAAGGGCGGCGGCTACTATGACGACAAGGTCATCAACACCTTCGCCTCGGTCTTTCCGGCTTCGAACCCGGAATACGTGCTGATCGTGACGCTGGACGAACCCGTGGACACGTCGGGTTCTGAACCCCGCCGCACCGCAGGCTGGACGGCCGTGCCGGTCGCGGCCGAGATCGTGCGCCGGGTAGCTCCGCTCCTCGGCCTGCGACCGATCATTGAACCCCCCGCCGAGGTTGAGCTAACTGCGGCGGGGAACTGAGGGCGAACCGGGGGCAGGGGCTTGGGCGATACGACAAGGCGGCTCTCGGAACTGGGCCTTGCGGCGGGAAGCGACGTGGCCGTCACGGGGCTGTCGCTCGACAGCCGGACGGCGGCGTCGGGCAGTCTGTTCGCCGCCTTGCCGGGGGCCAAGGTCCATGGCGCGGCCTTCGTGCAGGCCGCGCTGGACCGGGGCGTCGCGGCGGTGCTGACGGATGCGGCAGGAGCAGCGCTGGCGCGGGATGCGGTGCGAGCCGGAGGCGCCGCTCTGGTGGTGGCCGAGGATGCGCGGGCAGCGCTGGCCGGGGCTGCGGCCCTGTGGTTCGCCCGCCAGCCCGACACGATGGTCGCGGTGACCGGCACGA
>CAZVIS010000422.1:0-2909 GCA_964627355.1 uncultured Rhodobacterales bacterium
GACAGCTGGGGCACGATGCTGGCCGACATGCCGCCACAGGACCACCTGAAGGGGTTCCGTCTGGTGCAGCCCGCCGGGCAGGACGCCCTGACCCGCCTGATCGCCGCCGAGGTCGAGGCGATGAACGGCGAATACGGCCTGCCGGTCCGCATCGATGTCAGCGTCGAGCCCTGCGGCGAGGCGAATGCCTTCTACGACACGCGCGCGCGGCGGATCGTCCTGTGCACGGACTATGCCGCGGAACTGGCCCGCCTGTACCGCGCGGCCTTTACGGGCGAGTGAGTCGCGGCCCTCAGGCCTGCCGTGATCACACCTTTCGAATTAGTGATCACATTGAACGATTTTCTGCACCTGCAAACATCGCGGTCGCGTGACTGAGGCACTGCGCCGCGTGACACGGGCGCAAAAGCCGCTATCTAGAAGCAAAAGGATCCAGCGCAGGCTGCGGCTGCGGCCCTGTCGGCCAGAGGAAGAGGGAAACGCGATGGCGGAAACCAAACGGGTCGAGCGCCCCCTGTCCCCGCACCTGCAGATCTACCGCCCGCAACTGACCTCGATCACTTCGATCCTGACGCGGATCACAGGAAACGCGCTGATCGTCGGCGTCGTGCTGATGGTTTGGTGGCTGTTGGCGGCGGCAACCTCGGACCACTATTTCGATCTGGCGAATGCGGTTGCGACCTCGTGGTTCGGGGATCTGGTGTTCACCGGGTCCTTGTGGGCGGTCTGGTATCACTACCTCGCCGGGATCCGGCACCTGATCTATGACGCAGGGCACGGGCTGGACATCCCGACCGCCGAGAAACTCGGCTGGGCCTGTATCATCGGGTCGGTCGTGCTGACCGTCGCCACCATCCTGATCATCCAGTGAGGGCACCATGCGCTATCTGACCGACCGCAAGCGCGCCGTGGGCCGGGGTGCGGGCCATTCGGGGACCGAGCATCACTGGTCGATGCAGGTGTCCGCCGTGGGGCTGGCGCTGCTGATCCCGGTCTGGCTGATCGTCTTTGGCAGCGCCCTTGGCGGCACGCGGGCCGAGGTGCTGGAAGTGTTTGCCCGCCCCTTCCCGGCGATCCTGACGGCGCTTCTCCTGGTCGTCGGCATGCGCCACTTCGCGCGTGGCGCGCAGACGATGATCGAGGACTATGCCCACGGGACCACGCGCAAGGCGCTGATCATCGGGGCGATCTCGCTGTCCTATGCGGTGATGGCGACGGGCCTCTTCGCCCTTGTCCGCATCGCGCTCTGAGGACAGGACATGTCCGAGTTCACCGACTACATGCAGGTCCTGACGCGCGCCGAGACTTTGGCGGCATTGCAGGCCCAACTGGTCGAGACGGTGGGATCGGGCAAGCTTCCCTTGTACGAACTGCCGGTGGAAAGTCTTGCCTCGGCGGAACTGGCAGAAGCCGCGTGGCAGGCCCTGCCAAAGCCCGCCTGGATCATGGTCCTGACCGACGGCAGCATCGATGACCTCGCCAAGGCCGGTCCGTCCTTCCACCTCATGGTTGAAGAGGATTTTCAAAGCTGGGCCATCGCGCTGCGCTGCAATGGACAGGAGTGGGATCTGGCCATGCTTCGCGAGGACGACGTCTATCGCGAGGTGACGCTGACCTATGATCCGGCGATCTGGGACCCGGTCGCCATGAGGGACGAGGCAGCGAAAATGGCGGCCTGCCTTTCGGTCAATGCCCAGGATCTGACCGCCGCGCTGGTGAGCGATGGCGGGCAGGCCTTCTCGGCGTTGATCGGCGCAAGATACGAACAGATGGAAGATCAGGGCCTGTCCGACCATGACGCTGGCGATGTCAGCCTGGCGATCTGGGAATAGGCGGGGATGACAGAATGAGATTGGACCAAGCATGACTGCCTATCCGTATGAAGTGCATGACTATGACGTGGTCGTGGTCGGGGCGGGCGGGTCTGGCCTGCGGGCGACGCTCGGCATGGCGGAACAGGGCCTGCGGACGGCCTGCGTGACCAAGGTCTTCCCCACGCGCAGCCATACCGTGGCGGCGCAGGGCGGCATTGCGGCCAGCCTCGGCAACATGGGGCCGGACAGCTGGCAATGGCACATGTACGACACCGTCAAGGGGTCGGACTGGCTGGGCGATACCGACGCGATGGAGTATCTGGCGCGAGAGGCGCCGAAGGCGGTCTATGAGCTGGAACACTACGGCGTGCCCTTCAGCCGAACCGAGGACGGGCGCATCTACCAGCGCCCCTTCGGTGGCCATACGACCGAATACGGCGAGGGGCCGCCGGTCCAGCGCACCTGTGCTGCAGCCGACCGGACGGGGCATGCGATCCTGCATACGCTTTACGGGCAAAGCCTGAAGAACAACGCGGAATTCTACATCGAGTACTTCGCGCTGGATCTCATCATCACCGACGGGGCCTGCACCGGCGTCGTGGCCTGGAAACTCGACGACGGCACGATGCATGTGTTCAACGCCAAGATGGTGGTGCTGGCGACGGGCGGCTATGGGCGCGCCTATTTCAGCGCGACCAGCGCGCACACCTGCACCGGTGACGGCGGCGGGATGGTGGCGCGGACGGGGCTGCCCCTGCAGGACATGGAATTCGTGCAGTTCCACCCGACCGGCATCTACGGCTCCGGCTGCCTGATCACCGAGGGGGCGCGCGGCGAAGGGGGGTACCTCACCAACGCCAATGGCGAGAGGTTCATGGAACGCTACGCGCCGACCTACAAGGACCTGGCCAGCCGCGATGTGGTCAGCCGCTGCATGACGATCGAAATCCGCGAAGGGCGCGGGGTCGGCCCCGAGGGGGACCACATCCACCTCAACCTCTCGCACCTGCCGCCCGAGGCGCTGCACGAACGGCTGCCCGGCATCAGCGAATCCGCCAAGATCTTCGCCGGCGTCGATGTCACCAAGGAACCGAT
>CAZVIS010000423.1:0-2905 GCA_964627355.1 uncultured Rhodobacterales bacterium
GAAAAGGGGCTGGTGATCGTCCATACCGGGGCGGGCAAGGGCAAATCCTCCAGCGGTTTCGGCATGATCCTGCGCTGCATCGCGCACGGCATGCCTTGCGCGGTGGTGCAGTTCATCAAGGGGGCCTGGGATACGGGCGAGCGGCGGCTGATCGAGGGGCATTTTGCGGCCCTTTGCCAGTTCCACGCAATGGGGGAAGGGTTTACCTGGGAGACTCAGGACCGCGCCCGCGACGTGGCGTTGGCGGGAAAGGGCTGGGAGAAGGCCAAGGAACTGATCCGTGACCCGTCCATCCGGCTGGTGCTGCTCGACGAAATCAACATCGCGCTGCGCTACGGCTATCTGGATCTGGCCGAGGTGCTGGCCTTCCTTGCTACCGAGAAGCCGCCCCTGACGCATGTGGTGCTGACGGGCCGCAATGCCGACCCCGCGCTGATCGAGGCCGCGGATCTGGTGACCGAGATGACGCTGGTGAAGCATCCTTTCCGGTCCGGCATCAAGGCGCAGCCGGGGGTGGAGTTCTGATGCGTCGCGCGTGGGGCTCTTCGCTCCCTTGCGGGCGCTCATCGCCGGGCCCTGTCGTCAGCGAGGAGCGCCCGGAAGGGAGCGACGAGCGGCTAGTGGTGGGACGATGCCTGCGCTGATGATCCAGGGCTGCGGGTCGAACGTCGGCAAGTCGCTGCTGGTGGCGGGGCTTGCCCGCGCGGCGTTTCGGCGGGGGCTGACGGTCGCACCCTTCAAGCCGCAGAACATGTCGAACAATGCCGCTGTCACCGTGGACGGGGGAGAGATCGGGCGGGCGCAGGCGTTGCAGGCGCTGGCCTGCGGGCGGGAGCCGCATACCGACATGAATCCGGTGCTGCTGAAGCCGGAATCCGAGACGGGATCCCAGGTGATCGTGCAGGGACGCCGGGTGGCGACGGTCAAGGCGCGGGACTATGCCGCCCTGAAGCCCTCGCTCATGGCGCCGGTGCTGGAGAGTTTCCGCAGGCTCTCCGCGCAGGTTGATCTGGTGGTTGTCGAGGGCGCGGGTTCGCCCGCTGAGGTGAACCTGCGGGCGGGCGACATCGCCAACATGGGCTTTGCCCGGGCGGCGGATGTGCCGGTGGTTCTGGCGGGCGACATCGACCGGGGAGGCGTGATCGCGCAAGTCGTGGGGACGCAGGCCGTACTCGACGCGGGCGATGCGGCGATGGTGGCGGGGTTCCTCATCAACAAGTTCCGGGGTGACCCGCGGCTTTTCGACGACGGATATGCGCTGATCGCGGCGCGCACCGGCTGGCGCGGCTTTGGCGTCGTGCCGTGGTTTGCCGAAGCCGCGCGCCTGCCTGCCGAGGATGCGCTCGACCTGCCCACAGGGGGCGGGCAGGGCCTCCACATTGCCTGCCTGACCTTTTCGCGCATCGCCAATTTCGACGACCTCGATCCGCTGGCGCAGGAGCGCGGCGTACGGCTGACGGTGGTGCGGGCGGGGCAGGCGATTCCGGGGGATGCGGCGCTGGTGATCCTGCCGGGTTCGAAGTCCACGCGCGCCGACCTTGCCTTCCTGCGCGCCCAAGGCTGGGACATCGACCTTGCAGCGCATCGGCGGCGGGGGGGGCATGTCCTTGGCCTCTGCGGCGGCTATCAAATGCTCGGGCGCAGCATCGCGGATCCGGAAGGGATCGAGGGGCCTGCGGGGGAGACTCAGGGCCTCGGCCTTTTGGACGTCACGACCGTGATGAGCCCCGACAAACGCCTGACCCGGGTCAGGGCCACCCATGCCCCGAGCGGGCAAGCGATTGAGGGCTACGAGATCCATATCGGCCGGAGCGACGGGTCCGATTGTGCGCGCCCCTTCGCGCATGTGGACGGCACGCCAGAGGGGGCGACCTCGGCCGATGGCCGCGTCACCGGCAGCTACCTGCACGGGATGTTCGCGGCGGATGCCTTCCGCGCGGCCTTTCTTGCCGCGCTCGGCGGCACGCCATCGGGGTTGGCCTATGCTTCGGGGGTGGAAGAGACGCTCGACCGACTGGCCGCGCATCTCGAGGCGCATCTGGATGTGCCGGGCCTGCTGGCGCTGGCGCGTTAGTTGAAGCCCATCCCGCCGCTGAGTTGCTTTGTGATGTTCTTCTTCGCCTTCTCGACGGTCACCGCCTTGCGGCCCGCGCTTGCGCGAACCTTTACGGTCCCCTCGGCCGCGGCCGTCTGCGGCAGAATCGCCTTGGTCTTGCCCGGCACGACCCGCGCACGGGCGACCTGTACCTCGCAGACCACCTTGGTCTCGCCCTTCAACTGCGCCACAAGCTCGGCCGTCGGTTCCAGCGTATCGGGGACCGCCCGCTTGGCCAGGAAATAGCTCGTCAGCGCAGTGCGCGAGCCCTTGCCCCACGAACCGTCCACCGCCATCCGGTAGCAGCCAAGGCGCGCAAGTTCGGACTGCGCCTCACGCGACAGATCGGCCGGATCGACCACGGCGGCCTGATCGAGCAGCAGCGAAGGATCGATCGAGGCAAGGAATTCGCGGTTGGCATCGGTGTCGGGCACGATCTCGTTGCCGGTCACACGGTCAAAGCCGTCGGCCACGGCGTTGAGCTCGGTCACGCCGCGCGTCTGCCAGGTCAGGGCGGCCAGCCGGATCGGGGCTTCTTCGGTCGCACTGCCAAGGGGGGCGAGGGGTTCCGGCTGCGGCAGTACGGCAACGACCGTCTCGGGGATCGAGGTGACCGGTTCGACGCCGGTTGTGGACTCGGCCGCGGCGACCTCGGTCTGGTCCGGTGTCTGTAGAACTTCTGCGACGTCTGGGGTTGTCTCGGGAGAGACTTCGGCAATGACCTCCGGCTCGACCGCAGCGATGACCGTTTCAGGCTGTGCCTCGGGCGCAGGCTCGACCGCCGCAACTTCGGTCTCCGGCGCGGTCTCG
>CAZVIS010000424.1:0-2902 GCA_964627355.1 uncultured Rhodobacterales bacterium
TCTCGGACATTGCCCTTGCGCTCCTCGATCCGCGCATCCGGCTGGCAGGGGGGGGGCGGTGAAATGAGCCGGACCGACGGGGACGAACTGCCGCACTACGTCTCGACCGCGCCCTTCGATCCGAATTCGATCGAGCGCGAGGCGGGGCAGGGTGCTGCTGCCATCGCCTCGCAGGGGCAACTGATGTGGTGGCGGTTCCGCCAGCATCGCCTTGCTGTCGCCTCGCTGGTGTTCCTGGTCTTCATGTATGCGACGACCCTCATCAGCGAGTTCCTCGCGCCCTATGCGCTGAACACGCGCAACACCGACATGATCTATGCCCCGCCGCAGGCCGTGCATCTGTTCCATAACGGCGAATTCGTTGGCCCTTTCGTCTATGCCCGTCAGATGTCGCTGGACATGGAAACGCTGCGCCGGGTGTATGTCGAGGATCTGTCCACGCCGCAGCCGCTGCGCTTCTTCTGTTCGGGCGATCCCTACATGTTCTGGGGCATGGTCGAGGCGGACACGCATCTGGTCTGCCCAGCGGAAGGGGGGTCGCTGTACCTTCTGGGGACCGACCGTCTGGGCCGGGATGTGCTGTCGCGGATCATCTACGGCGCGCGGATCTCGCTGACCATCGGCATCCTTGGCGTGGTGATGAGCTTTGTCCTCGGCATCGTGATCGGGGGCCTTGCGGGCTATCACGGCGGCTGGTTCGATCTGGTCGTGCAGCGCGTGACCGAGGTGTTGCAGTCGATCCCGTCGATCCCGCTGTGGATGGCGCTGGCCGCGATCATCCCGGTGACGTGGAGTCCCATTCTTGTCTATCTCGGCATCACGGTGATCCTTGCGATGCTGGACTGGACGGGCCTGGCGCGGGCCGTGCGGTCCAAGCTGCTGGCACTGCGGGAAGAGGATTATGTGCTGGCGGCGCAACTGCTTGGCGCGGGCAGCGGGCGGATCATCGGGCGGCATCTAGTTCCCGGCTTCATGTCGCACCTGATTGCCTCGGCCACGCTGACCGTTCCGGGCATGATCCTGGGCGAGACGGCGCTGTCCTTCCTTGGCATCGGCCTCAGGGCGCCGATCACCAGCTGGGGCATCCTGCTGACAGAGGCGCGGAGCGTCAACATCATCGCCCTCTATCCCTGGCTTTTGTTCCCGGTCGTACCGGTCGTTCTGGTGGTTCTGGCTTTCAACTTCCTGGGCGACGGGCTACGCGATGCGGCAGACCCCTATCGCTGACGCGCCTGCTTCCGGAAGGCGCAACCCTTGAAGTCTCCACGCAAGGTGTACCGCATGCCAAGCCTTCACGCCAAAGCGCGCATCCTGATGTACAGCCACGATACCTTCGGGCTGGGGCATTTGCGCCGCTGCCGCACGATAGCGCATTCGCTGGTCGAGGATTTCCGCGGCCTTTCGGTTCTCATCATGTCGGGTTCGCAGATCGCGGGGGCCTTCGACTATCGCGCGCGGGTGGACTTTGTGAAGATCCCCAGCGTCATCAAGCTGCGCATCGGCGTGTATTCCTCGCTGGCCGAGCATGTGGACCTCATGGACACAATCGCCATGCGTCGGTCCATCATCCGCCACACGGCCGAGACGTTCCGCCCCGACATCTTCATCGTGGACAAGGAACCGATGGGCCTGCGCGGCGAGGTCGAGGAGACGCTGGCCTATCTGAAATCTCAGGGCACCACGCTGGTCCTTGGCCTGCGCGAGGTGATGGACGCGCCGCATCTGCTTGAGGCGGAGTGGAAACCACATGACACGATGGCCAAGATTGACCGGCTTTACGACAAGATCTGGGTCTATGGTCCGCCGGATTTCTACGACCCCCTGGTGGGCCTCGACGTACCGCCGGGGGTGCGGGCCAAGATGTCCTTCGTAGGCTTTCTGCAACGCCGGGCCCTGCACGAGGCGCTGTCCACGCACCGCCCCACGGGCGACTACATCCTAGTCACGACCGGTGGGGGAGGGGACGGCGCAGACCTCGTCCGCGACGTGATGAACGCCTATCGCCATGACAAGACCCTTACGCACAAGGCGCTGGTCGTACTTGGCCCCTACATGCCTGGCGAGCAGCGGGCCGAATTCCTGCGACAGGGGCAGGACATCCCGCAGATCGAGGTGATCGAGTTCGACACGCGGATGGAAGAGCTGATCGCAAGCTCGAAGGCCGTGGTCGCCATGGGCGGCTACAATACGTACTGCGAGATCCTTTCATTTGACAAACCCGCGCTGATCGTGCCCCGGACCACCCCCCGCGAAGAGCAACTTCTGCGTAGCCGCCGGGCGGCCGAACTGGGGCTGATCGACATGCTGTTGCCCGAAGAGGCGTCGAACCCGGCTCGCATGGCTGCGGCGTTGAAGGCGCTTCCTTCCCGCGATGCGCCGTCGAAGGGCAGCGCCGACATGCGGCTGGAAGGTCTGCCGAACATCTCGCGACTGGTGGCCGAGTATCTCAACACCCGAGCGACCAAGGCCGAAACGCTGCGGGTCGTCCGGTGACAACCGCCGCGGGGCGGCGGGTGGCGGTTATCCTGAAGGGGTATCCTCGGCTGTCAGAGACCTTTATCGCGCAAGAGATTCGCGGGCTGGAAGAGGCCGGCATGGACATTGTCCTGGTCTCGTTGCGGGCGCCTACCGACAAGAAGCGCCATGCGGTCCATGACGAGATCGTGGCACCGGTCGTCTACCTGCCGGAGTACCTTTACCAGCAGCCTCTGCGGGTTCTGCGGGGGTTTGCGGCTGCTGCCGTCAGGCGGGCGTTCTGGCCGGTGCTGGCCAGTTTCCTGCGCGATCTCTGGCGAGATCCGACGCCGAACCGGGGGCGGCGGCTTGGTCAAGCCGCGGTGCTGGTGGCGGAATGGCCCGAGGGGGCAGGGTGGCTGCATGCGCATTTCATCCATACGCCTGC
>CAZVIS010000425.1:0-2901 GCA_964627355.1 uncultured Rhodobacterales bacterium
GACCGTCGTGACGGTGGCCACGGGGCGCAATGCGGTCCCCGCGATCGAGCGGTTCCTGTCCGAGGCGAACGTCACCCATCCGGTGAACCTGCGCGATCCACGGTCGGAACTGGCGCGGGGGATGGGGATCCTCGGACTGCCGGTGACGGTGATCCTGAACCCGGAGGGGCACGAGGTGGCGCGGCTGGTGGGCGATGCCGATTGGGCCTCGGCCGATGCAAAGGCGGTGCTGGCGGCGCTGCGGCAGTAGGGCCTAGGTCCGCCCCCGGCGCGCCGCGGCAAAGGCCAGCGCCCCGTCGATCAGGGGCCGCAGATCGGGGTTCAGAAGGCCCCGGCCAAAAGGCCGCTGGTAGTTGAGGTGCAGCGGATTGGCATTGGCCTCGCACAGGACCGGGCCCCGGTCGGTCAGCAGGACATCCCAGCCGATAATCCCCGCCTCGGCAAAGATCTGATGCCCGCGCAGGACCATGTCGATGGCCTGGGGCCAGTCGGGCAGCGTCAGGCCCGGCAGCGTTACGCCGGTCTCGGGGTGGGTCTGCTGGTCGAAGATCGACATCCGGTACATGTCCTGCGCCCGCAGTATCCGCCCGGTTGCCACATCGACCGCCGCGCGCACCTGACGGCCCCCAGCCGTCGCGTCGTTCATCGCGCCCGGGGCGGGCATGCGGATGACCGCGTACAGTGGCTTGGGTCCATCGGCAGACTGGACGGTGACGATCCGCACCCCGGCGACGGTCGGCCCGATCGCGCGCGCCAGCGACGCCTCGTTCATCAGCAATTCCTGGAACAGGTAGCCGTCGCCGTAGGTCGCAAGGATCTCGGCCGCAAGCGGCAGGGCCGGAACCTGACGCCCGTTGCCAAGCGTAACGATGCCCCCGTCGTCCGAGATCGCAACGAGGCTGGCCGTACCAAGGGCGCGTGAAGAGTGGACAGGTTTGCCAAAGCAGGGCAGCGCGCCCGGCTGGCGCCACAGATCCACCAGTGCCTCGGGGGTGGACAGGGTGCGCGGGGTCTGAAAGCGGAACAGCGTCGAGGCATGCCCGATCAGTCGCGGCGTCTGCAGGGCGATCGCCTCGAACAGGAAGCCGCACAGAAGCTTGTCGTTGACCAGCGAGGTCCGTGCCGTCAGCGCCGCACCGTTGAGCCGATGGTTGAGCGCGGTTCCCTCACGATGGGAGATGAAGCTGCGCAGCCCCTGCCGCCCGAGGTCGCGGCGGAAAAGGCCGAGCAGGTAGTATTCGTCGGGCACGAACTTGCGGGCAGCCGACAGCCAAAACAGCTCGAGCGTTTGGCGCAGGGCGCCCTTGCCCTCACGCTCTCGCACCCATTTCAACGCCTGCCCGAAGGCAAAGCCGCGCTCGGGCGCGCGGATGGACAGGTAGGGGGGCTGTGCCGCCGACCCATCCAGCGTCACCTGCGGGCCGATGGCCCTAGACGACGAACTGTCCGCCATTCGCGCTGATCGTGGACCCGGTGATGAAACCCGCATCCTCGGAGGCGAGGAAGACGACGATGCGCGCAATCTCTTCGGGCTCGCCCAGGCGGCCGACGGGGATCAGGGGCAGGATGCGTTCGTTCAGGACCTTTTCGTCGATGGCGCGCACCATCTCGGTCGCGATGTAGCCGGGGCAGATCGCGTTGACGGTGATGCCCGCGCGCGCGCCCTCCAGCGCCAGGGCCTTGGTGAAGCCCAGATCCCCGGCCTTGGCAGCGGAATAGTTGGCCTGCCCCGCCTGCCCCTTCTGCCCGTTGATGGACGAGATGTTGATGACGCGCCCGAACTTGCGGTCGCGCATGCCCGTCCACAGCGGATGGGTCATGTTGAAGAGGCCCGAGAGGTTGGTTTCGATCACCTCTTTCCACTGGCCGGGGGTCATCTTGTGGAACATCGCGTCGCGGGTGATCCCGGCGTTGTTCACGAGGATCGAGATCGGCCCAAGCTCGGCCTCGACCGCCTTGGCCCCCGCCGCGCAGGCGTCGTAATCGGCGACCGACCACTTGTAGGTGCGGATGCCGGTCTCGGCGGTGAACTTGGCGGCAGCCTCGTCATTGCCGGCATAGTTGGCGGCGACGGTATAGCCTGCGGCCTGCAGCGCGACCGAGATGGCCGCGCCAATCCCGCGCGAGCCCCCGGTGACCAGGGCGGTTTTGGACATGCTTCTCCTCCCGAGAGAATTGATTTGCTTGGACGGTATCGACGGCGGGGCCCGCGCGCAACATTACTGCGCGCGGAGGTTCCGTCAGGCGCGTTCGAGGCACATGGCGACGCCCATGCCCCCGCCGATGCAGAGGGTGGCAAGGCCGCGCTTGGCCTCGCGCCGCTTCATCTCGAAAAGGAGGGTGTTGAGGATGCGCGCGCCCGAGGCCCCGATCGGGTGGCCGATGGCGATGGCGCCGCCGTTCACGTTCACGCGCGCCGGATCCCAGCCCATGTCCTTGTTCACCGCGCAGGCCTGCGCGGCAAAAGCCTCGTTCGCCTCGATCAGATCAAGGTCGGCGGCCTTCCACCCGGCCTTCTCCAGCGCCTTGCGGCTGGCGTGGATGGGGCCCACACCCATGATCGACGGGTCGAGGCCTGCGGTCGCGTAAGAGGCGATGCGGGCGAGGACGGTCAGGCCGCGCTTGGCCGCCTCGTCCGCGTCCATCAGCACCACCGCGGCGGCCCCGTCGTTCAGGCCGCTCGCGTTGCCTGCGGTGACCGAGCCGTCCTTGGTGAAGGCGGGGCGCAGCTTGGTCATCGCGTCCATGGTGGACCCATGGCGGATGTATTCGTCCTGATCGACCGTCACGTCGCCCTTGCGGGTCTTGATGACGAAGGGAACGATCTCGTCGGCAAAGCGCCCGGCCTTCTGCGCCGCCTCGGCCTTGTTCTGGCTGGCGACGGCGAACTGGTCCTGCTGG
>CAZVIS010000426.1:0-2877 GCA_964627355.1 uncultured Rhodobacterales bacterium
TCGCAGACAGCCAGCCGTGGAAGATGCCCGCGACCATCGACGACCCTGCGATCCTGGACGAGATCACTGTCGCGCTGCGGGAACTGGGCCTCGCACGGTCGCAAACCGTGGCGTGACCCTGCCGCCAGTTACGTCGCGTAAAGGTTGTGCTGGCAAAAAGCGGGCTGGACAAGTTAATGACGCAGCGTAACCTGCTGACAGATGAGGTTCCCCAGATCAGACCCCGGCGGCCATCCGGAATGCGCTCGATTGCTCTGCCAACCGGCCGGACACTCATGAGTCACCGCGACACGTCGCCGGACGCGGTCCGGCAGGCGGCCGAAAGCATCGGCCTTGATCTGGCGACGCTGCGCGGGTTGCTGATGTGTGCCGGCCCCGCCGTGGCGCCCGAGTTGCGGCGGCGGTATTTGTCGGACCTTGCCTCGGTCCACACCGGGCTGCGGCTTGCCCCCACTTGCGCGGCAGCAGAACGGCATGCGCATGTCCTTCTCGGGCTGGCCGGACAGGCTGGGGCGATGGCCCTGCATCCGGCGGCGCGCGAGGCGCTGGATGCGGCCCGCGCAGGGGATGCCGTCGCCTGGGCCGCGCTGTTGCCGGGCGTGCTCGCGGGGACCGAAGCGCTGTTCACCGTGGTCGCGGGGATGCCGTCATGAGCCGCTCGCCCCGCGCCGTTCCGCGACCCGAACCGATTGCCGACGCGCGGACACAGGTCGCGGTCCTGCTGATCGAGGACACGCTTTCGTTGCAGATCGCTTATCGGGGGATGCTGGCGGCGGCGGGGTATCGCATCCTGGTCGCCTCGACCGCCTCGGAAGGGATGGAGCAGTTTGCAAGCGCCAGCCCCGAGATCGTGCTGCTGGACCTGATGCTGCCCGACCGCGACGGCATCGACCTGATGCGCGACATGCTGCGGCTGCGACCTGCAACGCGGATCATCGCGATCACCGCTAACGGCACGGTGAACCGCGCGGTCGAGGCGATCCGGGCGGGCGCGCATGAGTTTCTGGTCAAGCCCTTCGACGCGCCGCGCCTGATCCTGGCCTTGCAGAACGCGATCCGCCCGGCCACACCCGGCGCACCGCCGCCCGCCCCCCGCGCCGCGCGCATTCCAGACCTGGTCGGCGGCTTCCTCGGGTCATCCGAGGCGATGGAGCGCGTGAAGGGCAAGATCGCCTCGGTGGCGGGATCCATGGCCACGGTCTTCATAACCGGGGAAAGCGGGACGGGCAAAGAGCTTTGCGCCTTGGCCGTGCACCAGCAATCGGCGCGGGCCAATGGCCCGTTTATCGCCCTGAATTGCGGCGCGATCCCGCAGGATCTGCTGGAATCCGAAGTGTTCGGCCACATGAAGGGCAGCTTTACCGGCGCGATCTCGGACAAGCCCGGGGCGGCGGCGGCGGCGGACGGCGGGACGCTGTTTCTGGACGAGGTGTGCGAGATGGTCTCGGCCCTGCAGACCAAGCTTTTGCGGTTCCTTCAGACCTCATCCGTCCTGCCCGTGGGTGCCACGCGACCCCGCAAGGTCAACGTCCGCATCGTCTGCGCCACCAACCAGAACCCGATGGAGGCCGTGCGGCGCGGCCAGTTCCGCGAGGATCTGTTCTATCGCCTGTATGTCGTCCCCATCGACATGCCCCCCCTGCGCGACCGGGGCGAGGATGTGATCGAGATTGCGGAATCGGCGCTGCGCCACTTTGCCGCCGAGGAGGGGCGGCGCTTCGACGGCCTGTCACCCGAGGTGCGCAGCCTGTTTCGCGCGCATCCCTGGCCGGGGAACGTGCGGCAATTGCTCAACGTCATCCGCAACGTGGTGGTGCTGAACGATGGCGGGATCGTGACGACCGACATGCTGCCCGAGTCGGTGGTGCTGACCGCCGGGGCGGGTGGCGCGGCCATGCCACCGACCCTGACCAGGACCGCTCAGGATGACCCTTTCGCCGGCATGACCCTGGCCGAAGTCGAACGGCGCGCGGTCGTCGCTGCAATCGAGCGGCACGCCGGGTCTGTTCCCCGCGCGGCACGTGAACTCGACGTTGCGCCCTCGACCCTGTACCGCAAGCTCTCGGCCTGGGGGATCGAGGCCTAGCCCGTATCCCCACCGGTCGCCAAGGTGGAGGGACCCGGCCTAGACGAACTGCTCGCGGATCAGCCGCTCGTCCAGGCCGTGACCGGGGTCGAAGAGGATGCGGTGGCGGATGCCGGGTTCGGACCGGATCGTAACGGCCCGCACATCGCGCACGGACCGGCTGTCGGCGTCGGCCATCACCGGGCGCTTTTCGGCCTCGAGCACCTCGAACCGCACGACGGCGCGGCTCGGCAGCAGGGCCCCGCGCCAGCGCCGGGGGCGGAACGCGGCCACCGCCGTCAGCGCCAGCACATCCGACCCGATGGGAAGGATCGGCCCGTGGGCGGAGTAGTTGTAGGCGGTCGATCCGGCAGGGGTGGACAGCATCACCCCGTCGCAGACCAGCTCTTCCAGCCGGACCTTCCCATCCACGATGATGCGCAGGCGCGCGGCCTGCGGGCCCTGGCGCAGGATGCTGACCTCGTTGATCGCCAGTGCCTCGGTCATCCGGCCGGACGCATCCTCGGCCACCATGGCGAGGGGGTTGACCACCTCTTCCTCGGCCTCTGCCAACCGGTCCAGCAGCCCTTCGACGGCATAGGCGTTCATCAGGAACCCGATGGTGCCGCAGTTCATGCCATAGACCGGCAGGTCGAGAGGCCGCAGGTCGTGCAGCGCCGTCAGCATGAAGCCGTCGCCGCCATGCGCAACGACGACGCGCGCGTCTTCCGGCGCAGTTTGGCCATAGCGCGCGGTGAGGTCCGCCAGCGCCGTCTGCGCGGCGGGCGTCGGACTGGCCAGAAAGGCGATCC
>CAZVIS010000427.1:0-2863 GCA_964627355.1 uncultured Rhodobacterales bacterium
GGAATGTCCATCGCCTCGCAGGCATCGTAAAGGTCGGTGAAGAACGTATCGAAGGCGTCGAGCGCGCGGATGCTGAGCGTCTCGGCCGCCTTCCGCCGCTTTCCCGAACGGGGCGAAGGCGGCACCTGCAGGGTTTTCCCGGAATCGTCGATCAGGAAGAACTCCAGCTCCATCGCCACCACCGGCGTCAGCCCCCGCGCCTTGTAGCGTTCGACCACGGCGCGCAGCGCATGCCTCGGGTCGCCCTCATAGGGGTGGCCGTTCTCGCGGAACATCCAGATCGGCAGCAGGGCCGTCGGGGCCTCAAGCCAGGGCATCGGCATGAAGCCCCGCTCGGTCGGGCGCAGCACGCCGTCCTGATCGCCCTCGTCGAACACCAGCGGGCTGTCGTCGATATCCTCGCCCCAGATGTCGAGGTTCAGGATCGAGAACGGAAAGCGCGTCCCGTCCTTGACCACCTTGTCGGCAAAGCGGGCCGGGATGCGCTTGCCGCGCGCCTGTCCGTTCAGGTCCGCGGCCGCCACGCGGATCGTGCGCACCTCGGGGTGCTTCCGTAGCCAGTCTTTCATGTCCTCACCTGATGATCTGCGGGCGATAGCGCAGCCGCGCCCGCGTATTGGCCGGCAGATGACGGTTCAGCCGGCGGTTCACCATCCCGAACAGCCCGATCACGCACAGTGTCAGAAGGATGAAGTACACCGCGACGATCGGGTAGGGGATGAAGGGGTTGAAGGTCTTGTCCGCGAAGTAATTGGCATAGTACAGCGCATCGCCCCGCTGCTGGAAGGCCGGAAAGCCACTGAAGAAGACCAGCGTGGTGGAATGGAACAGGAAGATCGCCTCGTTCGTATAGGCGGGCCAAGCCAGACGCAGCATCGTCGGCCACTCGATCCGGCGGAAACGGGCAAGGCCGGTCAGGCCATAGGCCTCGGCCGCCTCGATGTCGCCCTTTGGGATCGAGCGCAGCGCGCCATGGAAGATCTCGGCCGAATAGGCGGCGGTGTTGAGGAAGAGGACGATCAGCGCCCCGGCCCAGGCCTTGGTCAGCCACGATGTCTCGACCGTGATGCCGAAGACGTCGATCCCGGCGCGGGGCAGCATCACCAGCGCCTCGTAGGCCAGGAAGAACTGGATGAAGAGGGGGCTGCCGCGAAAGACGAAGATGAACCATTCGGCGGGCTTGCGGGCCCAGGGTGACGGACGCTGCCGTGCCACCGCCAGCGTGACGGCCAGCGCGAAGCCGAAGGCCAGCGCCAGCACCCCGAAGTAGATGTTCCAGATCATCCCCGACCCGATCAGGGTCGCCTGCTGGCAGAAGGTGAAGTCGCTGCGCGGCAGAAGACGCTCGCCGTAGCCGAGGCTTCGGAAGGCGTAGGCGCCGATGGTCTCCCAACAGGTCATGCCCCGGCCCTCCGCATCGCTTCGCCTGCCGCCGTGGCCTGTCCGCGCGACAGCCGGGCCGAGACGCGGGCCAGCACGATCTCGCTGACCCGGGTGAAGGCGAGGTAGAACACCAGAAGGAACAAGAAGTACCACAGCCGCCAGTCGGGATGCGGATACTCAAAAGCGCTGGTCTTCGACCCGCCCAGTTCCCGCGCCCAATAGACGATGTCCTGCACGCCGAGAAGGAACAGCAAAGGCGTCGCCTTGATGAGGATCATCCACAGGTTCGACAGGCCTGGCAGCGCATAGACCCACATCTGCGGCACCAGAACCCGACGGAACACCTGCCGGTGCGACATCCCGTAGGCCTCGGCGGTTTCCAGCTGCGCCTTCGGGACGGCCTGCATCGCGCCGTATAGGACGTTGGCGGCAAAGGCCCCGAAGACCAGCGCGAAGGTCACGACGGCAAGGCCGAAGCCATAGGCCGAGTGCATCCATTCCGGCGCCGACCCCTGTGGCACCTTCGCCTCGGGGCAGACGCGGAATTCCAGGCCTTGCCGGATCGGCTCGGTCCAGCCGGGACAGCGGACCTGATGGACCAGCCATTCAAGGCCCTGATCCAGCGCGATCACGAAGAACAGGAAGAACACGATATCGGGCACGCCGCGCACCATTGCGGTATAGCCCCGGCCCACCACGCGCAGCGGCAGCACGGGGCTGCGCGCGGCCATCGCCCCCAGAAACCCCATGGCCAGCGCGGCGGGCGCGGTTATCGCCAGCAGCAGGAAGACGGTTCCGAACGAGGCATAGAAGGCGAGGTGCTTGCCCGTGGTCAGGTAGCACGTCAGCCAGATCAGGCCGTCGATCTTGCTGGGGTCGGCGCAGGCGGCCATCATGACGGGACGCCCCCGCGCGTTGCCGCGCGGGGGCCCGGGATCAGAACGTCACCGCAGCGTCGCCGAACCATTTCTTGATCATCGTGTTCAGCGTGCCGTCCGCCTTCATCGCGGTGATCGCCTCGTCAAACTTGGCCTTGAGGTCCTTGTCGCTTTCGCGCAGGCCCATGCCGACGCCGCCGCCAAGCTGCACCTCCTCGGCCAGCAGGACCAGTTCGCCGCCGGACTCGGCCGCGATTGGGGCCAGATAGTCCTTGTCGGCAAAGACCGCGTCCGCCTCTCCGTTCCGCACCGCCGCGACCGTCTCGTCCGGCGTCGCAAATTCCAGCAGCGTCGCACCCGATTCCGCGACATAGCCCGCCTGGATGGTGCCGACCTGTGCCGCCACCACGCCGCCCTTGATATCGGCATCGGGCGTCAGCGCGAGATAGGCGCTGGAGGCCGGGGGGATGTAGTTCTGGGTGAAGTCGATCACCTTCTCACGCTCTTCGGTGATGCTCATCCCGGCGATGATCGTGTCATAGTTGCCCGACTGCAGGTTCGGGATGATCGAATCCCAGTCGTTCTGCACCCACTCGCAGGTC
>CAZVIS010000428.1:0-2856 GCA_964627355.1 uncultured Rhodobacterales bacterium
ATGCTCGAAGGGCAGGTAGAAGAACTGGCGTTCCGGCTCGGGCGCGCCGAGGTCCCAGCCTGCCTCGACCGCCAGCTTCGCGGCCCCCCGCGCCCGGGCGTCCGTGGCAAAGGCCTGCGCCGTGCCCCGGAACATGTTGCGCGGCAGCTGGTCGGTCAGGATCAGGAAGGCAAGGCTGCCCACCGTCCCCTCGACCCAATGATCGAGGCCCCCGTCATGCGCGGCCTGCCACAGGTCCATCCAGCGGTCGCGGCAGAGTGCATCAAGCTCGGCGCTGCTGCGATACCACCCGGCCTCGCCGACTTCACCCAGCCAGAAGTCCAGAACGGATACCGGATCGTCCATCAGGCCGCCTTGGGGTCAGCCGACCCCTTCTCCAGCACCGCGCCGACCGCCACCGCCGAGGCGCCGGGCGACAGCGTGGCCGTCCCCTGCGACTTGGCCGGCGCAGCACGGCGCGTCATGCGATAGACAGCATAGCCCGCCAGCGCGGCAAAGAGCACGCCGATGAACAGGAAAAATCCGTTCGGCCCCACGGTTTCCATGATCCAGCCCGTGGCAATCGGCCCGAAGATCGCCCCGAACCCGTTGAGGAAGATCAGCCCGGCCGAGGCCGAGGGCATCTCGTCCCGTGTCAGGAAGTCGTTCGTATAGGCGATCAGCAGCGCATAAAGCGGGTTGGTGATCCCGCCCAACAGGAACGCCACGCCCAGGATGATCGCAAAGGGCAAGGGCAGCGCCGCGGCAAACAGCATCACCACGCAGCCCACCGCCGACAGACCCGCCACCAGCACCCGGCGGTCCATCCGGTCGGAGAGGAAGCCCAGGGGATACTGCAGGACCAGCCCGCCCAGATACATCACCCCGACAAAGAGCGAGATCTGCTGCACCGACAGCCCTGCCAGCGTCCCCCAGACCGAAGCCATGGCGAACATCGCCGAAAACACGCCACCCGTCAGCAGCATCCCCACGCAGCCGAGGGGCGAGATGCGGAACAGGCGGCCAAAGGACATGCCCTTGGCATTGTCGAAGGTGGGGGCGGGCGTCGGCGCCAGAAGGATCGGCAGGAAGGCCAGCGAGACAAGGACCGAGGGGATGACGAAGAGCTCGAACCCGCCCGGGTCGGCCACGTTCAGGAGCGCCTGCGACGAGATGATCCCCACCATCTGCACGATCATGTAGGCCGACAGCGCCTGCCCCCGGTTCTCGTTCGCGGCGACGTTGTTCAGCCAGCTTTCGGCGGTGATGTAGATCGAGGAAAAGCAGAACCCGATCAGCATCCGCATGAAGGCCCAGCCGACCCAGTCGGGCAGCAAGGGATACAGCACCAGCACCGCCGAGATGAGCGACCCCATCGCGGCGAACACCCGAACATGCCCGACCCGCCGGATCATCGCCGGGGTGCGCTGGCTGCCACCAAGGAAGCCCACGAAATAGGCCGACATGACGATCGACATCTCGAAGGTCGAGAAGCCTTCGATGGCCCCCCGGATGCCCAGAAGCGAGGATTGCACCCCGTTGCCGACCATCAGCAGCATGACGCCAAGGAGCAGCGGCCAGGTGATCTTCAGAACGCGCCACATGGCCGGACCTCCGCAAGGCGCCCGGCGCGGGGCGCGCAGCGGGATATATGCGACGTTAGCGGGTCGGGAGGGGAAAGAGAACCGTCGCCATCGGGCCGCGCCGGCGGATCGCGAGAAGGTCATGTCCGGCATGTGGCAGGGGTTGGCAACTGTGCAGGGGGCCCGACAAGAAGCAGGATCCCGCGCGGGGAACGGCGGAGGCCCTGCCTCTTCGCCTCGCGTCCGGCGACGGTCCCGCAACGGGGGCGCTCATCGGTCCTTGCGGGCCTCTTCGCTGGCGCCGCCCCAGCGATGAAGCCGGTCAGGGCTGAAGAGCGGCCATGGGCGTGCTGGCCGCCGTCCCTCGCACGGCCCCGTCCTTACCCCGGCAGCAGCAGCGAAGCGTCCCCATAACTGAAGAACCGATACCCCTCGGCCACGGCATGGTCATAGGCGGCCTGCATCCGCTCGCGTCCCATCAGGGCCGAGACCAGCATCAGGAGGGTGGACTTCGGCAGGTGGAAATTGGTCATCAGCCCGTCCGTGACCTGAAAGCGGAAACCGGGGTAGATGAAGATATCCGTCGTGCCGCGAAAGGGCTGAATCTGCCCGTCCCGCGCCGCGCTTTCGATCAGGCGCAGGGCGGTCGTCCCCACCGGGATCACCCGGCCCCCGGCTGCCTTTGTCGCGTTGATGGCTGTAGCGGCGGCCTCGGTCACTTCGCCCCATTCGGCATGCATCCGGTGGGTCGTCACATCATCCACCTTCACCGGCAGGAAGGTGCCCGCCCCCACATGCAACGTCACCTCGGTGAACTGCACGCCACGCGCGGCCAAGGCCGCCAGTAGCGGTGCATCGAAGTGCAGCGAGGCGGTCGGCGCGGCCACGGCCCCGGCATGGCGGGCAAAGATCGTCTGGTAGTCGTCCATGTCCTGCGCATCCGGCGCGCGCTTGGCTGCGATATAGGGCGGCAAGGGCATCGAGCCGGCGCGCGCCAGCGCCGCCTCAAAGGCGTCGCCTTCAAGGTTGAAGCGCAGGTGCAGGTCGTCGGCCCCCTTCGCCGCCACCTCGGCCTCCAGCCCGGCAGCAAAGCGGATGACCTCGCCGAGCGCAACCTTCCGCAACGGCCGCGCCAGGGCGCGCCACGCGCCCGAGGAGGCAGGCTCCATCAGCGTGACCTCGACGCGGGCGGTCACCGGGCCCTGCCCCGTCTCCCTCTCCCTTGTCCCTTCCAGCCGGGCGGGGATCACGCGGGTATTGTTCAGGACCAGCCGGTCGCCCGGGCGCAGCCAGT
>CAZVIS010000429.1:0-2854 GCA_964627355.1 uncultured Rhodobacterales bacterium
GACATCACCCTGACCATGCCAGGGTGCGAGGCCGTGGGCGACATTCTGGTGTTGAACAATCTTGTCGGGGACACGACACTCGCGCAGGCAGAGTGACGGCGAACCGGCAGGGGGAACATGGGTCTGGGATGGCGCGGCGCGGCGGTGCTGGCTGCGGTGTTCTGGGCTGGTGCCGCAACCGCGCAGGACGCCACGCTGACCGCGCGCGACGGCGGGCTGTCGCTCTCGGGCGATCTGGTCGGATATGACGGCGAATTCTACCGCCTCCGCACGCGCTATGGCGTTCTGACGGTCGATGCGGCCGGGGTGATCTGCGCAGGCCCGGCCTGCCCCGACCTGACGGCGCCTTTGGCCGCAATCCGCGTCGTGGGCGCAGCAGAGCCTGCGCTGGCGATCTTGCCGGGACTCTTGGCCGCCTTTGCAAGCGCGCGCGGGCTGCGACTGGCGCGGGATGAACCCGGGATGCTGGCGGTGATCGAGGATCCGGCAACCGGCGATCCGCTCGCCCGCTTCAGTTTTGCTCCTCTGCCGCCAGAGCAGGCCGCCGCCGCCGTGGTCGAAGGCGCTGCCGACCTCGCCGTCGCCGTTGAGGCGGTCGAAGGGTTGGGCGCGCGGGTACTGGCGTCCGAGGCGCTGGTGCCGCTGGCGGCGTCGGACAACCCGCTGGTGTCGGTCAGCACGGCGGCGCTGGCAAAGGCGCTGTCGGGAGAGGTGGATAACTGGCTGGCACTTGGCGGCCCGGACATGCCGATCGTGCTGCACGCGCTGGCCCCCGATGCGGCGCTGCAGGCGGTGGTCGAGGCGCGGCTTGGCGCGCCGGTACCCGCGGCAGTGGTGCATCCGGACGGGGCGTCCCTGGCGGCAGCGGTGGCGCGCGACCCCTGGGCGCTTGCGCTGGCGGGCATGTCGGGCGCAGGCAAGGCGCGCGTCCTGCCCGTCACCGACAGTTGCGGCTTCCCCCTGCCTGCCACCCCGCTTGGCGTGAAGGCCGAGGATTATCCCCTCTCTGCCCCCATCTACCTTCTGACCCCCAAGCGCCGCCTGCCCCTTCTTGCCCGCGAGTTCCTGGAGTTCCTTGCGACCGACACCGCCCAGACCGCCGTCGCCGCCTCGGGCTACATCGACCGGCGGCCCAGCCGTGCCGCGCTGACCGGCGATGGCCAGCGGTTGCTCAACGCGATCCGGAATGCGGGGCCAGAAGTGTCGCTCGAGGAATTGCAACGACTTGCCCAGACGATGGAAGGGGGGCAGCGGCTGTCGATGACCTTCCGGTTTCAGGACGGCTCGACGCAACTGGACGCTGTGTCGGCAGACAATCTGGAGCTTTTGGGCGGGCTGATCGCGGCACGGGCCTTTGATGGCTATGCGCTTGTCTTCGCAGGCTTTTCAGATGGGTCGGGGGCGGCGGCGACAAACCTTGACCTGTCGCGCAGCCGGGCGGCGGCGGTGCGCGCCGCGCTCGCCCGCGTGGCGCCCGACCTGCGAGAGGACCAGCTGCCCGCCGTCGATGCCTTTGGCGAGGCCTTGCCCATTGCCTGCGACACCTCTGCCGCCGGGCGTCAGGCGAACCGGCGGGTGGAGTTGTGGCTGAAGCCCCTGTCCGACTGGGACGGCCCGCGCGAGGCACCGGTGACGGAGGCTGCCACGCCCTGACGGCTGCCGTCCTACAGATAGCCCGCACCCCGAAAGCTCAGTTCCCGCCCCTTTCCCACGATCAGGTGATCGTGCAGCGTGATGCCAAGCGCCGTTGCCGCATTCTGGATCTGCGCGGTCATGGAGATATCCGCCTGACTCGGCGTCGGATCGCCCGAGGGGTGGTTGTGCACCAGAATCAGCGCGCTCGCGTTCAGCTCCAGCGCCCGCTTGACCACTTCGCGCGGATAGACCGGGACGTGATCGACCGTGCCCCGCGCCTGCTCTTCATCCGCGATGAGGACGTTCTTGCGGTCGAGGTACAGCACCCGGAACTGTTCCGTCTCGCGATGTGCCATCGCGGTGTGGCAATAATCCAGCAGCGCGTCCCAGGACGACAGGACCGGCCGGTGCATCACCCGCGCCCGCATCATCCGCTGCGACACCGCCTCGAGGATCTTGAGGTCCTGCACCACGGCCTCTCCCACCCCCTCCACCTGCAGCAGGCGGGGGGCAGGTGCCGTCACCACGCGGTTGAGGTCGCCAAAGGTTTCCAGCAGCCGATGCGCCAGCGGCTTGACGTCTTGCCGGGGGATGGTGCGGAAGAGCATCAGCTCCAGCAGCTCATAATCAGGCATCGCCGCCGCGCCCCCTTCGGAAAAGCGGGCGCGCAGGCGCTTGCGATGGTCGGCGATGTAGGAGGGCAGGCGTTCGGGCAGGGCCTTGCCCGCCGCCTCGTCCGGGTCGGGCTGGAACAGCGGCAAGGGGGATTCGGAAAAGGAACGGGTCATTCCCCGACCCTTGCCCGTCATGGTGAAGGAATGGTTAACGCCTACTCTGCCGCAAGCGGGACGGCCCGGCCATGCCCCGCAATGTCCGCCACCACCCCGGTTATCAGCGACCGGAAGGCCGCGAAATCGGGCCGCCGCACCACCCGCGCCTCGTCCATGTAAAGCGCGCGGTCGATCTCGACCTGCACGACGTGATGCCCGCGCGAAGGGCGCCCGTAGGCCTGCGCAATGTAGGCCCCGGCAAAGGGGGCGTTGCGGGCTATGCGCAGGCCCGAGGCGAGGAAGGCCGCCTCGATCCGGTCGATCACGTCGCGCCCCGCCGCTGCGCCGAAGCGGTCGCCGAGCACGATCTCGGGCCTGGGCTGGCCGGGGCGGGCGTGGGCCTCAATCGCCTCGTGCGGCATGGAGTGGCAGTCGATCACCACCGCCTC
>CAZVIS010000430.1:0-2852 GCA_964627355.1 uncultured Rhodobacterales bacterium
AAACCGGCCGTATCGCCATAGATCACCGCATCCGTGGTCAGAAAGTCGGTCTGCGGATCGGGCGGGCTGTTCCGGCGCGGCCAGGTCAGCTTGCCCACCTCGCGGTCGGGCGGGATCGAGACGTCATAGCGTGCGAAAGCAGTGGTGCCGCGCAACCTTTCGTTCCCAAGGCCGCCCGTCGCAGGGTCGATGGCCCGGGTGGTCCCGACAAAGACGTTGCGCATGACGCCGACCGAGGCTGCAGCAGGGTCCACGATGATTTCGCCCCGCGGCGCACAGCCACACAGCACCAGAACGACCAGGAACAAGCGAAGACGCATGTGCGTCACCTGCGACAGGTCAGGTCGCTGCGTCAACATAAAGGATTGCCTGCCCGCCGGTTTCCGCCGTATCGGCGCTTCATGAATGAGAACGGCGACGCCGACATCGTCGAAGTGGATGCGCGCGGGCTGCTTTGCCCGCTTCCAGTGCTGCGCTTGCGAAAACGCCTTGTCGTGCTGTCGCCCGGGGCGGTCGTCCGCCTTTTGGCCTCAGACCGGATGGCAGAGATCGACATCCCGCATTTCTGTGCCGAAGCCGGGCATGACCTCATGGGCAGCGAGGCGATCGAGGGTGGTCGGGCCTATCTCGTCCGGCGCGGTCATGACACCGGGGCCGACTCGGTGACGCCGAAGATCCATCCCTCTTCTGACCGCGCATAGGCGGGCGCAGCGTCGAGCATCGGGCCAAGCGTTTCATCCGCCTGCATGGCCGCCAGCCGCGCGGCAAGGAACCGGACCTGTGCGGCATCCGCGACCTCGCCCGGGCGTCGGACGGCACGAATCTCGGCGGCATAAAGTGAGGGCCACACCTCGACCAACGCGACGGGCCGGTCCAGCGGCTCGAACGGCCAGACCGCCAGCGCCCGGGGAAAGGCGGCGCGCAGCCGCGAGAGGGCGGCCATGCCCGTCATTGCCTGCGAGCCCACGGCCCCCGCCCCGCCCAACTGCCAGCAGGTGAAGGCGCCTGCCGCCAGCGTCTCGCAGCGGCGGCGCATCGGCATCCCATGGCCGCCAACCTCGCGCCCCTTGCGCGGCAGGCCGGGAATGTCCTCGCGGCTGCCGTTGAACCAGAAGGGGCCCGTCCCGGGAAAGCGGGTGTTGATCTGCCCCGCCAGGGCAAAGCGGTTGTTCCGGGTGGGGGAGTCCTCCAGATGCGCGGCGTACCAATCCCAGAGCGTCAGGGGGTTGGCGCTCCCCGTCACGGCAGCGGCAAAGCCCGCAGGATAGCCGAAGGGAAAGTCGAACCCCGCCAGCAGGCGCCGGCCGCCTGCGATCTCCTCGGCGATCAGGGCGGCAAGCCAGCTCTCGACCGCAACCCGGTTTCGAAAGTAGGCAGGCTCGCTAGTCCGCCCGCCCCGGTGGACGGCCGCCCAGATGGCGTCCTTCTTTGGGGTCGGGCCCCGGTCGTTGCCGCCGGACCAGTCCACCACCACGAAGGTATCGAAGTCAGTCCGCGCGCCCGGCATCGGCTAGCATTCCTTCGGCCCGGACCAGATCCTCGGGCATGTTCACGTTGAAGAAGGCGGCCTCGTCGGCAAAGGCCACCGGCACCGCCCCGACCGCTACCGTCCAGTCCCGTACCCGCCGCATCCCGCCCTTGAGCGTCGCGCGCAGGTTGGCGGCGGCAGCGACCGGCCAGAGGCCGATGGTGGGGTGCTCCTGCCCCTCGGGACCTGTGGCAACGGCCGCTTGGCCCGGGGTGAGGAGGCGGGAGAGAAGGTCGTGGGGCAGGAAGGGGGTGTCGGCGGGGGCCGTCAGCACCTGCGCGGCCCCAAGTCCCGCCGCCCAGTCCATCGCGGCGAGGATCCCCGCCAGCGGGCCGGGATACCCTGCGATACCGTCGGCAATCACCGGCAGACCCAGGGCCGCGAACCGCGCGGGATCGCCGTTCGCGTTGATGGCGAGGGGGGCACAGTCCGTCAGCCGCCCTGCCACATGCGCAATCAGGGGCCGCCCCGCCAAGAGCCGCAGCCCCTTGTCGCCGCCCCCCATCCGACGCGACAGACCGCCTGCGAGGATCACCGCCGGAACCGTCACCCGCCTCTCCTTCCGTACCCCTTGCTGATCCTGTAGGACGGCACCGGGACAGGCAAGTGAGGCCGGGCATGCTGGGCTATACCGTCGCGGGAGAGACCGGGCTTGGCGCAGGGGACCGGCTGATCGGGGCAGTGGCCGGGATATTGCTGGCTGAGGGGTGGCGGCTGGCCGGGGTGGTCCAGTCGAACACCGAGGGGACGCCGGGGCGGGCCTGCCTGATGGACCTGACGGTGCTGGGGTCGGGAGAGCGGGTCCGGATCAGTCAGGATCTGGGGTCGGGGTCCAGAGGATGCAGACTGGATCCGGCGGAGCTGGAGGCGGCGGTAGGGCTGGTGGAGCGGTCGCTTGCCGCAGGCCCCCGCCTTCTGATCGTGAACAAGTTCGGCAAGCAGGAGGCTGAGGGGCGGGGGTTCCGCCCCCTCATCGGGCGGGCGCTGGCCGAGGGGGTGCCGGTCCTGACCACGGTCTCGGCCAAGAACCTCGCGGCCTTCGAGGGCTTTGCCGGGGGGATGGGAGAGCGGCTTGCCCCCGGGGAGGAGGCGGTGCTCGACTGGTGCCGCCGGACGGTTCGCTGACCTGTCCACGCGTGCGACAGACATCGCCCCAGCAAGATCAAGGGCTTGCGAGGGCGATTTAGGAAGGTCTTAACCTCTGACCCTCATCCCCGCCCGATGAAGGGCATCTTCGTCGCCATGATGGTGACAAAGGGGATGTTGGCGGAGAGCGGCAGGCTGGCCATGTGCAGGACCATCCGCGCCACATCCTCGACATCCA
>CAZVIS010000431.1:0-2842 GCA_964627355.1 uncultured Rhodobacterales bacterium
CGGTGAACCGGCTGGCCGACTGCGTCATCAACCGGCCGAAGGACCGCGTCATCACCTCGATCGGCATCGGCTGCCAGGGGCTGCTGATCGACCAGTGCCAGTTCCTGTCGAACGAGCAGTCGCTGCCTGCACAGACCCGCACGACCATCGCGCTGAACATCAATGCCAACGATGCCAAGATCCGTGACAACCGGGTGGTGCGTTTCGCGCATTTCGTGATCTGCGCAGGCAACGGCCACATCATCAGCGGCAACCACTTCTTCCAGGGCGACGACGAAAGCCCGGGCGTCCGGCGTGCCGGATTTGTCTTCACCAACACGAACGTCAAGTCGGCCATCACGGGGAACTATGTCGACAACTGCTTCATCGAGTGGTCGAACGAGCATGACCAGGCGCCCGAGTTTTCGAACGAGTTCTCGTACGGCGGGCTGACGATCACCGGCAACATCTTCACCGCCAATGACGTCACGACGGCTTTTCGATGGATCGTTGTGACGCCTTATGGGCCGGGACATTTCATCAACGGCTTTGCTGTTGCCAGCAACGTGTTCCGCACGATCAACACCAGCATCGACCGGGTCGAAGCGGTGGACACCACCTACTCCACTCTGGATTTCACCCGGATGAGGAACGTTGTGTTCGAGGCGAATGCCTTCAACGGGATCGACCAGATCACCCAGTCCCCGGTGATGATCGAGCACAACCAGAACACGGCGTCAGATACCTGGGTGGTCGATGCGGCGGCCTACCTGCCGTTCGGCGGGCGGGCGCGGAACGTGCAGTCCGTGGTGCCGGAGGGGCCGATCACGACGTCTTCCAACGTGGCGAACTATTCGATGCCCTATGCGCTGGTCGAACTGGGAAGCACCGGGGGTCAGGTCAACCTGCGCTGGCCGACGCCGCTGAGGGGGCGCGCGCAGGTCACGATCCGGGTGGACAACCCGAACTGAGCGGGCCCGCGCAGGGTGCAGAAAGGGGTGGGGCGGGCCGCAGGGTCCGCCCCACCCTTTTCAGGCCAAGTCCGCGGGCGTCAGGCGGAAAGCGCGGCCGAAGCCTGCATTCAGAAGGGCCGAGACAGGGGTCAGCCGGACGAAGGCGAAGTCGGCGAAATCGACGTAAAGCGCGGCCTTCGGGTGCGTGGCCAGCCAATGAGCGCGGAGCGTGGTGCGGTCTGCCGCATCCGGGGCGACGAAGGCTGCGCGGGCGCGGATCATCAGGCGAGGATGGGCCAGCGGGTCACCGGCTTCACCGACATCTCCCACCATCAGAGCACAGGCCGGGTTTGCCTGCAGCGCTGCAAAATGCGGGGCAAGGGCAGAGATCAGCGTCACCGGCTGCCCCACCGGACTAAGGCCGAGCGCAATCCGGCTGACCCCGGGGTCGGGATCGGCATAGGCAAGCGCGGCGTGGCGGGCCCCGGCCAGAATCGCACGGGCCTGACCGCGGGCAGCATCGTCGGGCGGAAGGGTGCGGTCCATGGCGCCAGCGTTGCCGCACGCGAGGTCTGCCTGCAAGCGACTCAGCCCGGTGCCGTCTGCCGAAACGGCGAGGCGCCTGCGACGTCGGACCGCAGGCAGCGCGTCATGATCGGCGTTGCCCGGTGCCCTGATGCCCCCGTCGGGCGCAAACCGTTAGGGGTATGGAAGCACAGGATCCTTGCCCCACGCTAGCGGTATCATTTACAATCTGCTTCCACGACAGTGAAGAAATTTACAAGAAAATCGTTGTATAAAAAATAGTTACCATTTTCTTCACGAATGCCTTAAGCTCTTGGTCACAGGAAGGGTGGGCGGGACACCGTGCCGCCTGGGGTGGCGAGGAGGCCGCCCTTCTGCCGGAGGGGACAAGATGGCTGATACAGTGCACGCGCCGGCGGTTTATCCGGCTTCTGCCGAATTCGTGAAGGCTGCGCATGTGGATGCGGCAGGCTATGCCGGCACCTATGCACAATCGGTCGCCGACCCCGAGGCGTTCTGGGGCGCGGTCGGGCAGCGGCTGGACTGGACCCGGCCCTACACCCGGGTCAAGAACACCGACTTCACCTTTGGCCAGGTCTCGATCAAATGGTTCGAGGATGGCGCGCTGAACATCAGCGCCAACTGCATCGACCGCCATGTCATCACCCGCGGCACCCAGACGGCAATCATCTGGGAGCCGGACGATCCGAAGGTCCCCGCCCGCCACATCACGTATCTCGAACTGCTCGAGCAGACCTGCCGGATGGCCAACGTGCTCAAGTCCCATGGGGTGACCAAGGGCGACCGTGTCGTCATCTACATGCCGATGATCCCCGAGGCGGCCTTTGCGATGCTGGCCTGTGCGCGGATCGGGGCAATCCATTCCATCGTGTTCGGCGGCTTCTCTCCGGACGCGCTGGCCAACCGGATCAACGACTGCGATCCCAAGGTGGTGATCACCGCCGACTTCGGGCCGCGCGGTGGCAAGAAGACTCCGCTGAAAGGGAACACCGACGCGGCCCTTCTGCATTGCGATGACCGCATCAAGTGTCTGGTGGTGAAGCACACCGGCGACCAGACATCTTGGGTGCAGGGCCGCGACGTGGATGTGAAGGCCGAGATGGCGGCGGCCAAACCCTACTGCCCCTATGTCGAGGTGGGGGCCGAGGATCCGCTGTTCATCCTGTACACCTCCGGGTCCACCGGCAAGCCGAAGGGCGTGGTGCATACAACGGGCGGCTATCTGGTGTTCGCGGCCTACACCCACCAGCTGACCTTCGACTACCATGACGGCGATGTCTTCTGGTGCACGGCGGACGTGGGCTGGGTCACCGGGCACAGCTACATCGTCTATGGCCCGCTGGCCAATGGCGCCACGACCCTGA
>CAZVIS010000432.1:0-2841 GCA_964627355.1 uncultured Rhodobacterales bacterium
CCCGAGGGCGTTCGACTGATGGGTGCCCTTGTTCAGACACGCACGCGGGCCGGGACCGTTGCCGGGGTTGCAGGCCTCGCGCTTATCGCGCTTGGCTTTGCGCTCCCCGCCTTTGTCGGGCGGTCGGTGATCCTCGATCTGTTCTTCATCCTGACGATGCTGACGCTGGCGCAGCTGTGGAACCTGCTTGCAGGCTATGGTGGGTTGGTAAGCGTGGGCCAGCAGGCCTTTGTCGGCATCGGCGCCTATGCGATGTTCGCGGGTGTGATCCTGTGGGGATGGGACCCGGTACCCGCGATCCTCCTCGGCGGTGTCGCTGCCTTGATCCTGGCCATCCCGACCGCCTTCTTCGCCTTCCGCCTTGCCGGGGCCTATTTCGCCATCGGCACCTGGGTCATCGCCGAGGTGACGCGGCTTCTGATCGCGCAGTGGAAGGCACTTGGCGGCGGCACCGGCACCTCGCTGCCGCGCGAGGCAACGGCGGATATCGTCGGGGTGGCCTTTCTGCAGGACCTGTTCGGCGTCCGGGAGGCTGCGGCGCGCGACATCCTTGCCTACTGGATTGCGCTTGCCTTGGCGGTTGCTGTCACGCTTGGCATCTACGCCCTGATGCGCAGTCGGGCGGGGCTGGCGCTGGCCGCTGTGCGCGACAATACCGAGGCCGCGCGGTCCGTGGGCGTCGATACGGGGCGGCTGAAGTGGCAGGTCTTCCTGATCGCGGCCTTCGGCACGGGTCTGTGCGGCGCGCTGATCTTCGTGCAGACGGCCCGGATCTCGCCCGATGCGGCCTTCAGCGTCCTGCAATGGACCGCCTATGTCATCTTCATCGTGGTCATCGGCGGCATCGGCACGATCGAGGGGCCGATCCTCGGCGTCCTCATCTTTTTCGCGCTGCGGCAGGGGCTTGCGGACTATGGGTCCTGGTATCTGATGATCCTGGGCCTGATCGGCATCGCGGTCATGCTGTTCGCGCCCCGGGGCCTTTGGGGCCTCATCTCGGCCCGCACCGGGCTGCATCTGTTTCCCGTCCGGCGCAGGCTGACGGTCGATCTTGAGGGAGGGAAGGACTGATGGCGGATATCACCACCGATGTGATGATCGTGGGCACGGGGCCGGCGGGGTCGGCCACGGCAGCGCTGCTGGCGAGTTACGGGGTCGATTGCCTTGTCATCAACCGCTACCGCTGGCTGGCCAATTCCCCCCGCGCGCATATCACCAACCAGCGCACGATGGAGGTGCTGCGCGATCTGGGACCAGAGGTGGAGGGCGAGGCCTATCTGCACGCGACGCCCAAGGAGCTTATGGGCTCCAACGTCTTCTGCACCTCGCTGGCGGGCGAGGAACTGGGGCGCCTGCAGACCTGGGGCACGCATCCCCTGTCGGCGGCGGAGCATGCGCTGTCCAGCCCTACCCACATGAACGACCTGCCGCAGACGTTTATGGAGCCTTTGCTCTACAAGACTGCCTGTTCGCGGGGGGCTCAAGGGAGGATGAGCACCGAGTACCTGTCCCATGTGCAGGATGCGGAGGGCGTGACGGTCACCGTGCGCGACCGGCTGACGGGCAAGGACATGACGGTCCGGGCGAAGTATCTGGTGGGGGCGGACGGGGGGAATTCCCTTGTCGCCGAGCATGCGAAGATCCCGCTTGAGGGGAAGATGGGCATCGGCGGGTCGATTAACCTGCTGTGCAAGGTGGACCTGACGAAGTACGTCGCGCACCGGCCCTCGGTTCTTTACTGGGTGATGCAGCCCGGGTCCAACGTCGGCGGCATCGGAATGGGCGTCGTGCGCATGGTGCGGCCCTGGAACGAGTGGCTCATCATCTGGGGCTACGACATCACCCAGCCCCGGCCTGAACTCAGCGAGGATGAGGCCAAGGCGATCATCCGCAACCTGGTCGGCGACCAGACGCTGGAGATCGACCTGACCGCGATCAGCTATTGGACGGTGAACAACGTCTATGCCACGCACATGCAGAACGGGCGGGTCTTCGTGATGGGCGACGCCGCGCACCGGCACCCGCCTTCAAACGGTCTAGGTTCGAATACGTCAATTCAGGACGCCTTCAACCTCGCCTGGAAGCTGTCGATGGTTCTAAAAGGTCAAGCTACTCCGGCACTCCTCGACAGCTATTCCGAGGAGCGGGCACCGGTGGCGAAGCAGATCGTCACCCGCGCCAACAAGTCGATCCCCGAATTCGGACCCATCTTCGAAGCCTTGGGCATGGACGGCAGCATCGAGCATGCGAAGATCGAGGCGAACATGGCCGCGCGCTGCGACGCGAGCGCCGACGCCGAGGCACAGCGCGAGAGGCTGCGGCAGGCCATCGCCTTCAAGAAGTACGAGTTCGATTGCCACGGAGTCGAGATGAACCAGCGCTATGCCTCGGGTGCCGTCGTCACGGACGGGCAGCCGGAACCGGCCTGGGACAAGGACTACGAGCTGCACTACCACCCCACCACATGGCCCGGCGCGCGGCTGCCGCATGCCTGGGTCTATGGTCGGGACGGCAACAAGCTCTCGACGCTCGACCTCACTGGGCGGGGCAAGTTCACGCTGCTGACGGGGATCGGCGGAGAGGCCTGGGTCGCGGCGGCGGCAGAGGTCTGCGCGAAGCTGGGGATCGAGGTGCGCAGCCACGTCATCGGCCCGCGCCAGCCGGTGCAGGACCATGCCGGGGATTGGGCGCGCGTGCGCGAGATCGGGGATACCGGCTGCCTGCTGGTGCGCCCTGACCACCACGTCGCCTGGCGGGCGCCGAAGCTGACGCCGGACCCGGCGGCAGACCTGTCGCGCGTCCTTTCCACCATCCTTGGCCACTAGGGGACATCATGGACAG
>CAZVIS010000433.1:0-2836 GCA_964627355.1 uncultured Rhodobacterales bacterium
GCGACGGCGGGCTGCCTGATGGTGCAGACGGGGCGGCAGGCGCTGTCGCTTGAGGCGCGGCTGGGGCAATAGCGATGCCCCGCCCCCTAGCCGCCCGTGAGGGTCAAGCCACGCTCATGGGCCCAGCGGTCGAGGATGGTCCCTTCCTCGGCCTTTGGCGGACGGTTCGCGTGACCCCGCACCTGCACGACGCGCAGCATCGGGTCGAGTTCGATGGTCAGGAGCCGCGTGACCGTATCGCCTTCAATGCGGCGCAGGGTCCAGATCGATGCCCGCCCGTCGAAGCACATGTTGGCATAGCTGGCGACGCAATGGCGCATCGCGCGGCTTTCCTGAACGAGGTCGGTCGCCGAGCGGAGCTGGCGGACTACATACCGGAGGCGGCGGGTCTGCGCCTCTGCCGTGGCGGGCTGCCAGGCCCAATCGGAGAGCGGGGCACCCGCCCATTCCCCGGCGGGGACGCCCGCCATCACCCGATGCGCCGCCCCGCGACGGCCCGCCGCCTCGATCCGTTCGATCGCGCCAAGATCGACATGCCAGTCGTGCATCGCCCGCAGGAGCGAACCGATGGTCCGGCCCTTGAGGCTGTAGGTCGGCGCGCGGACCAGCATCGCGCCGAGAAAATCGGACAGGTCGTCGATCTGACGGACGGTCAGCCCGGCGTCGATGCAAAGCCGTGCGGCGGTGCGCCAGAAGTCGATCTGGTCCCGGGGCGAGCGCGCGATCTTCGACTGCGCGATCCGCAGGGCGGCGTCGCGGCTTTCGGTGAGGCCGCGCGCAATGGCGTACCAGATCGCCGCGTTGAAGCCGAGGACCGGGGGTGCTGTCAGGAAGCGGTGGATCTCTTGCCGAGTCAGCCAGGGTGCGACCCCCGCGCGCGAGAGCGAGCCCCCGCCCGCAGCCACGACGTACCACCGCTTGCGCAGGTGGATTTCGCCTGCATCGAGCCCGGTCTGGTCGAGCCAGATCGCCTCGAGCGCAGGCGGCACCGGGTATCGCGCAAAGAGGTGGCGCGCTGCGGCCAGCCGCAGCCGGGCCGCATCGCGCGACTTGATGTGCGGGCTCCAGTCCGCCGGGTCGCGGATGACCTCGCCGGAGAAGCCGGGGATCACCTCGGCGATGGCGCGCTGGAAATCGGGCGGCGCGCGGCGCGGATGCGTCGCCGCGCCGAGGGTCGCGTCATAAGAGGCTTGGCGTGCGCGTTCGGCGTCCTGCCGGCACCGCAAGGGGGAACGTGCCATTGGGTCTGGACCTGAAGAGTTGGCGAACAGCCGACCGCTTCGAGAGGGTCGGCACGAGGCGTGACGATCTCGATGGCACAGGCATTTCGGGTCCTCTTAGGTCTGAAGATGGCAACAAGGCCGCGCTGTTACATGCGGAAGGCGATTCGGGGCAATCGCGGCCTTGCGTGACGGCCCTGCCGCCCGCAACCTGTTGCAGTTCCGCCAGTCAGGCAAAGCTGTAAGGGCACTCCTGTGAAACTCACCTCCACCGCCCTTCCCGCCTCCGAAACCTTCCGCGCCAACCGGGCCGCGCATCTGGCGATGCTGGAAGAAGTGCGGGGGGCGGCGATGCTCGCGGCGGCGGGGGGTGGGGAGGGAGCACTCGCGCGGCATGTGGCGCGGGGGAAGATGGCGCCGCGGGCGCGGGTGGCGGGGTTGCTCGACCCCGGGTCGCCGTTCCTCGAGATCGGGGCTGTGGCGGCGCATGGGATGTATGACGGGGCGGCGCCAGGGGCGGGGGTGATTGCGGGGGTGGGGCGGGTGCAGGGCCTTGACGTCATGGTCGTCTGCAACGACGCCACGGTGAAGGGCGGCACCTACTATCCGATGACGGTGAAGAAGCACCTTCGCGCGCAGGAGATCGCGGCGGAGTGTCATCTGCCCTGCATCTACCTCGTGGACTCGGGCGGCGCGAACCTGCCCAACCAGGACGAGGTCTTCCCCGACCGCGACCACTTTGGCCGCATCTTCTACAATCAGGCGCGGATGAGCGCGGCGGGGATCCCGCAGATCGCCGTGGTGATGGGGAGTTGCACGGCGGGCGGGGCCTACGTGCCCGCGATGTCGGATGTGACGATCATAGTGCGGGATCAGGGGACGATCTTTCTGGCGGGGCCTCCTTTGGTGAAGGCGGCGACCGGGGAAGTCGTGACGGCGGAGGATCTGGGTGGCGGCGATGTGCATACGCGGCTGTCGGGGGTGGCGGACTATCTGGCCGAAGATGACGCGCATGCTCTGGCCCTGGCGCGAGAGGCGGTGCGGCATCTGAACCGCGCGCCGGTGCCGGGTGTGCAGATGCAGGCGGTGGAGGAGCCGGCCTATGACCCCGAGGAGATCCTCGGGGTGGTCCCAGCCGACCTGCGGACGCCCTACGACATCCGCGAGGTGATCGCGCGGGTGGTGGACGGCAGCCGCCTCGACGAGTTCAAGGCGCGCTTCGGCGAGACGCTGGTGACGGGATTTGCGCATGTGATGGGCATCCCCGTCGGGATCGTGGCGAACAACGGGGTGCTGTTCAGCGAGGCCGCCGTCAAGGGCGCGCATTTCGTGGAACTGTGCAGCCAGCGGGGGATCCCCTTGGTGTTCCTGCAGAACATCACGGGGTTCATGGTGGGCAGGCGCTACGAGAACGAGGGGATCGCGCGGCACGGGGCCAAGATGGTGACGGCGGTGGCCACGACGGCGGTGCCGAAGATCACGATGATCGTGGGCGGGTCATTTGGGGCGGGGAACTACGGGATGGCGGGCCGGGCCTATTCGCCGCGCTTTCTGTGGACCTGGCCGAACAGCCGGATTTCCGTGATGGGCGGCGAGCAGGCGGCGGGGGTGCTGGC
>CAZVIS010000434.1:0-2834 GCA_964627355.1 uncultured Rhodobacterales bacterium
GTGTTCACCGGGCGGCGGTAGGGCGGTACGCCCACCATACTTTCCCCGAACACCCGTATCTCGCCGCCCGTCGGCTGCTCGAACCCCGCGATGAGGCGCAGGCAGGTCGTCTTGCCCGACCCCGAGGGGCCGAGCATGGCGAAGAACTCGCCCTCGGCCACCGTCAGCGACACGTCATCGACGGCGCGGACGGGGGCGTTCGGGGGGCCGAAATGGCGCGAGACGGCGTGGAATTCGACGGCGGCGGTCATGTGCTTTCCAACGGACCCCCCTCCCCATCCCTCCCCCACGAGGGGGGAGGGAGGCACTGCAATGGCGGGGTCTGTGCGAGAGTTGCGGGAAGGCGGCTCCCCTCCCCCATTCTGGGGAGGGGATAGGGCTGACGACGCGTCAGCGCCCGCCGATCACCCCGATGTAGTCGCTAACCCAGCGGTAGTAGGGCACGCATTCGCCCTGCGGACAGGTCGAGACGGGCGTGGTCCAGAAGCGGATCTTGTCGAAGTCGTCCAGCCCGTTGGCCGTGCAGCCCTCGGCCGTCTGCATTCCGCGCCCGTCGGTGCAGGCGGCGGGGACCGAGGGGTTGGCGCCGAACCAGACCGACAGGTCGGATTGCAGGTTCGAGGACAGCGTATGTTCCATCCACAGGTACGAACAGTTCGGGTTAGCGGCATCGGCGGCCATCATCGTGGTGTCAGCCCAGCCGGTCGCCCCTTCCTGCGGGATGGTCGAGGCGACGGGCTGGCCGTCCGCTTTCAGCAGGTTCACCTGGAACGGCCAGGAGCCCGAGGCCACGACCCCCTCGTTCTTGAAGTCGTCGATCTGGATGAAGGCGTCATGCCAGTAGCGCGAGGTCAGCGTCCGCTGCGTGCGCAGAAGGTCCAGCGCTGCCGCATACTGGTCGGCGTTCAACTGGTAGGGCGAGGTGATGCCGAGTTCCGGCTTGTGGAACATCAGGTACTGGGCGGCATCGGCCACATGGATCGGCCCGTCATAGGCCTGCACGCGGCCCTTGTTCGACTTGCCGTCGGGCAGCGTCATCTCCTCGAACACGACATTCCACGAGGTCGGCGGCTCCTTGAAGACCTCGGTGTTGTACATCAGGACGTTCGGCCCCCACATGTAGGGCACGCCGTAATGCACGCCATCGACGGTGTGCCAGGGCGCGGACTTCAGCCGGTCGTCCACGGTGGACCAGGACGGGATGAGGTCGATGTTGATCGGCTGCACCCGGTCGCCGGCGATCAGGCGCAGGCTCGCGTCGCCCGAGGCCGTTACGAGATCGAACCCGCCCTCGTTCATCAGGGCCACCATCTCGTCCGAGGTGTTGGCGGTCTTGACGTTGACCTTGCAGCCCGAGGCCGCCTCGAACTTCGTCACCCAGTCGAAGGCCTTGTCGGTCTCGCCCCGCTCGATATAGCCGGGCCAGGCGACGATGTTCACCTGCCCCTCGCCGGGTCCGATTTCGGTGACCTGCGCCATTGCGAGGCCAGTCTGGCCCATGATCAGAAGAAGGGCGGTCGCGCCCCGAAGATACGTGTTCATCCGTAAACTCCCCATCAGCCGGGCGCATCTGCGGCACCCCTGCGGATCAGACTGCACGGGCGCGGCCCGTTCCGCCAGATGATTTTTCGGGCAGGCCAGTTACTGAACCGCCGCAATCGGGGGTCATACGGGGCCTTGCACTGGCCCGCGTTCGCGCGTTTGCCTGTTGCGCGGGGCGGAGGGCGGAATGACGGTGCGGTTGGTGATCTTTGACTGCGACGGGGTGCTGATCGACAGCGAGCTCATCAGCGCGCGGATGCTGGTGGCGGAGTTGGCGCGGCTTGGGGTGACGATCGACCTCGACTACGTCGCGCGGCATTTCCTGGGACGAAGTTATCCGGTGGTCATGGCACAGATCCGCCGCGACTTTCACCTCGACCTGCCCGGGGATTTCGAGGCGCGGTATCGCGAACGTCTGCTGGCGAGTTTTGTCACCGACCTGCGGATCATGCCGGGTGTGGTGGAGGTCGTGGGGTCATTGGCAGTGCCGATGTGCGTCGCGACCTCCTCCAGCCCGCAGCGGGCGGAGATGTCCTTGGGGATCGTCGGGCTGGGGCATCTGGTGGGGCCGCGCCTGTTTACCGCGAGCATGGTGGAGCGCGGCAAGCCCGCGCCGGACCTGTTCCTGCATGCGGCGCGGGTGATGGGGGTGGCGCCTGCCGATTGCCTTGTGATCGAGGATAGCCTGAACGGCCTGCGCGCGGGTCGCGCTGCCGGGATGCAGGTCTGGCATTTCACCGGCGGCAGCCATCTGGCGGGTCGGATACTCGAGGTGCCCGAGGAGGCGCGGCCTGACCGCGCGTTTGCATCGTTCACCGAATTCTTCCAGATTGCCCCCGAATTGCGGAGGCGGAATTGACCCAAGTCGAGCCGGAAGCCAGCGTTCTGGACGTCGCGGCGCGGGCCGGGTGGCTGTACTACGTCGGCGGCATGACGCAGGACGAGATCGCCACCGAACTCGGCGTGTCGCGCCAGCGGGTGCAGCGCCTTGTCAGCCGCGCGATGGCCGAGGGGCTGATCCATGTGCGGCTGGAGCACAAGATCGCCGCCTGCCTGACGGCAGAGGCTGCGCTGCGCCGGGCCTTTGGGCTGTCCCATGTCCGGGTCGCGCCCTCGCTCGGCCCCGGCGGGGACACGGCAACCGCGACAGCGGCGGCGGCGGCACAGTTGCTCGAGACCTTTCTGTCCCGCGATGCCCCGCAGGTCTTTGCCTTCGGCACCGGGCGGTCGCTGGCCGCGATGGTCGCCGAGCTTCCCGCGCAACGGACCGAGCAGCACCGCATCGTCAGCCT
>CAZVIS010000435.1:0-2831 GCA_964627355.1 uncultured Rhodobacterales bacterium
GGGTCCCAACGGACCAGCACATTGCCGATGTCGAACACGATGGCCTTCATTCCGCCGCCTCCGTTGCTGCTCGGTGATCAAGGACCGCGCGGTGGTTCACACATGCGCTCGGTTCATCGAGTTGGGCATAGTTGCAGTTGCTGCGTGTCACGACTTTGCCTCGATGCAGATGTATGAGGTCGCGAAGGAGGCGCACCCATGGACCAGATCAGTATTCCCCCCGTCTTGGGCCTCTTGGCCGGGCTTGTCGCGCTTTGGCTGACCAAGCATTTTTTCGGCGCCGGCCGTGGCGACGGCAGCGGGTCTTCGGTGCGCGACGATAGTGACGGGGATTGCGGCGGCGACTAGGCTCATTCCGCCGCCTCCGCCACACCAGCCCGCAACCTGCGCACCAGCTCCAGTTCCGCCTGGAAATCGACGTAGTGGGGCAGCTTGATGTGCTCGAGAAAGCCCGTCGCCTGAATGTTGTCGCAATGCATCAGGACGAATTCCTCGTCCTGT
Organism: uncultured Rhodobacterales bacterium; assembly: GCA_964627355.1. GTDB lineage: Bacteria > Pseudomonadota > Alphaproteobacteria > Rhodobacterales > Rhodobacteraceae > JBBQXK01. The sequence goes on from CAZVIS010000435.1 coordinate 502, forward strand.
GCCGGGGCGCCCGCGAAATCCTCACCCAGCTCCTGCCAGCGCAGGGCTCGGTCAACAAGGCTCATGGAAATGGCCTTCCGCTCGGACTGGCCGAAGACCAACCCGTAGCCGCGCGTGAACTGCGGAGGTTCGGTCTTGGACCCCTTGAACTGGTTCACCGTCTCGCATTCGGTCAGCTCGATCTCGCCGATCTCGATGGCGAAGCCCAGCTCGGGCACCTCCATCTCCACTGCGACCGTGCCAATCCGCAATTCCCCGACGAACGCATGCGTCCGCCCGTAACCGCGCTGCGTCGAGTAGGCGAGGCCGAGCACGAATCCCTCATCCCCTCGCGCGAGCGCCTGCAGCCGCAGCGCCCGAGCGGCGGGCAACTGCATTGGTTCCCGCGTCAGGTCCGGGGGCGTCGAGTCAGAGGGCTCCTCGACCTGGATTAAGCCGTCACGGTTGAGGAAACTGGTGATGTGGGGGGTGAGCGTCGGGCCCACTCCACCCCAGCCCTCTCCCACGAGGGGCGAGAGGATGGGGCTGAGGGGCACCCCTGAAGACACCTCGCCGTCCGCCGCCAGCCGGAAATCCAGCAGGCGGTGTGTATAGTCGAAGGTCGGCCCCAGCACCTGCCCGCCGGGCGCATCCTTGAAGGTCGCGCTGATCCGCCGCACGCAGGCCATGGCCCCCGTATCCACCGGCAGCGACCCGCCGAATCGGGGCAGCGTGGTGCGATAGGCGCGGATCAGGAACACCGCCTCGATCAGGTCGCCGCGCGCCTGCTTGATCGCCAGCGCCGCAAGGTCGGCATCATAGAGCGAGCCTTCCGCCATCACCCGGTTCACCGCCAGCCGCAACTGCTCGCGGATCTGGGCAACGGACAACTCGGCCACCCCCGGATCGCCCCGCCGCTCTTCGGCCAGAAACGCATGGGCCTCGTCGATCGCCCGCTCGCCGCCCTTGACCGCGACATACATCAGATGCCCTCCACCACGGTGGACCGCGGCAGCGCGGCCAGCCGGTCGCCGCAGGTCAGGAATGTATCGAAACCAAGAGGATAAAGCCCGTGGTTCACCTGAAACGCGGCAACTTCCGGCAGCGAAAGATGCGCCGCCCCGCGAATGCCGGGGCCGGTCAGCCGCGGTCCCTCGGCTCTCAGCACCGCCATCTCGACGATCAGCGTGGCGGACCGGTCGGGATACTCCGGCGTACCCACGGGCAAGCGCGCGACGGGCAGCGCCTCCCACATCCCAACAGCGAACGCCGCCTTTTCCGCCGCCACCAAGGGCGCCCCGGTGTGGAATGCCAGCCAGCCCCGCACCTCTTCCGTGTCATGAGAGGGCGCCAGATGAACCGGCGTGGTGGGATCGGCGAGCGTCAACAGCAACACCCCCGCCGCCACCGATAGGGGCGCAGGGGGCGCGGCACCCGCCACAACCTCGATACGCCCCGGCCGTGCCATCGCCTCCATCGCCGCGCGGAAGGCATGGGCCGCCTGCACCGGCGCGTCGTCAAATCCCCCTGACAGCACCGCGCTCATGCGTCCTCTCCCCGGACCAGCGTGAAGAACTCGACCTTCGTGCGCGCGGCCCGCGCGGCCCGGGCGCCCCGCGCCGCGGCCTCTTCGGCGGCCAACGGCTCCAGCACGGCTACCCGCACCGCCCCCGCTTCCGGCCCCTGCATCAGCGCATCGACCACCGCTGAACGCAGCGCGTGATCCCGGTCGCGACCCTGCACGTAAGAATGCCCCACCTCGCCCGAAGTCAGTTGCACCGAGGCCCGCGTTACCGTCATCTCGCCCAGATTGAACGGCGCCCCCGTACCCCCGGCGCGCCCGCGCACCATGACCGCCCCGATCTCGGGCCGCCGCAGCACGGCATGGTCGGGCAAGGGTGCGGGCATCAGCGCCGCCAGACGTGCGGGCTGCGCACGGGCCAGAAGACCCATCCAGCCGCGCCGTGCCTCCGAAAGTCCTTGGGGTGTGTCCTGCGACATGGGGCTTGCGTGCCTTGGGTTGTCAATATACAACTAGACAACTACTTACCGCCTCCACCCAACCCCTACAAGCCCCGCGACGATGAAAGTTTGATGACAGCCGCGCCTCGGTCCCTCTGGTCCTCCATCGCCACCTCGCTTTCGGACGAGATTGCCCAAGGCGTATACCAGCCCGGCGACCGCCTGCCGACCGAGGCGCAGCTGGCCGCCCGCTTCGGCGTGAACCGCCACACCGTGCGCCACGCGCTGGCGCATCTGGCCGAAGGGGGGCTGACCCATTCCCGGCGCGGATCGGGCGTCTTCGTCAAGGCGCTGCCCACGGACTATGCGCTTGGCCGCCGCGTGCGGTT
>CAZVIS010000436.1:0-2829 GCA_964627355.1 uncultured Rhodobacterales bacterium
CGTTTCGGGCGAGTTTCCCGGGCTTGTGATGGAGCTTTGGGCCATCCGGGTCGGCTGATCGGATTTGAGGACAGGTGCATGGCGACGAACGATCCCTTTGCCGAGCCCGACGATTCGGAACGTACCGTAATCCGGCCGAACCCGGCCGGGCGGCGTCCGGTCGGTGTGGCGGCGGCGGCACCGGCGGGCGTTCCCGGCTATGCGCAGCCAGCCGCCCCTCAGGCTGCTGCACCCCTGGGCTATGGCGTGCCCCAGCCCAGCCAGCCCGCGCCCGCGCAGACCGAGGCCAAGGCGGGCGAGTCGCCCATCCAACTGGCCATGACCGGGATGAACCGGCTGAACGCGGCGGCGGCGACGCTGTTTGCACTTATCAGCCGGATCCGCAACCGCGCGCAGCACATGGAACCCGACACCCTGCGCCGCAACGTGGTGGCCGAGGTGCGCGCCTTCGAGTCCCGCGCCATTGCCGGCGGGGTGGATCCCCAGCAGGTTAAGGTCGCCCGCTATGCGATCTGCGCTACCATCGACGACGTCGTGCTGAACACGCCCTGGGGCGAGCAATCGAACTGGTCGCTGCAATCCATGGTCGGCACGTTTCACAAGGAAACCGTGGGCGGCGACCGCTTCTACGACGTGCTGGCGCGGCTGGAGAAGGATCCGCCCAACAACATCGAGCTTCTGGAATTCATGTACATGTGCCTGTCGCTGGGGTTCGACGGTCGCCTGCGCGTCGAATCCGGCGGCACCGACAAGCACCTGCGCATCCGCGAGGGGCTGGCGCGGATCATCCGCGCACAGCGCGGCGCGGTCGAGGCCGACCTTTCGCCCCGCTGGAAAGGGGTGGACCGTCCGCACCGCGCGCTGTCGGCGTGGAAACCCGTCTATATCGCCGTGGCGGTGACGGTCGGCATCCTGTCCCTCATGTTCGGCGGCCTCAGCTATGCGCTGGGCACCGGCAGCGACCGGATCCTCGGGCAGATGTCGTCGGTCGATCCGGGAATTCCGCCCGTCCTGTCCCGTCCCGCGCCCCCGCCGCCTCCGCCGCCTCCCCCGGTCGTCGAGGGTCCCGATCAGGTCGAGGTCGTGTCGGGCTTCCTTGCCCCCGAGATCGAAGAGGGCATCGTCAAGGTCTTCCAGGACGCGACGACACTGACCGTGCGCATCGCGGGGCAGGGGATGTTCGGGTCCGGCTCGGACAAGCTGTCCAAGGGCTATGACGAGAAGATCGAGCGGCTGGCCAAGGCGCTGGCCGAGCAAAAAGGGCAGATCCTCGTCGTCGGCCATTCGGACAACGTGCCGATCAAGTCCTCGCGCTTCCCCTCGAACCAGCACCTGTCGCTGGCACGGGCCGAGTCGGTGATGGCCCAGATGGCGAAGCACATCGATCCGGCCCGCCTGAGTTCCGAAGGGCGCGCCGACAAGGAACCTATCGAATCCAATGACACCGCCGAGGGCCGCGCGGCCAACCGGCGCATCGAGATCATCCTGTTGAAGGCTGAAAACTGATGGTACGGCGTCTCGTCTATTTCCTCCTGCGGTCGATCTACGGCACGCTCATCCTCGTTGCGATCGTTCTGGGCATCGCGCTGTGGTGGCTGGGACCCTTCATCGGCTGGGGCGAATGGCGCCCCTTCGACACCATCGAGCAGCGGCTGATCTGGCTTGCGGGGATCGCGGGCTTCACGCTGTTCCTGATGCTGGTGATCTGGCTGGTCCGCCGCCGCCGCGCGCGCAAGATGACCGAGGATATCGTGGGCTCCGTCGCCGACGAGGCCGAACCCGACGCCGTCGAGGGCGAGCTGGACGAGATGAAGGCCAAGCTGCGCACCGCGCTGACGCAGCTGCGCAAGTCCAAGCTGGGGGCGCGGTCGCTGTACGAGCTGCCGTGGTACGTGATGATCGGCCCGCCCGGTGCGGGGAAAACCACCGCCATCGTCAACTCGGGCCTCAAGTTCCCGCTGGTCGAGGAGTTCGGCTCTGCCTCCATCGGCGGCGTCGGCGGCACGCGCAACTGCGACTGGTGGTTCACCGACAACGCCGTGATGATCGACACGGCGGGCCGCTACACCACGCAGGAAAGCGATGCCGAGGCCGACAACAAGGGCTGGCTCGGCTTCCTCAACCTGTTGAAAAAGCACCGCAAGCGCCAGCCGATCAACGGTGCGATCATTGCCATTTCGCTGTCCGACCTGTCCCTGCAGGACGAGGTGACGCAGCAGGGCCACGCCAAGGCCATCCGCCGCCGCCTGCATGAGCTGCGCGAGAAACTGGGCGTCCGCTTCCCCGTCTATGTCATCTTCACCAAGGCCGATCTCATCGCCGGCTTTACCGAATTCTTCGACAATCTTGGCAAAGAAGCGCGCGAGCAGGTTTGGGGCTTTACCCTGCCCCTGGAGAAATCCAAGTCGAACACCTCGCCCGTCGCGGCCTTCGATGACGAGTTCTCGTCGCTTCTGACGCAACTGAACGCGCAAAGCCTCGAACGTCTGCAACAGGAAACCGACCATCAGCGCCGCAGCCTGATCGCAGGCTTCCCGGGGCAGGTGGCATCCGTTCGTCAGGTCGCGCGCGATTTCCTGAACGAGGTCTTCGTCGACAACAAGTTCGAGCAGCGCCACCTTCTGCGCGGCGTCTATTTCGCGTCGGGCACGCAAGAGGGCACGCCGATCGACCGCCTGATGATGGGCATGGCCCGCACCTTCGGCATCGGGCGTCAGGCCATCGGTTCGGGCAAGGGCACCGGGCGGTCCTTCTTCCTGACGCGCCTTTTCGATCAGGTGATCTTCAAGGAGGCGGGACTGGTCTCGGCCGATGACAAGGTCGAACGCC
>CAZVIS010000437.1:0-2811 GCA_964627355.1 uncultured Rhodobacterales bacterium
CATGGTCGGCGCCGCGCACGATGGAGGTCACGCCCATGTCGATGTCATCGACCGAGGAAGCGAAGGTGTACAGCACTTGCCCGTCCGCGCGGATCAGCACGGGGTCGGAAATCGACCCGGCATCAATCGACACCGGCCCGATGATGCCATCCGTCCACTCGATCCGGTTCTGGTTCAGGCGGAAACGCCAGTAGCCCTCGCGCCCCTCGGCCCGCATCCGGGCCTTTTCCTCCTCGGTGAGGGTCAGCGAGGCGCGGTCATAGACCGGGGGCCGGCCCATGTTCAGCTGCTTCTTGCGCTTGAGGTCCAGCTCGGTCGGCGTCTCGAACGCCTCGTAGAAGCGGCCTGCGGCGCGGAGCTGGTCCGCCGCCTCGGCATAGCGGTCCATGCGGAGGGACTGCTTCTCCACCCGGTCCCAGGTCAGGCCAAGCCATTCGAGATCCTGCATGATCCCGTCAGCATACTCCTGCTTCGACCGCTCCTGATCGGTGTCGTCGAGGCGCAGGATGAACGTGCCCCCGGCCTTGCGCGCGATCACCCAGTTCATCAGCGCGGTGCGCAGGTTGCCCACATGGATGTATCCGGTGGGCGAGGGGGCAAAGCGGGTGACGGTGGGCATGGGCAGGGCCTTTGAAAGGACCGCGCCGTCTTGTCACGACGGTCCCGCCTTGTCCAGTCACCAGGGATGGACCTTCCAACGCTGTGCCAGATCGTCAAGGCCGCTGCGGATCAGTCGCGCCATCACATCGAGATCAATCCCGTCAAGGCGGCGCAGGTACAGACAGGATTTGCCCAGGCGGTGCGGGCCGAGCCGGGCGAGGAGCGGTTCTGCCTCGGCGAAGCCAGGCATGATGTAGACCACCAGTTCGGCCTTGCGCGGGGCAAAGCCTGTGGCCAGCGCCTCTCCGGTGTGGCCGCTGTCGTAGCGATAAGCATAGCGGCCGTAGCCGACCATCGAACCGCCCCAGATCCGCGCCGGAAACCCCGTGACCTCTTCAAACAAGGCATGCAGGCGGCGTGCCTCGGCCTGCCGCGGCGGCGGACCGACCTGATCGAGGAACGTCCCGATCGTCGTTGTTTCCGGTTGAGTCGCGGGCTCGCGTGCCATGGCGGCAGGATAGCACCGGATCAGTCCAGCCGGAAAACCTTGTCGCGCGCCGTCTCGCCCCGGATCAGGGTCAGGCGGGTGGGGGCGACGCCGAGGGCGCGGGCGAGGAGCTTGCGCACCGCATCATTCGCACGACCGTCCACGGGTGGGGCCGTGACGCGAGCGACAAGGGCGCCTTCGGCGGTAACCTCAATGAGATCGGCGCGGGCGCGGGGGTGGACACTGAGGGCGAAGGTGGCGCCGGGACTGGCGCGGGCGGACAGGTCGGTCATCGGCCAAGGACAGCCGGTCTGCGGGGGCGGCGCAAGGGTTTCGCTGATTTGCCGGAGCGGTTAGGCTGCGCTGCATGACCCTGCTCCCCCTCTCGGATCACGCCGCCCCCGATGCCGCCCTGATCGAGGCGCTTGCCCTTGCGGCCCTTGCCAGCCTTCCCGCTCCCTATGCGGAAGCCGCGGCGGCGGTGGCCCTGCGTGTCGAGGATTTTCCGACCGACGACATGCTCGAGGATCTGGGGCTTCACGATCCGTTCGAGCTGACGGGGATGTATGACGGCGTGCCCCTCACCGAGAGGTCGGTGATGGATCAGCCCGCGCGGCCCGATGCGATCTGGCTGTTTCGGCGCCCGATCCTGGACGAATGGGCGGACCGGGGGAATGTCACCCTGCGCGAGATGGTCGCGCATGTGGTGGTGCATGAACTGGCCCACCATTTCGGGTGGAGCGATGAGGACATCGCCGCCATCGACCCCTGGTGGGAGTGATCCGCACAGCCGCACAATCACCTTTGCGTCAGCGCACGGTCGGCGGGCGCTTGGCGCGCTAGAGTTCAAGCAGGTCCAAACTCACCGGAGGAAGTCATGAAGACCCCGATGCTGTCCCGCCGCCACGCCCTGATGTCTGCCGCAGCCCTGCCGCTTCTTGGCGCGCTGCCCCGCCCTGCCCGCGCTGCTGCCGACATGCTTGGGGCCTCGCTGGCGCAGTTCAACCGCTTCAAGCTGGGGCAGTTCGAAGTGACGGCCCTTCTGGGCGGCACCCGGACGGTCGAGGAACCGAACAAGATCTTCGGTCTGAACGCGACCCCCGACGAATTCGCCGCCGCCTCTGCCGCCAACTATATCCCGACCGACAAGGCCCAGTTCTTCTTCACGCCCACGCTGGTCAACACGGGGGCAGAGCTTGTGCTGTTCGACACGGGCGTCGGCGCGGCCCCGCTGGTCGCCGCGATGGCCGCCGCAGGCTATGCGCCCGAGCAGGTGGACGTGGTGGTGCTGACCCACATGCACGGCGACCATATCGGCGGCGTGATGGGGGATGCAGGCCCGACCTTCGCCAACGCCCGCTATGTGACGGGTGCCGCCGAGCACAATCACTGGATGGGTGCTGCGAACGAGAACTTCGACAAGGCGGTCCGGCCGCTGAACGACAAGTTCACCTTCCTGGACGATGCGGGGACGGTCGTGTCGGGCATCACGGCGCAGGCGGCCTTTGGCCACACGCCGGGCCACATGATCTACCGGATCGAAAGCGCGGGCCAGCAGCTGGCGATCACGGCCGACACGGCCAACCACTATGTCTGGTCGCTGGCCTATCCCGATTGGGAGGTCAGCTTTGACAACGACAAGGCGGCGGCGGCGGCATCGCGCCGGGCGGTCTTCGGGATGCTGGCGGCGGACAAGGTGCCCTTCATCGGCTATCACATGCCCT
>CAZVIS010000438.1:0-2799 GCA_964627355.1 uncultured Rhodobacterales bacterium
GATCAGCACGCCCGGAAGGGCCGTCGTCTCGATCTTCACGGGGGCTCCTTTCGGTTCGCAACCGCAATGCCGCGCCCGCAGCGGTTTAGCCAGAGCCTGCGCGCCACGGCAAGCGTTACGGACCCCCGGGCGGCAACTTCCCGCGCCCTGCCCAATTCCGCGCCACCTCTGTCCTCCGCCTACGGTTCTGCTATGACGGCTGCCGTCCGGGGAGTTGGGCGGGGGGCTAGAGTGACGCATCTGTGGGTCCGGGCGGAGCAGCGCCCGAACGAAGAACGCGTGGGCCTGTTGCCCGACGGGGCTGCGGCCCTGATCGCCACTGGGATTCGCGTGACGGTGGAGCGGTCGTCTGTGCGGGCGATTGCGCTCGACGGCTATGCCGCCGCGGGCTGCGAGATCGCGGCCGAGAACAGCTGGCCCGAGGCGCCCGCCGACGCCATCATCTTCGGCCTGAAAGAGTTGCCCGAGGACGGAACGCCCCTGCCGCACCGCCACATCATGTTCGGCCATGCCTTCAAGGGGCAACCGGCGGGGCGCGAGTTACTGAAGCGGTTCAAGGCGGGGGGCGGTACGCTCTACGACCTCGAGTATCTGGTGGACGAGGGCGGGCGCCGCGTCGCGGCCTTTGGCTATTGGGCGGGCTTTGCGGGCGCGGCGGTCGCGCTGAAATGCTGGGCGGCGCAGGCACGGGGCGGCATCGCGGGGCCTGTCGCGCGTTATGCGGGCCGGGCGGCGCTGATCGACGATCTGGCGGCCGAAGTGCAGGGGTTGGGCACCCCCCGCGCCATCGTGATCGGCGCGCTTGGCCGCGTGGGGACGGGGGCGGCGGACCTCTGCGCCGCCATGGGTGTGCCGGTGACGAAATGGGACATGGCGGAAACCGCGCATGGCGGGCCGTTCCCCGAAGTCTTGCAGCACGAGATCTTCCTCAACTGCATCCTCGCCCGCCCCGGCTGCCCGGTCTTCGTCCCCCGCGACGCGCTGACCGCCCCCCGCGCCCTGCGCGTCATCGGCGACATCGCCTGCGACCCCACCTCGGACTTCTCGCCCGTCAAGGTCTACGACCGCGCGACCGACTGGTCCGCCCCCGCCCTGCGCGTCTGGGAGGCGCCCCCTCTCGACGTCACCGCCATCGACAACCTGCCCTCGCTGATGCCCGTCGAATCAAGCGAGGATTACGCGGCCCAGCTTCTGCCCTCGCTGTTGACCCTCGGCGCGCTGGACACCGGCGTCTGGGGCCGCGCGAAATCCACCTTCGACCACCATATCGCAACGCTTTAGGGAGGCGCGCATGACCATCCACTGGTGCGGCACCGGACTGTCCTCGGGCCCCGGCCTTCGCCGCCTGATCGAGGGCGGGCATCCCGTCGTGGTCTGGAACCGCACGGTCGAAAAGGCGCGCGAGGCGCTGCATGGATTGCAGGCCGAGGTGCGACCCTATTCCCTTGATGCGCTGACGGCCGCGCTGGCCAAGGGCGACATCGCGATCTCGATGCTGCCCGCCGACCAGCATGTGGGCATCGCCACCGCCTGCCTCGACAAGGGCGCGCATTTCGTCTCGTCCAGCTACATCGCGCCCGAGATGCGGGCGCTGGATGACCGCTTCCGCGAGGCGGGGCTTGTCTCGGTGAACGAGGTGGGCCTCGACCCCGGCATCGACCACCTGATGGCGCATGATCTGGTGGCCGCTTACCGCGCCTCGCCCGCCCATCACGCGGGCAACGTCCTCGCGTTCACCAGCTACTGCGGCGGCGTGCCGAAGATCCCCAACGCCTTTCGCTACAAGTTCTCGTGGTCGCCCCTCGGCGTGCTCAAGGCACTGCGCTCCCCCTCCCGGTCCATCAGGCACTTCACCGAGTTGCGCGTCGCCCGCCCTTGGGACGCGATCACCAGCTATTCGGCCCCCCTCCCGGTGCCTGAGACCTTCGAGGTCTATCCCAACCGCGACTCGGTCCCCTTCATCGCCGACTACCGCTTTGACCCCGCCTGGAAGATCAAGGACTTCGTCCGCGGCACGATTCGCCTGAACGGCTGGGCCGAGGCCTGGGCGCCGGTCTTTGCCGAGATCGAGGGGCTGTCCGGCCCGGAAGGCGAGGCGCGGCTCGCCGAGATGGCGGCCGCCTTCTGGCGCGACAACGCCTATGCCGAGGGCGAACCCGACCGCGTCGTCCTCTTCGTCAGCCTCAAGGCCGAGAAGGAGGGCCGCCCCGTCTTCCACAAGACCTGGGCGATGGACGCCTGGGGCGACGCGCGCGGCACCGCGATGGGCCGCCTCGTCTCGATCCCCGTCTCGCTGGCGGTCGAAGCGGTCCTCGCCCGCGAGATCCCCGCAGGCGTCCACGCAGCCCCCCACGACCCCCGCCTCGTCACCCGCTGGCTGCACGAGGTCGAGCATCTGGCGCAGTATCTGGCCCGGGTGGACCATCTGGCCTGAGGCTTCGCGGGTGGAGGGCCCCGGGGGCCAGCCCCCGGACCCCCGGGATACTTTCGCAGGAAAGAAGGGGAAAGGGGGTCTCAGATTCCCCGTTCTTTCCCTTCTTTCCTGCACAAATATCCCACGGGGGGTGCGGGGGGTGTGAAACCCCCCGCCGCCGACAGATCAGCCCTTGCCGCGCCCGAAGATTCGGTACCACAGCGCGTCGGGCAGCAACTGCCCGCCCCGGAACAGCCAGGCGAAGGGCTTGGGGAAGCTCAGCTTGAAGTCTTCGGTGCAGAGGTGCTCGAACATCATGCGGGCGGCGGCGTCGGGTTCCATCACCTGGGGCATCGCAAAGTCGTTCTTCGCGGTCAGCCGGGTGC
>CAZVIS010000439.1:0-2789 GCA_964627355.1 uncultured Rhodobacterales bacterium
TGATGCTGGTGGACCTGCGGCCCAAAGGCGTCAAAGGCAACGCGACCGAGAAGGCTCTGGGTCGCGCGCATATCACCTGCAACAAGAACGGCATCCCTTTCGATACAGAAAAGCCGACGATCACCAGCGGCGTCCGCCTAGGAACCCCCGCCGGAACGACCCGCGGCTTCGGCGAGGCCGAGTTCCGCCAGATCGGCGACTGGATCGTCGAGGTGGTGGACGGGCTGGCCGCAAACGGAGAGGACGGGAATGCCGCCGTCGAGGCCGCGGTGCGCGCCAAGGTGCAGGCCCTGTGCGACCGCTTCCCGATCTATCCGGGGCTCTGATCTGGCGCGGTTGACCGCGTTCTGAATCCATCGTCAAAATCGCGGGACAGGAGATTTCCATGCCCCGCGATCCCCGTTTCGACCCGCTGTTCCAGCCCCTGAAGATCGGCCCGGTCACCGCCCCCAACCGCTTCTGGCAGGTACCGCATTGCACCGGCATGGGCTGGCAGCACCCCTCCACGCTTGCCGCGATGCGCGGGGTGAAGGCCGAGGGGGGGTGGGGCGTGGTGAACAGCGAGTATTGCTCGATCCATCCCAGTTCCGACGACACGCCCTCGCCCTATGCCTCGCTGTGGGACGACGGCGACGTGGCGAACATGGGGGCCATGGCCGATGCCGTCCATGCGCATGGGTCGCTGGTGGGGGTCGAGCTGTGGCACGGCGGGTTCCGCAGCCGCAACGTGCTGTCGCGCATGGCGGCGTTTGGGCCGGTGTCCCTGCCGGTCGAGGTGGCGCCGTGGCAATCGCAGCGGATGGACCGGGCCGACATCGCGCTGCTGCGCGACTGGCATCGCGCGGCGGCCCTGCGGGCGCGGGCGGCGGAGTTCGACATCGTCTATGTCTATCCCGCGCATACTTACCTTCTGTCACAATTCCTCGACCCCGCGATCAACGGGCGCATGGACGACTATGGCGGCGAATTCCTGAACCGCACCCGGCTGTTGCGCGAACTGCTGGAGGATACGCGCGAGGCCGTCGGGGACCGGATGGCGATTGCCATGCGGATCGAGGTGGTGAACGAGGACGGGTCCGGGCAGGAGGAACGTGCGGGGCTGCTGGCCGATGTGGCGCATCTGGTCGATGTGTTCGATGTGACGATCCCCGATTACGGGGTCGAGATGGGGCCGTCGCGGTTCGTCAAGGAGGCGGCGCTGGAGGGGCATGTGGCCCATGTCCGCGCCGCAACGGGCAAGCCTGTCGTCAGTGTCGGCCGCTTCACCAGCCCCGAGACGATGCTGTCGCAGTTGCGCCGGGGGGTCCTTGACTTCATCGGGGCCGCGCGCCCCTCGATCGCCGATCCGTTCCTGCCCGCGAAAATCCGCGACGGGCGGATGGACGAGATCCGCGAATGCATCGGCTGCAACATCTGCTACGCCTATGACGGCCTTGGCGCCCCGATCCGCTGCACCCAGAACCCCACGATGGGAGAGGAGTGGCGGCAGGGCTGGCACCCCGAGCGCATTCCCGCGATCACCGGGCGGGCCGATCCGGTGCTGGTCGTGGGTGCCGGGCCGGCAGGGCTGGAAGCGGCGCTGCAACTGGGGCAGCGCGGCCTGCCGGTGATGCTGGCCGAGGCGGGGGAACCCGGGGGCCGCGTGACGCGCGAGGCGCGCCTGCCCGGCCTGTCGGAATGGGCGCGGGTGCGCGATTGGCGGCTGCACATGATCGGCAAGCTGCCGAACGTCGAGCTCTTCCCCGGCAGCAGGATGCAGGTCGCCGATGTGCTGGCGACCGAGGCGCAGCATGTGCTGGTGGCCACGGGCAGCCTGTGGCGGACAGATTCACGGGGACGCAGCCACCCGAGCGGGATCGGTTGCGCGACCGACCCGCGCACCTTGTCGCCCGATGCGGTGATGGACGGTGCGCGTCCCGCTGCCGGTCCGGTCGTGATCTATGACGACGACCACTACCATATCGCCGCCGGGCTGGCCGACCTGCTGGCCGCCGAGGGCCACGCCGTCACCTATGTCACCCCGGCAGGCGTTGTCGCGGATTGGTCAGGCTATACGGTGGAGCAGGAACGCCTGCAGGCCCGGCTGATCGAGCGGGGCGTCACCATCGTCAACGGCCACACCGTCGCCGCCCTGACCCACGGGGGCGCCCGGCTGTCCTGCATCTACACCGGACGCCTGTACGAGATCGGATGCGAGGCGTTCATCCCCGTCACCTCGCGCGAGCCGCAGGATGAGTTGTGGGCCGCGCTGCAGGACCATGGGCTGACCACGCTGTCGCGCATCGGCGACGCCCGCGCGCCGGGGCTGATCGCCCATGCGGTTCACGATGGCCATGCCGCTGCCCGTTCGCATCTTTCGCCGCCAGTACCCTACCGCCGCGAACGGCCGATCCTCGCCCGATGAACTCCCCGGTGCCGAACGGCAGGCCGCCACAGACCCGGGCACTGGAGCATCGGCTGGGAGACTGGGCGCGCGCGCGGCTGCCCGGCGCGGTGTCAGAACTTGCCCTCTTCGTGCTCAAGCAGGGATGGGCCTGCCTGTTCGGCGGCCTGCTGCTGGCGGCGATCATCGCGACCAAACTGGTCTGGCAGCCGGGCTGGCCGGTTCATCGCTATGACGTGCTGTTTCTTTTCGCGGTCGTCACGCAGATCCTTTTCCTGCGCTATCGACTGGAGACGTGGGAGGAGGCGCGGGTGATCCTGCTGTTTCACCTGACCGGCACGGCGATGGAATGGTTCAAGGTGGCCGCCGGATCCTGGGCCTATCCCGAGCCCGGGTTCTTGAAACT
>CAZVIS010000440.1:0-2782 GCA_964627355.1 uncultured Rhodobacterales bacterium
TGGCGCGCGCGGCCCTTTGTCAGCAATTCCAACTGCTTCGTCGTGCCGCCGATGAAGTTTGCCGAAGAGTCCTGCATCACGATGGAGGCCTGTATCCGGGCGGGCATGCCGATGCTGTTGCTGAGCGCGGGGCAGGCGGGGGCCACGGCGCCGGCACCCATTGCGCTGGCCATCGTGCAGGCGATGGCAGAGTGTCTGGCGGGGGTCGTCTATGCCAATGCGATCACGCCGGGGGCGCCCTGCATCTTTGGGACGTGGCCCTTCGTCAGCGACCTGCGGACGGGCGCGATGAGCGGGGGGAGTGCCGAGCAGGCGCTGCTGACCGCGGGCTGTTCGCAGATGCACAAGTTCTACAATCTGCCGGGGGGTGCGGCCTCGGGCATCTCGGACAGCAAGCTGCCGGACATGCAGGCCGGATGGGAGCAGGGGATCACCAACGTCCTTGCGGGCCTGTCGGGGCTGAACATGTGCTATGAGGCGGTGGGGATGCATGCCTCGCTTCTGGGGTTCTGCCTGGAGTCTCTGGTGCTTGGCGACGACATCCTCGGGCAGGTGATGCGCTGCGTGCGGGGGATCGAGGTGACCGAGGACAAGGTGTCCATCGAGGCGATGAAGGCCGTGTGCCTTGGCGGGCCGGGGCATTACCTGGGATCGGACCAGACGCTGTCCCTGATGCAGACCGAATACATCTACCCCGCCGTCGGCAACCGCATGAGCCCCAAGGAATGGGTCGAGGCAGGCAAGCCGCAGTTGCTTGATCGCGCGATTGCCCGCAAGAATGCCATTCTGGCCAAGGCGGGCTGTCAGGTGGACGCAGAGATCGACGCCGCCGTGCGGGCAAGGTTCAACATCCATTTCCGGTGAGGCAAGAATGGCTTACGAAAACCTCTTGAAATTCTACATCAATGGCGCCTGGGTCGCCCCCCTATCGAAGGAGACCCTCGGGGTCGAGAACCCCGCGACCGAGGAGATCGTGGGGCATGTGGCCCTGGGCAACGAGGCGGATGCCGACCGCGCCATCCTGGCCGCCCGCGCGGCCTTTGCCGCCTGGACCGTGGTCCCCCCGGCGGAACGCATCGCGCTGGTCCAGCGGATCCTCGACGAATACAACAAGCGGTACGAGGACTTCGCGGTTGCCATGAGCACCGAGATGGGTGCGCCGATCGAGTGGGCGCGGGCCGCGCAGGCCTGGGCGGGGCAGGTGCATCTGGAGAGCACGATCAAGTCGGCCAAGGACTTCCACTGGGAGGAGATGCGCGGCGACACGATGATCGTGCGTGAGGGGATCGGGGTCTGCGGCCTGATTACCCCCTGGAACTGGCCGATGAACCAGATCGCCTGCAAGGTTGCGCCGGCGCTGATCGCGGGGTGCACGATGGTGCTGAAGCCCTCGGAAATCGCGCCGCTCTCGGGCATCCTCTTCGCCGAGGTCTGCCATGCGGCGGGCGTTCCGGCGGGGGTGTTCAATCTGGTGAACGGGATGGGTCCGGTGGTCGGCGCACGGATGAGCGTGCATCCCGAGGTGGACATGGTGTCCTTCACCGGGTCCACCCGCGCAGGCACGGCGGTCGCTGCCGCTGCGGCGGCGACGGTCAAGCGTGTGGCGCAGGAGATGGGCGGCAAGTCGGCCAACATCATCCTGCCCTCGGCCGATTTTGCGTCGGCGGTGGCGGGCGGGGTCGAGGGCTGCATGGCCAATACCGGTCAGTCCTGCGACGCGCCGACGCGGATGCTGGTGCCCCGTGACCGGCATGACGAGGCCCTGGCGGTGGCGAAAGAAGCCGCCGAGAAGATCGTCATCGGCGACCCGCGCGACAGTGCCACCATCATGGGGCCGCTCGTCAGCAAGGTGCAGTTCGACAAGGTGCAGGGCCTGATCCAGAAGGGCATCGACGAGGGGGCCACGCTGGTTACCGGCGGCATCGGGCGGCCCGTGGGCGTGAATCGCGGCTGGTACGTCCGCCCCACCGTCTTTGGCGGCGTGACGAATGACATGACCATCGCACGGGAAGAGATCTTCGGGCCCGTCCTGTCGATCATGCCCTATGACACCGTCGATGAGGCGGTCGAGATCGCGAACGACTCGCCCTATGGGCTGGCGGCCTTCGTGCAGGGCCCGGTCGAGGATGCGCGCCCGGTGGCGCGGAAACTCCGGGCGGGGCAGGTGACGCTGAACTACGCGGCCTGGGACACCTATGCACCCTTCGGCGGCTACAAGCAGTCGGGCAACGGGCGCGAATACGCGGACTGGGCGATCCATGACTTCTGCGAGGTCAAGGGGATCATCGGCTACGGCGCCTAAGGCGCAGCCCGGCAACAAGGACAAGCGCAGGCAGCGTCGGCGACCGGATGTACGGCGCCGGGGAGCGTCGCCATGGCGGATGGGGGAACGACATGCACTACGGATACATCGGCCTGGGCAATCTGGGCGCAAACTGTGCGGGCTGCCTCTTGAAGGCGGGGTTCAAGGTCACCGTGTTCGACCTGAACCCGGCATTGGCCGAGCGGCTGGTGGCGGCCGGAGCGACCGTTGCCGCCTCGGCCGAGGACGTGGCGGGAACAGTCGATCACGTCATCACCTGCCTGCCCTCGCCCGCCGTGTCCGAGCGGGTGCTGCGCCAGATCCTGCCCCGGATGAAGCCGGGCGCGAGCTGGGTCGAGATGTCCACCCTTGGCCGCGACGAGGTTCTGCGGCTTGCCGAACTGGCGGCCGGTTCTGGCGTGCGCATGATGGAGCTGCCGGTGACGGGCGGGGTGCATCTGGCCGCTCAGGGCAAGATCA
>CAZVIS010000441.1:0-2758 GCA_964627355.1 uncultured Rhodobacterales bacterium
CGTTCTGCGCCACCGTGGCCCAGGGCATCAGCGTGGGTTCCTGGAACACCACGCCAAGGTCGCCCGCCGACATGCCGCCCTCCCAGACGATCCGTCCCGCCGTCGGCGGCATGAGCCCCGCGATCAGGCGAAGGGCCGTGGACTTGCCGCAGCCCGACGGCCCGAGAAGCGAAATGAAATCGCCGTCGTTCACCGTCAGCGTCATCTTTCGCAGCGCCTGCACGCCGCCCTGAAACGTCTTGTCCACGCCCTGCATCTCCAGCACGCGGGGGCGCTGGCCCAGGGGAAGCGACGGGCGGAGTACGGCGTTCATGCGAGGGATCCTCGGCGGGGCAGCCAGGCAGCCCCGCCTTCTGGCGACCGGATCACTTCTTCAGGTCCATCCCCACTCCCTTGCCGACGAAGGCGGTGGTGAAGGCCTTGGTATAGTCGATGTCCTCGGACACGACGCCAGCGATCACCATCTTGTCGAAGAAGTCCTTGACCTTGGCATCGGTCATCACGCCGATCCCCATGGTCTCGGCATCGCCCGAATCCACGATGCCGACCTCTTTCATCTTCTCGATGGCATAGGCGATCGCCTCGTCCGTCATGTCGGGGTTGTCGGCCTTGATCATCGCGTTGGCGGCGGCATTGTCGCCATAGAGGTAGTTGTACCACCCCTTGATCGACCCTTCGACAAAGCAGGTGACCTGCTCGGGCTTCGTCGCAACCGTGTCGGCCATCGTCTCGATCAGCGTCGAATAGGTGGAATAGCCCGCATCCGCGATCAGCCAGACGTCCGGCTCGAACCCGCCTTCCTTGGCCACGAAGAACGGCTCGGACGAGAGGTAGCCCTGCATGGCGCTGTTCTCGTCGGCGATGAAGGGCGCCGCGTTGAAGGTGTAGGGCACGCGCTGTTCGGCGGTGAAACCATAGGAGGCGATCATCCACTGGTAAAAGCTGGCAAATCCGGCATCCCCGATGAAGATCGTGGGCAGCGCCTTGATGTCCTCGAAGGTCTTGGCCTTGCCCGGGTGGGTCAGGATCACCTGCGGCTCTTTCTGGAAAGCGGCCGCGACGGCGACGACCGGGATCCCCTCCTGCACCGCGCTGAACGCTTCCAAGAGGTTGCCGCCCATGTGGTAATCGACCTTGCCCGCGATCATCAGCGCGCGGTTGTTCACCTGCGGGCCACCCGGCTGGATCGTCACGTCCAGACCGCAGGCGGCATAGGTGCCGTCCGCGACCGACTGGTAGAACCCGCCATGCTCGGCCTGCGCCAACCAGTTCGTGCCGAACACGACCTTGGCATTCTCGGCCAGGGCAGCGAGGGGGGTCAGCGCGATGGCCGTGGTCAGGCACAGGATGCCGCCCATCTTAATCGTCGTCGTCTTGATCGAGGAAGACATGGAAAACCTCCGCATGGATTGATTCTTCTTTTTGACAACCCTAGGAGCCTCGCGCCCGGGGGCGAGGGGCCGCCCCGCCCAAACCCTTCAAACCCGCCGATTTCGCCATGACTTCGGGCATTCCACCTGACGGTTCGCCCAATTCTTGTGCAAGAGGGCGTCGACGGGACACTGGTCGATGACGCGCGGCCCAGGCCCTGCAACCGTATCCGAAACCGGAGACTTCAATGAGATCCCTCGCCCCCCCCTCGATCAGCCCACCCTTCGCCCGTTATTCTCATGGGGTCGAGCTGACCCCCGGCGCCCGCCTCGTCGTGACCTCGGGCCAGCTCGCCCTTCTCCCCGACGGCACGGTGCCCGTGGGGGCCGAAGCACAGGCGCGCCAGTGCCTCGCGCAATGCGCGGCGATCCTCGCCGAAGCGGGGATGGGTCCGGCGGATGTCATAAGGATCAACGCCTTCGTCACCGACCGCGCCCATATGGCGGGCTACATGGCCGCCCGCGACGCCTGGCTTGGCGAGGTCACGCGCCTGCCCGCCTCGACCCTTGTGATCGTCTCAGGCTTCACACGCCCTGAATTCCTGGTCGAGGTCGAGGTCACCGCCGCCCGCGCCTGACCCCGCTGCGCCTTTTCTCTTGCGGACGCATCCCGGGGGAGTCGCGCTTGCGCGACGGGGGCGACGCCCCCCGGGGCCGCCCGCGTGACATCAATATTCGGGCGCGAGGGGGTCCAAGGGGGCGCATGCGCCCCCTTGCGCGGCCCAAGCCGACAGGCGCGGGAGCGCTACGTGCGCGCCAGCACGAAGTCGAAGACGACGTCCCAGAACGGCCCCGCCATCCCGGCCTTTGCCACCTCGCCCGCGTCCTCCACCCGCACGAACTTCGCCAAGAGCTCCTCCTTCACCCCGAACACCACGTCCGAGGCGATGTAGGGATCGTCGGGATCGAAGATATGCGTGACCAGCGGCGCGAAGCCGTCCGCCGAGATGATGTAATGCAGGTGCGCTGGACGATAGGGATGCCGGCCAAGCGCGCCGATCAGTTGCCCCACCGGGCCGTCCGCCGGGATCGGATAGAACTTGGGCTTCACACCGGTGAACCAGTAGCGCCCGTCCGCCCCCGTCCGGAAGATGCCGCGCAAGTTGAAGTCAGGCTGGATGCCCTTTTGCTGCACGTCGTAGAACCCCTCGTCATTGGCCTGCCAGACGTCGAGCTTGGCCCCTGCCACCGGGTTCCCCTCGGTATCAAGGATCCGCCCCGACACGCGCATCGGCTCTCCCTTGCCATCCTTGCAGATGTTCGCCCCCATCTCCATCGCGGGCGCATCGGGCAGGTGGAACGGGCCGAGCACGGTCGAAGGCGAGGCG
>CAZVIS010000442.1:0-2747 GCA_964627355.1 uncultured Rhodobacterales bacterium
AGGCCACGACCCCCGCGATGCAGAAGCCGAGCCAGGACAAGATCGCCAAGCTGCAGAAGCAGAAGGCCTTCTGGGAGAAGAAGGTCAAGGAGGCGATGCAGAAGCAGCGCGAGGAGGGGAAAAAGGAACTCGATGAGGCAATCGAGGATCCCAGCAAGACGATTATGGTTCCGGGCGACGGGGGCGGCAAGCTGACGCTGAAGCAGGCGATTGCGCTGCGCGATGAGAACATCAAGACAATCAAGGGCCTGCAGAGTGACTTCCAGAACTTTGCGCTCAAGCTGCCGGAGCAGGC
This sequence comes from uncultured Rhodobacterales bacterium, assembly GCA_964627355.1. Classification (GTDB taxonomy): domain Bacteria; phylum Pseudomonadota; class Alphaproteobacteria; order Rhodobacterales; family Rhodobacteraceae; genus JBBQXK01. The sequence goes on from CAZVIS010000442.1 coordinate 296, forward strand.
GCTCAACTGGCTGGACATCACCAACAAGACGCTCGTGCTGCTCGACGCGCAGTGCAAGTCCATTGACAAGGGTCTGATGGAGGCACTTGGGCCGAAGGGCAAATTCTATCTCGCCGAGCAGAAGCTGCTGCAGGTGTCGGCCAAGTTCGGGCCGCGCAAAAAGACCGGCGAGGAGATCGCCGATGAATCGACGCCGAAAAAGCCGTCGCCGCCGCCCGAGCAGAAGGACGTGCCCCTCGGCGAGGACGGAATCCCGATACCGCCAGAAATGCCCAAGGACAAGAAAGTCGAGACGAAGTAGCCGTTAGCGTCCCCAGACCACCGCCGATTCATGCCGCTTGATGAGGTGCCGCATGTCGTCGAAGGCGGCGACGATGTGGGCGGCAAAGCGGTCGGCGGCCTGCAATCGAGGGGCCGCCGCCCGTCGCAGGATGCCAAGCGCCCGGTTCGGCTGCGGAATGTCGAAGGGCAGGAAGGTGATGCGGTTCTCCTTCCGGTGGGCGAAGACCACCGAATGGGGCAGCACGGCCAACGCCGAGGTTTCGGCCATGTAGTTGATGACGCTCATCAGTGACCCGCCCGAATAGCGCACGTTGAAGTCGGGGATCCCGACCGTCATCAGGATCATCTGCAGGTCAGACATCAGGGGTGAGCCGGGCAGGGGCGCAACCCAGGGGAAGCTGGCAAGGTCTGCAGGCGTCAAGGGCCGCTTGCGCAGCAGGGGATGCCCGACCCCGCAGGCCACGATGTTGCGGGCGGGCAGGATCTCGGTGAACTCCAGCCCCGGCTCGGCCTCTCCGGCCAAAGGCACGATGGCAAGGTCGATCTGCCCCGCCTTCAGTGCCGCGAACAACTCGGCCCCGTGGCCATAAGACTGGTGGACACTGATATCCGGCTCGCGGTTCTGGAAGTCGGCGATCATGCGCGAGATCATCGCGTCCATGAAGAAGGGCACGCCCCCCACCCGGACCGTCCCCTTCGTCCCGCGCTGGAACCCCTGCACCGTATCGGATGCCTTGCGCGACGCGGCGAGCATCGTGCGCCCGTGCGTCGCCAGCGTCTGCCCAAGCGGCGTGGCCTGAAGGGGCCGCTTGCCCTTTACGAACAGCGGTTGCCCCACCCGCGCCTCGAGCATCGACAGCGACCGCGACACCGCAGGCTGCGACAGCCCCAGCATCGCTGCCCCCTCGCTGACGCCGCCCGCGTCCAGAACGGCGGCAAGCTGGATCAGATGGCGTTCGTTCAGCTTCATAGCAGAATGATATACTGGCGGCGTGCAAAACGATCAATCTTTAGCGAAGGCCCGCTAGGTTCGGGGTGGGAGCAGGGAGGATCGACGCGGGATGGATGGGCCTATGCCAGATGTGGTTGCTGAACATCCGCTGGCCGCGATGGCCCGGCGGATCGCGGCGGGCCCGTCGCAGGCAGCCTTCCTCGTGCTGCTCGATCACCTTTACAGGGTCGTCGAGGCGGTGAAGCCCTCTCCCGACGACCTTCGGCACATGCTCGATTTCCTGACCGAGCTTGGCCAGCACTCCGACACGCGGCGGCAGGAGTGGGTGCTCTTGGCCGACATCCTCGGGGTGTCCACGTTGGTCGAGGATCTGTCGGCCGCACGACCCGCCGGGGCTACGCCGAACACCCTTGCCGGGCCGTTCTATCGCGACGATGCGCCCGAGATGCCAGATGGTGCCGACCTGTCACGCGATGGCAAGGGGCAAGCGCTGGCGGTGACGGGGCGGGTGACGGGGATGGACGGGCGGGCCGTGGCGGGCGCGCGGGTCGAGGTGTGGCAGGCCAATGCAGAAGGCCGCTATGAGAACCAGGAGCCGGACCTTCAGCCGGAGTTCAACCTCCGCGGCCGGTTCCGCACCGATGCCGAGGGCCGCTTTGCCTTTCGCAGCGTCAAGCCGCGCGGCTATCGCCTGCCCGACGACGGGCCGGTCGGACGGTTGGCACGCCAGTTGGGGCTGACGCTTGAGCGCCCCGCACATCTGCACTTCCGCGTCACGGCACCGGGCTGCCAGCCGCTGACCACGCATGTCTTCGACCGCGACGATCCGGCGATCGGGCGGGACGCGCTGTTCGGGGTGAAACCCGAGCTTCTGGGATGCTTTCGCCGCGAAGGGTCTGCGGAGGCGCCGCTCTGGACGCTCGACGTGGCCTTCGTTCTGGCACCTTCGGATTAATGGGGAGAAACGCCATGGCCTATGTGAACGGCTATCACCACCTCACGCTGTCCACCGACGGCGCGCAGGAGGACTATGACTTCTACACCAAGACGCTCGGCCTCTACTCGGTCAAGCGGACGGTGCTGTTCGACGGGACGATCCCGGTCTATCACCTGTACTACGGGTCCAAGGCCGGCGACGCCTCGACCATCATCACCACCTTCCCCTTCAAGAAGCCCGGCATCTATGGCCGTCGGGGGACGAACCAGACGCGGACGATC
>CAZVIS010000443.1:0-2745 GCA_964627355.1 uncultured Rhodobacterales bacterium
TACGAACCAGCGGATGACGCGGTCGATTACCGACTGGATCGGCAGTTTGCCACCCTGTGCGGCCTCGACCATCGCGACAATGCGGGAAAGGGCAGTATCTTCGCCCACGGCAGTTGCGCGAAAGGCGAAGGCGCCGGTCTGGTTTACCGTGCCACCTGTCACCGCGTCGCCCGGACCCTTGGCTACCGGCAACGATTCGCCGGTAATCATGCTTTCGTCGACCCAGCTTTCGCCTTTGGTCACCCGGCCATCGACCGGCACCCGTGCGCCGGGAAGCACCTCGACCGTGTCGCCGGCACAAAGGGCGGCCAGCGGCAGCTCTTCCCAGGTGTCGCCGCGCCAGACGCGCGCCGTCTCGGGCGCCAGCTGCAACAGCCGCGTGATGGCAGCCGAGGTGCGTCCTCGCGCCCTCAGTTCCAGGTACCGCCCCAGAAGGATCAGCGTCACGATGGCCGCCGCAGCCTCGAAGTACACATGCCGCGTGCCGGGGGGCAGAATCCCGGGCACAAACAGGGCGACGGACGAATATCCCCAGGCGGCCATCGTGCCGACTGCGACCAGACTGTTCATGTCCGGCGCAGCGCGGACCAGCGCGGGCAGGCCAAGGGTCAGGAACCGCCGCCCCGGGCCTGCAAGAACAAGCGTTGTCAGCAGGAACTGGATGCCCCAGTTCGCGGTGGTGCCGATCGTTCCCTCAATCAGATGGTGAAGCGCGGGCACCAGGTGCGTGCCCATGGCAAGTCCGACCACGGGAGCAGACAACCCCGCTGCCAGCAACAGGTCGCGGCGCAGGCTCGCCTCCTCGTTGGCGCGTCGCGCCGCCGCCTCGGCATCCGCCGCGGCGCGGTCGGAAACGGCGCGGGCCTCATATCCGGACGCCGCCACTGCGGCGACAAGGGCAGAGACGGCCGCCCTGCCCGACACGGTCGCCCGCTCGGTCGCAAGGTTCACGACGGCCTCCGTCACACCGGGCACCGTCTTCAACGCCCGCTCCACCCGCCCGGCACAGGCGGCGCAGGTCATGCCCGCAACCGCAAGCGTCACAGGAGGTTCGGGCACGCGGTAGCCGGCCCCCTCGACCGCAGCGACCAGACTGTCGCGGTCTGCCGGTTGCCGCAGCGAGATTTCGGCCTGACCGGTTGCCAGATTGACGCGGGCAGCGCCGACACCCGGAACAGCGGCCAGCGCGCGCTCGACACGCCCGGCGCAGGACGCGCAGGTCATCCCCTCGACAGGCAGGGACAGGATGTCATCGGCGAAGGGTCTGGATGGCTTGTTCATTTCGGAACCTCATGTTCCAGACGGAGATAGGCCCTCCCATCATGGGAAGGTCAAGGGGCACTATAAGACAAGAGTTCACGTCCTTTTGTGGTTGACCTTGCCACGATGGGCAGCCCTAGGCTGGCACCTGGTTACTACACCGGCGCGGCGGCCCGCTGACCGCGCCCCGCCAAATGGAGCATGCCCATGCGTATTCGCACCCTGACCCTCTCCGCTGTCGCCGTCGCGATTGCAGCAGGCTTCGTCCTTGCACAGGCCACGTCAGACCATTCCACAATGGACCATTCGAAGATGGACCATTCCGCGGCGGCAGCAGGCGCGGACACGCCAGCGGTTGCCGCCTACAAGGCAGCCATGCAGTCGATGATGCATGGCATGGAGGTTCCCTACACAGGCGATGCGGATGTGGATTTCGTGCAAGGCATGATCCCCCATCACGAAGGGGCGGTGGCCATGGCCAAGGTCGTGCTCGAATACGGCGAAGATCCCGAGATCCGCGCCCTTGCAACGGGGATCATCGCCGCGCAAGAGACCGAGATTGCGCAGATGAAAGCCTGGCTCGCGGCGCGCGGGCTATAACGGGGTTTACGAATCCCCAGGGCGTGCTACCTCTGTGTTCCATGAATGTTCTCGTCTGGTTCAAGCGTGACCTGCGGGTGGCCGACCATCCCGCGCTGGCCCGGGCGGCCGGTCTGGGGCGCATCCTGCCGCTTTATATCGTCGAGCCGGAGTATTGGGCCTTGCCCGACACCTCGGCCCGGCAATGGGACTTCACCGCCGAGGCGCTGGCGGATCTGAGAGGGGCGCTTGGTGCGCTCGGTGCGCCTTTGGTGGTGCGGGTCGGGGACGCGGTCGAGGTGCTGGCACGGATGGCGCGCGAGCATCGGGTCACCCGTATCGTCAGCCATGAGGAGACGGGGAACCTCTGGACCTACACGCGCGATCGCCGCGTGGCCGCCTGGGCGCGCGAGGCGGGTGTGGTATGGGAGGAGGTCGCGCAGTCCGGCGTCGTGCGTCGCCTGCACAGCCGCGACGGTTGGGCCTCCCGACGCGATGCCTTCGTGAACGCGCCGATGCTGGAGCCACCCGAGGCGCTGGACCCCCTGCCCGGGGTGGAACCCGGGGCGATCCCTTCGTCCCGCGCCCTGCGGCTGGGGGCCGACCGCTGCCCGCACCGGCAGGCGGGCGGGCGCGCACAGGGTTTGCTGCTGATGGAGAGTTTCCTTGGTTCGCGCGGGCTGACCTACCGGCGGGCGATGTCCTCTCCAGTGACCGGGGAACGTGCGTGCTCGCGCCTTTCGGCGCATCTGGCGGTGGGTGCGCTGTCGGGGCGAGAGGTCGCGCAGGCGACCGCGGCGCGGGCGGCGGAACGCTCGGGCGGCGGCTGGCAAGGCAGCCTCGCCTCGTTCCAGGCCCGCCTCGCCTGGCGCGACCACTTCATGCAGAAGCTGGAGGACGAGCCCG
>CAZVIS010000444.1:0-2740 GCA_964627355.1 uncultured Rhodobacterales bacterium
TGGTCCTCGGGCGCGGCCATCGTCCGCCGCGGCAGGACCGGCACCATCACGGTGCAGATGCCAAGCGCAGAAAGCGAGCGATTGAAGGCCCGGCGGCTGAGCTTGCCTTCACGCAAGGCGCCAAGTTGGTCAAGGACGTCCATGAGCAAGTTACTCCTTCTGCCAAGCGGAACAGGAAAACCAGGGCGGTCCAAACAAAGAAGGCTGTGCAATCTGGAAATTTGATTGAACGCTTATTCAAGGTAGAACTTATGGATTTGCGCGAGTCAACAGGAAAAGGCCTTGCTGTAGTGCTGTCAGACGAATGCGAACCAGTCTCCGTTTCCCCTCCCCGCCCCGATGTCAGGCAGCGATGAGGCCGCGCCACCCGGCGAGAACTGCGACGCGGGACTGCTTGCAATGATCGCGGTTCTGGAGGTGGCGCTTCGTCGGAAAGTGGCTGTGGACCGAAGCATGGACATAGGCGAACTTCTGTAGCGTCGTGACCCGCGCTCCTCCGGGCGCAACCTGTTATGAAACCGCCAGCGCCAGGTTGCAGGCGCACCAATCCCATGTTGCCTGCGATGCTGCGCTTTGTGCTTTGCGGCGTTTGCGAACGAGTTGATAGACGAGGCCGGACGGCCAGTTGAAGTCCGCAACCAGGAGCAATCGCCCGCAGACCAGATCTTCCTCGACGAAGGCCCGGCAGCATAAGGCGACGCCATGGCCTGCGAGTGCTGCATCAATGGCAAGGGCGGTGTGATTGAAAACTGGCCCTGGCAGTTTTCCGGCGAACTCGAGGATGCTTGACCAGTGGCCATGCCCATCGTGGACCAAGGGCAGATCGCGCAGTTCGTCGCGCGACAAGGGGCGCGGTCGGCCCCCGATCAAGGTCGGGCTGGCGACTGCGATCAGCGTTTCGGGAAAGAGCGGGATGGCCTCGTACGTTGAGGGCAGGGGCGCCCGGGTCAGTCGTACGGCAATATCAACGTGATTGCCATCAAGGTCGGACACCTCTTCGGTCGCGAGAGTACGCAAGTCTATCCACGGAATCGCCTCCTTGAAGGCGGTCAGCCTTGGAACCAGAAGTTTGATGCCGAATGTTGGTGTGACGCTGATCGTGATGGTCTGGGGCTGCGACGCACCCTTCTCCTGCGTCTCTTCGGTGGCATCGCAGAGCGCATCGAAGGCCATGCTCAGCCGCGCGAGGTAAACGGCCCCACGGGGTGTAAGGGCCAAGCCGCGCGGCAGACGGTCGAAAAGCGCAAAGCCCAGATGGTCTTCAAGCGCGCGAACCTGCTGGGCGACGGCGCCTTGTGTCACCCCCAGGTCATCGGCCGCAGCCCGGAAGTTCAGCCGTCTGCCCGCGACCTCGAAGGCGCGAAGTGCATTCAACGGGGGAAGAGTGCGCCGAGAAATGGACATGAGATTTCCAGTAGAATTTCTACAGCATGCCACGTTTTCTTCTGGCGCGAAACTCTGCAGCCATTAGGGAATCCTGGGGATCAAGAGCGGGACAATCGTTCAATGGATAGCTTGTGGCGACGGGGCAGTTGCCCGGCCTGAACGGCACTTTCCCTTTGCCGTGAGAGCTTGATCGAGGGAGCCTGCCGCCACCTCACGGCAAGCCGCGCCTTCCTCTCGGAGGGGCGAGGCTTGCCCTCGAAAAGAACGGACGCATGGCATGTCGCGTGTTTCCTCCTGGCTGACAGGGTCCCGTGTGACCGTGTTGCCAGACATGGGCCCTGTTCTGATGCTGCTTCTCGCGGCATTCTTTTGGGGCTCCGGCAACGTTGCCAACAAAACCGTGCTGACCGACATCGACCCCTGGACGGCTGTGGTCTTGTGGTGCCTTGTCGCCGTGCTGGTTCTTGCGCCATTCTGTGTGCGCGAACTGCGCGCTACCCCTGCGGATCAATGGCTGGCGAGCAGTCTTTTCCCCTCGGCCCTGCTCGCAGGCGCGCTTGCCTTGCAACAATGGGCGCATGAGACCGCGACGGTCACCAACGCCAGTTTTCTCGTCAACGCCGCCTGCGTGCTGACCCCGCTCATCGCCTTTGCATTGTTTCGCAAAGCTCCTGGCCAGCCGACCATCCTGGCAGCGACCGTTTTGATCGGGCTGTCGCCGGGTCACACCAAGGCCGAACCTGCGGTGGGTCTGACGTCACGGCCGCCTGCCATCACAGGGGATCGCGCCTTTGCCCAAGGCAAGCGCCCAGTCTTGATGCATAGCCAAAGGAATTCCTTCATGCCGAACCCTGCACGCCGCCTGTCCCTGACAAAGGACCATATTGCCCTGATCCACCGCGTCGTCGAGGATGGTGGCCCTGCGCCGGGGGTGCATCAGCAGACCGATGACGACTATGCGGACTGGGTTTCCCGCATCGCGGCCAGTCATCCGGACAGGTCCCGGCCGACACAGTTGTTTGCCTATGGATCCTTGATCTGGAAGCCCGAGGGAAAGTTTCTTGCCGAGCGCAAGGCCGTAGCGCAGGGGTGGCATCGTGCCTTTTGCCTGCGCACCCATCGGTTTCGCGGGACACCGGATGTGCCGGGCCTGATGATGGCACTCGTTCCGGGCGGGCAATGTCGCGGTGTCGTCTATGAGCTTCCACCGGAAAACATCGAGGCGCAACTCGACCGGCTGTTTCGCCGCGAGTTTACCGTCAAGCCGATCAACAACATGCCGCGCTGGCTGCAAGTACAGACCGATTCGGGCCCCATGACCGCCCTGGGCTTTGTCATGAACCGCGCCTCGCCC
>CAZVIS010000445.1:0-2728 GCA_964627355.1 uncultured Rhodobacterales bacterium
TCCGCACGCGCGACGGGTCGATCGGATGGAAGTCCTCCATCCGGCGGGTGCGGGTGTTGGTCAGGCGGAGCGTCGTCATGCTGGACCCTTGCGTGCGGCCCCCGTGCATCGGGCCATCGCCGGGGGTCTAGCAACTTCGCCCGGGCTTGGGAACAGAAGAAGAAATGCCGGTCAGACGTGCGGCAGGATCAGCCCCGGGGAAAGACCACCGGCACGTGCGACTGATTGCAGGTGCTGACGTCCACGACATAGGGGCTTTGCGGTTCGGTTGCGCTGTAGCGGCAGACCTTCTGCACCGTCACCGTCTGCCCGCCGCGCGAGCAGGTGAGCGTCGTCGTCACCCGCCCCGCGTCGAACACGGGAAATCTGATGCGGGCGGGCGTGGTGGCGCTGCCGGAAAAACCGGGGCCCTCGACGCGGCAGTCGGCACCCGAAACCTCGGTCGTGCCATCGGCAAGGTAGCTGCGGACGTTGAACTGCGTCGTCCAGACCTCGGTCGCGTTGCGCGAAACCGCAGGGATATCCTGCACCGGCGTGGTCACGGCGGGAACGCAGGCGGTGAGCGAAAATGCCAGGCCGACGATCAGGACAGGCTTCATCTCGCACCTCCAATACCCCTGTGCAGGCTAGGGATGCCACGGGCGCGGTCAAGGGAATGCGTGCCCGATGACGGAGTTGTCATTCCCCTTGATCGCCCCCGGCCGGTCATGCCTCAATAGGCCGGGAGAAGAGGAACGGATGAACCACGACGATCTGCGCGACTGCTCGCGCCGCGCTGCCGACTGGGTGCATGGCTATCACGCGACGTTGCGGGACCGCCCGACTACAACGAATGGACCCTGCCGCTTGGCCGCCGCTTCCGGGCGCTGAAGGTGTGGTTCCTGATGCGGGCGTATGGGCTGGAGGGCTTGCGCACGCGGATCCGCAATCAAGTGGCGTGGTCATGCGAGGCAGCGCAAGCGGTTGCGGCACGCCCCGGGTTTCGCATCGTCACACCGCCGTCCCTGTCGCTGTTCACCTTTGCGCTGGATGCCGGTGATGCGGCGACCGAGGCACTGTTGAACCGCATCAATGATGACGGGCGGATTTACCTGACGCCGACGTGGCACAGGGGGCGGTTTGCGATCCGGGTGCAGGTTGGGTCGTTCGATTGCACACGCGAGGATGTGGCGATGATCGCGGCGGTGCTGCGGGAATTGCAACGGCCGCCCGCGTAAACCGCCCCGGCCGCAAGCGGCAACCGGGGCGGACTTGTTCAGAACTGAAAGCCGACGCGCACCGTCGCAGTGGTGGCATCGAAGTCAACGCCGGTGTTGTCGAAGTCGTCGAAGCTGTGGAACAGCACTTCGCCGCCGACCGTCATCCGGCTGTTGAACGCATAGTCCACGCCGACACCACCGAACGCGCCGTCGCCGCTGAGATCAGACCCGCCGACCGACGCCTTGGCATGCGCATAGCCCGCCGTGCCGTAGACCAGCGTACGGCCAAAGTCCGCGCCCGCCATCAGCTTGACCCGGCCCACCTCGTCCAGCGAGCCGAGGTTGGCGCCGAGGTCCACGTCGGCGAAGTCGTAGTCAAGCTCTGCCCCGACCACCGTGCGACCGAAGTCATAGCGATAGCCGCCGTGCACACCGATCAGCGCATCGTCACCGTCAAGGCCCGCACCGTTGCTGTCCACGTCGACATAGCCAAGTTGCGCACCGGCGTAGAAGCCGCCCCAGTCGCCGCCGGTGTAGGCAGGCGCCTGCGTCACCACGGGTGTCACAACCGGATCCGGCGCAGCCTCGTTCAGCCCGCCCGCCATCGCGCTGCCCGCGGCAAGGCTGCCGCCAAGCGTCGCAAGGATCGCGAATGCCTTCATCTGCTTCATGTCCTGTTTCCTTCTTCGGGATTGGTCTGGCCCCTATCCGGCCACGACAACGACAACGCACCGCGCGGCGATGCGTTCCCGAGATGGAAATGGACCGGCGGGCAGGCGCTCGCCATGCCACTGACCGTGAGTTGAACAGTCGTGATCCGGGGTCGCCTTTCGGTGGCGGGGATCAGCCGACGCGGTCGGCCAGCATCAGCCATTCCTCTTCCGCCGCCGCCAGTGCCGCCTGCCGTTCGGCAAGCATGGCGGTCCCCTTGGCGAACTTCACCGGTTCCTTGGTGAAGAGGTCGGGGGTGGCGAGGAGGTCGCCGAGCTTGGCGATCTCGGCCTCCAGCCTGGCGATCTGGTTGGGCAGATCCTCCAGCCGCTTGCGCTCGGTGAAAGTCAGGGTTTCGGCGGCGGGGCGCGGGGCGGGCTTGGCTTCGGCCTGGGGGCCGGGTTTGCGCCCTTCGATTTCCGCCACCATGTCGGGGCGCTGCGCGGCATAGTCGGACCAGCCGCCGGGATAGACGGCGATATGCCCCTGCCCTTCCAAGGCGACGGTCTGCGTGGCCACCCGGTCGATGAAGTCGCGGTCGTGGCTGACAAGGAGGACGGTGCCGTCATAGTCGCCGAGAAGATCCTGGAGGAGGTCGAGGGTTTCCACGTCAAGGTCGTTGGTCGGTTCGTCGAGCACCAGAAGGTTCGATTCCTTGGCCATCAGGCGGGCGAGCAGCAGCCGTGCTTTCTCGCCCCCCGAGAGGGATTTGACCGGGGCGCGGGCCTGACGTTCGTCAAAGAGGAAATCCTTGAGGTAGCCGACCACATGCCGGGGCACGCCGCGCACCATCACCTGATCGGACGCGCCGGACACCC
>CAZVIS010000446.1:0-2727 GCA_964627355.1 uncultured Rhodobacterales bacterium
CGTCGCGAACCGCGTGATCTTCATGGATCAGGGCCAGATCGTCGAGCAGAACGAGCCGAAAGAGTTCTTCAACAATCCCAAGAGCGACCGGACCAAGCTGTTCCTCAGCCAGATCCTCGGTCACTAGGTGCGCGCGCGCCTGCTTCTTGCGGCGCTTTTTGTGGGTTGCAGCTCGGCTGCGGCGGCCGCGAACGCGGATTGCACCTTTCTTCTGGGGGGAAGGGAAGTTCTTTTGGGCCCCTGCGAGGCGTCGGACCGCGCTTCGACCAAGGCCTTCTCCATCGTCTCTCCCGATGGCACGATTGCCGCGCGCGTCGTGTCCAAGGGGGGCGGGGTCGGCGAGGCCTTCTGGAACGGCGGTGTTAAGGGGCAGAAGGCCGATACCCTGATCGGCACGGTGGTACTGGTCGGCGCCTGCTGGGCCAGCGACAAGACCAAGCTCTGCATGGCGCGCTAGGTCTGTTCTCTGCGAGAAGCCCTATCCCGGCCTATTGCTGCACCAAAGCCCCGCCGACGACGGCGCTCGGCCTGCGTCAGCCCTTGGCCTTCGCCTCTGCCGCCGCCTTCATCCGGGCCAGAAGCTCTTCTTTAGGGGGTGTATGGCGCGGGTTGGCCTTGGTGCTGCCTTTCGGCTTGGCGACCTTGCCCTTGCGCACGTTGGGATCCTGCTGGCGCGACAGGTCCTTGCTCAGCTTGGGGTTGCCAGAGGCGGCATAGTCCATGGCGATCTCCCTTCCCGGCGATGGCGACCCCGCGCCATAGCCTGAAAGCGTCGGCGCCTGCAAGGGCGGCTTAGCCCACCAGCTCTCGCGGGACGATGAAATCGACCGCTGCGGCCTGCCCAAAGCCTGCGTCCGCCCAGGAGTCGATCGGGAACTCGGCCACGAGTGTCGCCCCGGTGGGATACTTGGCAAAGGCCTCGTGCAGGGGGGCGCGGGCGATCAGGCGGTGGGCAAACTCGGCGATGCCGGGGTTGTGGCCGATCATCATCACCGTATCCGCCGTGGCGTGGCGCAGGACCGCCAGCATCACGTCCGGCCCCGCATGGTAGAGCGCGGGCTTGAGGTCAAGGATGGGCGTTCCCGGCAGGGCAGGGGCCACCCCGCTCCACGTCTTGCGGGTGCGCAGGGCATCCGAGCAAAGGACCTGCTCGGGGACGTACCCGCGCGAGGCGAGCCAGTCGCCAAGGTCCGCCGCCGCCGCCTTGCCGCGCTCGTTCAGCGGGCGGTCGTGGTCGGGGGTCAGCGGATCGTCCCAGGACGATTTCGCGTGGCGCGTCAGGATCAGGCGCTTCATTTCGGACCGCTCCTCCCATGGAACTGCCGCATGTGATAGGCGGACTGTTCGGGCATCCTGTCATGAAGTTGTGACACCGGGCAAGCGGCACGCACGGCACAGCCCTGCGTCATGCAGGCCGGATCCGTGTCGAGGAAGGCGTGACAGGCGGGAACGTCGTAGCCTGCGCCAGTCAGGGCGCGCGGCGGGCAGGCGGTGAGGCAGGGCTTTTCGGCGCAGGTGGCACAGGGGGCGGGGGGCGGTGCGGGCAGGTCCAGCCACTCCTTCAGCGCCAGCACTCCGCGAAAGCTGACCCAGAGGCCTTGCGCGTCATGGACGAGCAGGCGCACCGGGCTTTCATGCACCCGCCCCGTCCGCAGCGCCCAACGATAGAACGGCCGATACGGCGGCCCGCCAAAAGGAAACATAGCCTTGGCCCCGAGATCACAGGCCACCCGTCCGATCACCCGGCGCGACCAGCGGTCCACCGGGTCCGGCCCGCCCCACTCCGGCTGTGCCGCCAAGTGCTGCCAGAACCCCGACCCGGGACCGAGCATCAGGACGGTGCGGGTGCCCCGCGGCAGCTCCGGCTCGTCAGCTTCCAGAGCGAATCCGCCAAGGATCGTCAGCCGGTGCACCCCAATCCGGGCCTCGATCTCGGTGGTGGTCGCGGGGCTCGTCGGGGCCAAAGGTTAAGCCTCCGCTAAATCGACCTTGCAAGTCCTTGATACTGCTAGGACGGATCCTGTCGCACGTGTGGACAAGCCTAGCGTCGCACGCGCGGCTTGACCCGTGGCTCGGTAGACCGGATCTGGCTGCCCGCCCCGTGGTCGGTGAACAACTCCAGCAGGCAGGCATTCGGGATCCGCCCGTCGAGGATCGTGACCGCCCGCACCCCCTGCTCCACCGCCAGAAGCGCGGTTTCCACCTTGGGGATCATGCCGCCGCCGATGGTGCCGTCGGCGATCATTGCCCGCACCTCCTCGGGCGTCAGGGCCGTCATCACCTCTCCGGCGGCATTCTTCACCCCCGCGACGTCGGTCAGCAGAAGCAGGCGGTCCGCCTGCAAGGCCCCCGCAATTGCCCCCGCCGCCGTGTCGCCGTTCACGTTGAAGGTCTCGTTGTCGGCCATGCCTGTGGCGACCGGCGCCACCACCGGGATGATCCCAGCGGCGTAAAGGTCGCGCAGCACCTGCACGTTCATCTCGACCGGCTTGCCGACGAAGCCAAGCTCGGGATCATCCGCCACGCAGACCATCAGGTCGTCGTCCTTGCCCGAGATGCCGACCGCCCGGCCCCCCGCATCCATGATCGCCTGCACGATCCGCTTGTTCACAAGGCCCGAGAGGATCATTTCCACCACCTCGACCGTGGCGCGGTCCGTCACCCGCTTGCCGCGGACGAAGTGGCTCTTGATCCCCAGCTTCTCCAGCATCTCGTTGATCATCGGCC
>CAZVIS010000447.1:0-2697 GCA_964627355.1 uncultured Rhodobacterales bacterium
CGCCATGAGGCCGATCTCTTCGATCAGCGTATCCACATAGGTCGCGACCGGCGCATGGGTCCGGGTTCCTTGGGTTCGGCAGGCGCAGAACCAGCACAGCCGTTCGCAGAATGGAATGTGGAGATAGAGCGAGACCGCCTGCCCTGCGTCGGATCGCCGCAGCCAGTCCGTCACCTGCTGGGCGCCGACCCCTTCGTGGAACAGTGGCGCCGTAGGGTAACTGGTGTAGCGGGGTGCGTTTTCGGTGAAAAGGCCCGCGCGCGAGAGGAGGTCATGGGTGCTCATGAGTCGCAGCGTGATCCTCGGGCTGGACATGCGCCTTGATACAGATCAACCTGTCAGGGCAAGTGGACAGAGTCATGCAGGAGCGTCAGCATGTCCAACATGCCAAGACTTCGGATTGCCGAGAACCGCAGCGATTGCAGCGACTGCCCGATCCGACATCGCGCGGTCTGCGCCCATTGCGAGGCAGACGAGCTTGCGACGCTGGAGGGCATGAAGTCCTACCGCGACTTCCGCCCCGGCGACGCGATCCTCTGGGCCGGAGAGCCGATGTCGATGGTGGGGTCGGTGGTTTCGGGTGTGGTCTCGCTGACCCGCACGCTCGAGGATGGGCGGCGGCAGATGGTGGGCCTGCTGCTGCAATCGGATTTCCTGGGGCGGCCCGACCGCGAGACGGCGCCCTATGACGCGGTGGCCGCGACCGAGGTGACGCTGTGCTGTTTCCAGCGTCGGCCCTTCCAGAAGATGGTGCGCCAGTCGCCCGCCATCGGGCAGCGCCTTCTGGCGATGACCTTTGACGAACTCGACGCGGCGCGGGACTGGATGCTGCTTCTGGGCCGCAAGACCGCGCGCGAGAAGATCGCGTCGTTCCTGTCGATCCTCGCCCGGCGAGCGCAGCTTGCGGCGGGGGGAGAGACGGTCCTCAGCTTCGATCTGCCGCTGACGCGCGAGGCGATGGCGGATTATCTGGGGCTGACCATCGAGACGGTCAGCCGCCAGATCACCGCCCTGCGGCAGGACAAGGTGATCCGGCTGGAAGGGCAGCGGCGCGTCCATATCATCAGCTACCCCGATCTTCTGACCGAGGCGGGCGACGATTCGGATGGCGGTCTGCCGGACTGACCCCGCCAGTCAGCGCGCCATCAGCGCGCCATCAGCACGGGCACCGTGGCGCCCTTCAGCATGTCGCGCGTCGTGCCGCCCAGGATCATCTCGCGCATCCGCGAATGGGCATAGGCGCCCATGACCAGAAGGTCGGCTGCGGTATCGCGGACATGGGTATCCAGCACCTCGGCCACGGAATGCGCGCCGCGGGGCAGGAGGGTCACCGTTGCCGTGACCCCGTGCCGGACAAGATAGCGGGCGAGTGCACCGCCCGGGTCGTCCCCTTCGACCGCCCACCGGCCCTGATCGACCACCGCGACCGAGGCGGGGCCCGCGCCGAGCAGCGGCTGCGCCGCCCGCACCGCCGCCATCGCCTCGTCTCCGCCATCCCAGCCGATCACCACGCGGGTCGGCGGCCATGCCAGCGGCCTGCCCGGCGGCACGATCAGCACCGGGGCGTGGCCGCCGAAAAGGGCAGCCTCCATCACATCCTCGGCGGCATAGGGGCGGCCCTCGCCGAGGGGGCGGGGCAGCACCACCAGGTCGGCAAACCGCGCGCGCGGCGCCACTACCCCCGCGATCCCAAGGACCTGCGCCCCCGCATCCTCGACCGCCCACCGGATATCCTCGGCCTGAAGGCGGTCGCGCACATGGGTAGCCAGTTCGGCCGAGCGGTCGGCTGCCTGCTGCATCATCGCCAGCGTCGCAGTCGGGTCGACCTCGGCCATGCCGACCGAGAAGCGGGTAGAATCGAGGCCAAGGCACAGCACGTCGAGATGCGCGTCGTGGTGCCGCGCCAGCGTGACGGCGGCGTCCAGTGCGGGATCGACTTCAGTCTTGTCGGTGAAGATCGTCAGCAACGAGCGGTAGGTCATCGCAAGGTCCTTTCCGGTTCCCATGCCGCCCTGATGCCCCACCCGGACCGCCAGTGCATTGACGCGGATCAACTCTTCGACGGGACGGTTGATCTGGATCAAGGAGGGGTCGCCGCTTCCCGCCGATAACCGCCCCATCATCGCGGCGCCTGTCCGCCGCAAAGACGTGGGGAAGATCGTCCATGATCGACGGAATGAAGTTGCTGGCCTTGGGCATCGTCGCGCTGGTCGCGCTGATCGGGGCGAATTGGGCGCAGGATGTGGCCTATCAGGTTCACGCCCTCATCATCGCGGCCGTGGCGGCGGGAATGTTCCTGTGGGTGTTGCGGCGGGTCGAGGAACCCCACGTCGCGCCGACCGGTTACATGGACGACGTGGTGCGCGCGGGCGTCATTGCCACGATGTTCTGGGGGCTGGCCGGTTTTGCGGTCGGCACCCTGATCGCCTTCCAGCTGGCCTTTCCGATCCTGAACCTGGACCTGCCCTGGACCAGTTTCGGACGGCTGCGGCCCCTGCACACCTCGGCCGTGATCTTTGCCTTCGGGGGCAACGCCCTTCTCTGCACGTCCTTCTATGTCGTGCAACGGACGAGTGCGGTGCGGCTTTGGGGCGGGAACCTCGCCTGGTTCGTGTTCTGGGGGTACCAGCTGTTCATCGTGCTGGCGGCAACGGGCTACATCCTGGGGGCCACGCAGGCCAAGGAATATGCCGAGCC
>CAZVIS010000448.1:0-2694 GCA_964627355.1 uncultured Rhodobacterales bacterium
CGGGTTCCGGGGAATCCTTGCCGGGAAGGGGACCTATACCAAGGTTCAGGGCTGAACCGGGGGGCGGGATGGATCGGCAGGAAAGCACTGAGGAGACCGTCCGCCGCGTCGCCTCGGACGTGCTCGGCATCCCGGTCGAGCGTCTGCGCGACGCCCACAGCATGACCGATCTCAAGGCCACCGACGGCGATTACCGGCTGATCTTCGAACGCTCGGCCGAGGCGCTGAAAGTCGAGATGACGCCGATCATCGAGACGATGCCGATCTACACGTTCAAGGCCGGCGATGCTGCGATGAACTCGCTTCGGATGCTTGCTGGGATATCGGCGCGCGCGGCGAGCCTTCTTGACCGCAACACGGTCCGCCCGGTGGACGATACGCTCGGCTCCATCGCGGAGGCGCTGCGGAGCGGGCGCTTTGTGGACAGCGGAAGGCGGCACCCCCCGATCCATCAGCCCTACAGTGCGCGAGCCTTCTGGCTGTGGGCGCTGCTTCCCCCGTTCGTGGCCCTCGTCGTCTTCCCGGGCGTCATCGCCGGGGTCGAATACTGGCAATGCTGCACGACGCCGGGCCGTTCCCTGATGGACTATGTTCTTGGCCGCGCATGGCGCGGGAACGGGCCGGTGATCGTCGGCGGTCTTTTCACCGCCTTGATCCTGGGCGTGCAATTCCTTCCGGGACTTTGGGCCTTGCGCGCGGATGCGCGCCTGCGCCGCGACCGGCGTGACATCTGAGGCGCCGCGCTTTGGCCTATTCCCCGCTCGCCCCCCTCTGCTATAGAGCCCAAAACCGTGTCCCGCCCGCAGGGCCGGGCAGACTGTAAGGACGGGACCCATGGCCCAGGACGACCTCGACATCGACCTCGACGCACTCCAGCGCCGGATGGATGGCGCGATGAACGCGCTGCGCACGGAATTCGCCAGCCTTCGGACGGGCCGCGCCAGTGCCTCGATCCTAGATCCCATCCAGGTCGATGCCTATGGGCAGATGACGCCCATTAACCAGCTTGGAACCATCAACGTGCCAGAACCGCGCATGGTCGTCATCAACGTCTGGGACAAGGGCATGATCTCCAAGGTCGAGAAGGCTATCCGCGAAAGCGGCATCGGCATCAACCCGGTCACCGACGGCCCGTTGATCCGGCTGCCGATCCCCGAACTGAACGAGGAACGCCGCAAGCAGCTGACCAAGGTCGCTGCGGGTTATGCCGAGAATGCCAAGGTCGCGATCCGCAACGTCCGCCGCGACGGGATGGACCAGATCAAGAAGGCCAAGGCCGCAGGCCTCGCCGAGGATGACCAGAAGATGTACGCCGACGAAGTGCAGGACCTGACCGACAAGGCCATCGCCGCCGTGGACAAGGCTCTCGAGTCCAAGCAGGCCGAGATCATGCAGGTCTGACCCCGCGCCCCCCTTCATCGAAAGGCGCCGTCTTGGCCCCATCCGCCCCTTCATCTGTCGAGCATGTGGCCATCATCATGGACGGCAACGGTCGTTGGGCCACCAACCGCGGCTGGCCCCGCCTTGTCGGTCATCGCAAGGGGGCCGAGCGGGTGAAGGAGATCGTCCGCATCGCCCCCGACCTCGGCATCCGCTGGCTGACCATCTATGCCTTCTCGACCGAGAACTGGAAGCGTTCGACGGAAGAGGTCCTCGGCCTCATGGCAATCTTCGCCCGCTACATCCAGCGCGAGGCCGACCGGCTGTCGGCGGAACATGTGCGCATGCGCTTCATCGGCGACCGGTCGCGGCTGGATCCCAAGCTGCAGCGCCTTATGGCGGGGATCGAGGCGCGGACGGCGGGGAATACGCGGCTGAACCTGACGGTCGCGATCAACTATGGCGGGCGGGACGAGATAAGGCGTGCCTGTGTCGCCGTCGCGCGCGAGGCGGCAGAGGGGCATCTGAACCCCGCCGACCTGACCGAGGCCGCGCTGGCGCAGCGCCTGGATACCGCAGGCCTGCCCGACCCGGATCTCGTGATCCGCACCAGCGGCGAGACGCGGGTGTCGAATTTCCTGCCCTGGCAGACGGCCTATGCGGAATGGGAATTCACACCCACGCTCTGGCCCGACTTTGGCCCCGAGGAACTGGGCGCGATCCTTGCCCGCTTCGGCAACCGCGAGCGACGATTCGGCGGGGTGCGTCCCTCATGACGCCCGGGCCGGGGGAGGGGCCGGGTGCGCAGGGGGCGGGACGCTGGCATGATCTGCGCCGCAGGCTCGTCTCGGCAGCCGTGATGATCGCCGTGGGGGCGGTAGAACTGTGGCTTGGCGGGCCGCCCTTTGCCGGGCTGGTGATTCTTCTGACGGCGGGCATGGTATGGGAGCTTGCGCATATCACCGCGCCCCCGCGAAACCGCACCGCCTGGGTGATGGCCGCGCTGGCGGGGGTGTCGCTGCTCGTCACCTTCCTTGACCGCGCGCCGATCCTCACGGCTCTTCTGCTGTTGCCCGCTTTGGCCCTCTCACTGACACCGCGCCGCGACCGCAGGCTGGCGGCGGCCTGGGCGGTGGCGTTGATGGTCGCCGGCTACGGGCTGGTTTCGCTGCGCGAGGTGGCGGGGACGGGCGCGGTGCTGTGGCTGATCCTGGTCGTCGTCGCCTCGGACGTGCTGGGGTATTTCGCCGGGCGCCTGATCGGGGGGCCGAAGTTCTGGCCCTCGCTCAGCCCCAAGAAGACCTGGGCGGGCAC
>CAZVIS010000449.1:0-2694 GCA_964627355.1 uncultured Rhodobacterales bacterium
GGTCCCACAGGAAGGCGATCTCCTGCTCGGTCTCGCTGGGGAAACCGACCATCGCGCGGGTCGTGCGAAGCCGCATCTCCTGCGCGAACCCCTCCAGCGCGCGGACGGTCGAACGGCGGCCATTCGTGTCCGGGGCCTCGATCACCATCATCCCGTCGGCGTCCATCGCGTGCATCACCCGCGCGATGGCCGCCAGTTGCGCGCCCCTCGTCACCTTGTAGCGGGCCGAGGGCTGGTCGTCGTGCAGGGGCCGGTCATGGTCGTCAAACAGCGCGTTGAACCATTCGATGTTCCAGGTTGCCAGTCGGATGCGGCCAGCCTCAGGCGGCGCGGACGGCATTGATCTCTTCCCATGCCTGATTGATCGCGATCAGGCGGCGTTCGGCCAGCTTGACCGCCTCGGGGGGAACGCCACGGGCGATCAGGCGGTCAGGATGCGTTTCCCGCACCGCGGCCTTCCACGCCGCGCGGACCTCTTCGATCGAGGCAAAGGCCGAGGTCCCGAGCACCTCGTAAGGATCGCGCCGCGCCCCTTCAACATAGCGGGCCCGGATCGCGCGGAAATGCGCAGGGTCGATGCGGAAGATGGTGGCGATGTTGGCGAGGACGTTGTCTTCCTGGCTGTGATAGGTGCCGTCGGCCATCGCCACGGCGAACAGGCCTTCCAGCACATCTTCCAGCGTCTGCTCCGCCTCTCCCGAGAACATGCCGCCGATCTTGCGGGCATAGGCGTCATAGCCTGCCAGATCCTGCCGGGCGAGGTTGAAGACACGGGCGGCGTTCGATTCCTCTTCGGGCGGGATGGTGAAGATGCGGCGAAAGGCCTGGACCTCGTCGGTGGTCACCTGACCGTCGGCCTTGGCCATCTTGGCGCCAAGCGCGATGACCGCGATGGTGAAGGCAACCGTGCGTTCCGGTGTGGCGGGTGGGATCCCGCGCAGCCGGTCCAGAAGGCCCGAAAGACCTTCGCCCCGGCCAAGGGCCGCCAGAGCTTCGCTGATGCGGGTCCAGATCGACATGCGGGGGCTCTAAGCCGGAACAGGAATGCAGGCGCAGCATAGACGAGCCTTCATGGCTTGTCAGAGGAAATTCGGCGGGCAGTTTAAGGGCTCAGCCGTGCAGGTGGCGCGGCCCGGCGGGGGTGGCAAAGGCCGCGTACATGGCCTTGACCGGCCCCGCCTCGACCGTCACGCGCGGGTCGGGCAGGAGGGGGGCAAGCCAGTCGCGCAAGGCCTCGGCTTGCGGGTGGACAAGGGTCAACGCGGTCAGCCGCACGCCGACGTCAGGCAGGCGCGGGGCAGGGTGCGCAGTTCCGTCCCACTGGATCAGCGCGGGAAAGGCGTCGTCGAAGGGCAGGGTGCCGCTGGCCGGAATGGCGATCCGCCAGCGGAAGTCACCGCGCGACAGGGGTGTGGCTGTGCCCGCACCCGCCGGTGCCTCGGCCAGCGCCGCATCAAGGTCGTCCGTCGCGCAGATCCAGTTCGTCAGCCGCGGCGGGCCGGCGAAGCGGTCCATCGAGAACCAGCGCGCATGGGTCGGGCGGGGCTGGGACGGATCGGGGGCGATCACCTCCAGATAGGCGTCGCCCAGGTTCAGCAGTCGGTTGTGCGTGCCCATATGCGGATGCTGCCCACCCGGGGCCAACGCCACGCCCAAAGCCGTCTCGACCGCCGCCACCCCGGTTTCGAGGTCGGAGGTCACGACCGCCAGATGGTCAAGCCGAAGCACGGCGCGTCACCTTGACCTCGGCCTTCAGGGACGCCGCCAACGAGCGGAAGCGCGCCTCGGCCACCTCGCCGAACAGCCCCTCTCCCAGAGGCGTCAGCTCCAGCGTCAGTTCGCGCTTCCTCGGGCGCCATTGCAGCTCTCCGGCCTCGGCTGGGTCGTCGGTCGTGAACATCGCGCCAAAGCGCATGGCCTTGCCCAGAACCTCGGCGTCCTGAATCTGCTCCTCGGTAAGCAACTGGAACAGGGGTTCCAGCCGCGACCCCGTCCGGCTGTTCTTGTAGCGGTGCAGCAGCGCCAGCCCCAGGAACACCCGCCCCGGATGATCGAGCCCGCCCAGATTCGCCCGCGTCGCGTTGTCGAAACAGACCTCGGCCCGGTAATCGGGGTGCGCACGCCATGTGGTGTCGTGCAACAGGCAGGCCGCCCGCACCAGCCGCAGCCGCGCCTCGGGCGCCTCGGCAAAGAGGGGCAGCAGGAAATGGTAAAGCTTGGTGCCAAAGCCCGGCATCCGGGCCGAGGTCGCCTCGGCCGCGCGTGCCGCCTCGATCAGCGGGTCGCGGGCGCGCAGTTGTGGCGGCATCTGTTCGTACAGAAGCCCCTCTCGGATGCCATAGGAAGAAATGTCGATCTCGCGCGGGCGGAAGATCTTGACCATCTCGCGGAGGACCTCGCTGGCGAGCGGCACCAGGTCCATCCGTTCCACCCCGGTGCCCGTCCGCGCGCGGAGGTCCACCGGGTCGTTCGCGCCGATCCAGTCCAGTGTTTCCAGCAGCGAGTCGGGCGCCATGCGATATTCGTGCAGGACTGTCAGCGGGTAGTTCCGCCGCTCCATGTCCAGCCGGGCGATCACCCGCCAAGAGCCACCGACCAGATAGATGCGCTCTCCCTCGGGGCGGATCTGGCCGGCCAGGTCCTTCAGCATCGCGCGGATATGGGTGCGGCGCTTGGCCTGCCCGCCCTCGCTCT
>CAZVIS010000450.1:0-322 GCA_964627355.1 uncultured Rhodobacterales bacterium
GGTGCCACGCCCGAACCCGCCCTGCGAGCAGCCCTCTTCCGCAGCAAGGCCCGAGGCGAAGGGGCTGGTCGGCCGGTTCACCACGTTCCCGATGAGGGATTGCGTCAGGCTGACGCCCGCCGCGATACCGCCGATCCCCGCCGAGGTCTCCTGCACCAGGGCAAGGTCGCTGCCGCTGGCCACCAGCGAATAGACCACCGCACCGCCAAAGGCCGTCGCCGACCCGTTGGCGTTCTGCACGGTAAAGCCCAGGACGTTGTTGTTGCCCACGACGACCGTCGTGCTGTTGCCAAGCGCCACGCCTCCAAGCTCGCGGAAGATG
>CAZVIS010000450.1:332-2683 GCA_964627355.1 uncultured Rhodobacterales bacterium
CCGCCCGAGATGGTAGCGCCGGTTGCGATGATCTGGTCGCCGTCCTGCGTGGTCGAGTTGACGTTCAGGATCGAGGTGGCGCCGGACAAGGTGGTGCCCGCCGACAAGGTAAAGCTGTCGGCCGTGTCGAGGTCGGTGCCGCCGTTCGTCCCGTCCAGCGTGCCGCCCGTCAGGGTGCCCGAGGATAGCGTGCTTGCCCCGTTGAAGCCGACCGTGCCGCCGGTGTTGTTGAACACGCCGCCGATCTGGCCGTTCGTCAGGATGATGCGGTCGGTGTTGTTGATGTTGGTGCCCGACAGCGTGCGACCGGTGACATTGACCACCTCGTTGTTGGTCAGTGTGCTCAGGCCCGTGAAGTCGCCAGCGATCACGTTCAGCGTGCCGTTGTTCTCGAAGCTCGATCCCGCCCCGGCCAGCGCCGCCGTGGTGTTGAACGTGCCGGTGGCCGCGTTCGTGATGTCGAAGGCGACCGTGCCGTCGTCCACGTCCAGCGTGCCTTGCGCGTTCACCGTGGCGTCGTTCGTCAGGGTATTGGCGATGACGAAGCCCGTGGTTGTGACCGTGCCCGCATTCACGTCGATGGCGCCCGCCACATCCACCGCCTGACCCGCCGCCGCGCCGCCGTCGATGGTGACGGTGCCGCCGGTGTTGTTGGTGATGCTGGCCACGTCGGTGACCGTGGTCGAGGCGTTGATGTCCGCCGTGCCGGTGTTGGTCAGCGCGCCGGTGTTCGATCCGTCGTTCGCGGTGAAGCTGCCTGCGTTGGTGACTGCGGCCATCGAGCCGTTGTTGATGACCGCACCGCTTGCCCCGATTGTCGTGGCCGTCTGCACATCGCCCGCCGCCGTAACCGTGGTGGTGCCGCCTGTCACGTTCAGCGTGCCGGTGCCGGTCACGTCGCTGCCGATAATGCTGCCGAACGGGGAAGAGCCGTTCAGCGTCAGGATCGTACCCACCCCGGTCAGGGTTACCGTGCCGGTCGTGGCGATGCCTGGGCCGTTGCCAAGCAGGGCGCCGATGGTTTCCGACCCGGTCAGCGTGGCCGACGAGTTGGCTCCATCCACGATCAGGTTGGCATTGCTGACCAAAGCGCCGCCGTCGGTCGTGATCGTGCCGCCGTCGAGGGCTACGATGAACCCCGAAGCCACTGTACCGGCGCCGGTGATGTTGATCGCGCCGTCGTCGGTGCCGTCGTTGCCGCCGCCCAGGCCGCTGGACGTGAGGTTGCCGGTGAGCGCGTTCGTGCCCGTCAGCGTCAGCGATCCGGTGCCCTGATAGGTCAGCTGCGCCGATCCGGAGATGTTGCCGTCAAAGGTCGTGTCATCCGCACCAACAATGACGAGGCCCGCATTGTTGTTAACGATCGCGGTCGAGGTTGCCACGTCAGAACTGGCGAGGTTGCCAATAAATTCCTGGTTGGTGTTGACCGTCAGCGTGCCGCCGTTGGCAATCGTCACAGTGCCGGTATCCGAAAGGGCCGCGCCACTGGTCACGATCAGCGTGCCCGCCGTAATCGTGGTCGCCCCCGTGTAGGTATTCGCGCCCGACAGGGTCAGCGTGCCGGTGCCATCCTTGGTTACGGTGCCGGTCGTCGTCGTGATGGCGCCCGAGATCGTGGTGTTGCCCGCGCCGCCGACTGTCAGGTTCTGGGTTGCACCGGTGATGCCGCCCGACAGGGTCAGGGTGCCCGCGTCCGAGTTGACGCGTGCCGCGGCCACCAGGTCGATCGAACCGGACATCGTGTTGTCGCCCGAGACGTTGCGCAACGCGCCGCCATTGGCGATGCCCGTTCCGCTGATCGCCAGGTTCTCGGCCGAGGTGATGCCGCCCTGCACCTCCAGCGCTGCGCCGGGGGCGACGACGGTGCCGCCCGTGGTGCTGCCGAGTGCGGTGCCGTTCTGAATGGTCAGCACGCCCGCGTTGACGCTGGTGGTGCCGTCATAGGTGCTGGCACCCGACAGGATCTGACGGTCGTCGCCGGCCTTGGTCAGCCCGCCGGTGCCGCTGATGATACCGGCATAGCTGAAGTTCTCGCCCGACGTGCCGTCGCCGTCGCCGTTGAGGGTCAGGGTGCTGGTCCCCAGCGAAATGGCGCCGGGGCCGGTGACGAAGCCGACGGCCTCGTTGCTCAGCAGGCCGAAGGTCGCACCCGATGCGACTGTGACCTCGGAATTGTCGGCAATGGCCGCGCCGTTCTGCACGTTCAGCGTCCCTGCCGTAACGGTGGTCGCGCCAGTATAGGTGTTAGCCCCCGACAGCGTCAGCGTGCCGGTCCCGATCTTCTCGATCGGCCGCGCGCCGCCGGTTTCACTGATGATGCCCGACTGCGTGGCGCTGTCCGCCGCCAGAAC
>CAZVIS010000451.1:0-2682 GCA_964627355.1 uncultured Rhodobacterales bacterium
TGATCGTTCTTTTCGTGATTGGCCTGATCCTGCTTGCCTGGGTTAAACCGGACGGAGACCGGGGAACGGCATGATGCGGGGACAGGGGATGCGGTTGTTCGTGGCGACAGTGCTGGTGGTTCTGGCCGGGACGGTCGGGGCGCAGGAGAAGGCGAACGCCCTTTTCGGTGCCAAGGACGAACCTTCGCAGCAGGCGTCGATGCCGGTCGGTAGCTATGCCAAGGGCTGCGGTGCCGGGCATGTCGAATTGCCCGAGACCGGGCCGACCTGGCAGGCGATGCGCCTGTCGCGCAACCGCAACTGGGGCCAGCCCGAGATGATCCAGTTCCTCAAGGACCTGTCGGTCGAGGCGACGCGCGTGGGGTGGGCGGGCCTCTACATCGGCGACATCAGCCAGCCGCGCGGGGGGCCGATGACATCGGGCCACGCCAGCCACCAGATCGGGCTGGATGCCGATGTCTGGATGTTGCCGCCGCGCCGCCTGAACCTGTCCCGGGCGGAACGCGAGGAGATCAGCTCGATCCCGGTGCGCTCGGCCGATCAGCGCAGCGTCACCTCGAACTGGACGCCCGCCCATGCCGCGCTGTTGCAGGCGGCTGCCTCGGATCCGCGTGTGGACCGCATCTTCGTGGCAGCGGCGGTCAAGATCGAGATGTGCAAGACCGCAAAGGCGCGCGACAAGAAATGGCTGCAGAAGATCCGCCCCGTGGCGGGCCATGACACGCATTTCCATGTGCGCCTCAAGTGCCCGGCCGGTGCAAGTCTGTGCCAGACGCAGACGCCGACGGTGGCTGACCTGTCCAAGGGCGGCAACGGCTGCGACGACACGCTGACGTGGTGGGTGACGGACTACCTCAACCCGCCAAAGCCGTCCAAGAAACCGAAGGAACCGGCGAAGCGGCAGCGCGGCCCCCGCGACTACACCCTGGCCGACCTGCCCCGTCAATGCGCCGACGTTCTTGCCTCGCGCTGATCGCGGGGGGCATGGCGGCGCTGGCACTTGCGGGCCCGGCGACACCTGCGCCGCCCGAGGGGTTCCTCGGTGCGTTTCCCTGGCAAGTGGAGGATCGCCGGTTCGGCGGGTTCTCGGCCCTGCATGTCACAGCCGACGGGCGGCGTTTCGTTGCGGTCACAGATCGCGGGGCCTTCACCACCGGCGGCTTCCGGCGCGGGGCCGAAGGGCGGATCGAGGGGGTCGAGGCCGCGCCCCTGCGCCTTCTGCGCGGCAGAGGAGCGAACCCCCTGCGCGGCGACCGGCGCGACAGCGAGGGGATTGCGCTGACGCCCGGGGGCACCGTCTTCATCAGCCTGGAAGGGATCGAGGAGGCCCGTGTCCTGCGCTACGGGCGCATCGACGGCCCGGCAGAGAACCTGCCCACCCCCACCGCATTTGCCACCTTCGGCCTGAATTCGGCGCTGGAGGCGCTGGCAGTGGCGGCGGATGGAACGCTCTACACCTTGCCGGAAGAGGCGGTGCAAGGGGTATTCCCCGTCTGGCGGTTTCGCAACGGCACCTGGAACCAGCCCTTTGCGATCCCGGCGGACAGCGGGTGGCTTGCCGTTTCGGCCGAGATCGGGCCGGACGGGAAGTTCTACCTCTTGGAGCGGGGTTTTCACGGGCTGGCGGGGTTTGCCTCGCGCCTGCGGCGGTTCGATCTGGGCGCAGCGGGGCTGACGGGCGGGCGCGTCCTGATCGAGACCGAAGCAGGACGACATGACAACCTCGAGGGGCTGTCGCTCTGGCGGGGGCCGGAGGGGTTGGTTGCCACGATGATCTCGGACGACAACTTCCGCTTCTTTCAGCGGACGGAGTTTGTGGAATACCTGCTGCCGGATTGACACCGGCGGGCCCGGGGCGTAGGGCGCGGCGTCCCCATGCGGGGGGCCAAGTGTCCGCAACCTTGCCAAAACGGATGACCCCATGCGCCTTCTTCCCGCGATCCTCGCGATGGCCGCCATCGTCGTGGCCTCGAACATCCTTGTGCAATTCCTGCTCGGCCCCTGGCTGACCTGGGGCGCGCTGACCTATCCGTTTGCGTTCCTCGTGAACGACATCACGAACCGGCTGCACGGGCCAGCGGCAGCAAGGAAGGTGGTGCTTTGGGGCTTTGCGACGGGGTTGGTCTGCTCGGCCATCGGCACGCTAGTGCAGGGCGAGTTCGGGCCGCTGGTGACGATGCGCGTGGCGCTGGCATCTGGCGTGGCGTTTCTGATGGCGCAGTTCCTCGACATCGCGGTGTTCAACCGGTTTCGCCGCGACCGCTGGTGGCGTGCGCCGCTGGTCGGAACGGTCGTGGGGTCCACGGTGGACACGGCGCTCTTCTTTACCATCGCCTTCTCGGCTGCGCTGGTGGTGCTGGAACCCGGAAATGACGTCGCCTGGGCCAATGAGATCCTGCCCCTTCTGGGCTTCGGACCCGCTGCGCCGCTGTGGGTTTCGCTGGCCGTGGCGGATTGGGGGGTGAAGCTGGCGATTGCCGTCTTTGCCTTGTTGCCTTTTCGCATGGCGGTCGCACGCTATGCCGCACGGGTTGCGTGAAAGCTTTTGACAAACACAAAATCTGTGTCACCCTTCGAACATCGGCAACATTCGAAAGGAGGTGATCCAGTGTCTAGAGTGATATTGGAGAGAGGTGTCGGGACAGTCGGGAGGGTCATTTTCTAGGGGCAGCCCCCTGGATC
>CAZVIS010000452.1:0-1696 GCA_964627355.1 uncultured Rhodobacterales bacterium
TGCAGTCCGAGAAGGACTACAAGGAGACCATCAAGAACAACGCCGTCATCACCGTCGGGATGGAGAAGAAGGATCCCGGCGACTACACGATGACGATCTACCACCACCGCAACGAATTCGTGAAAGAGGGCGACAGCACCTTCAAGGTCGAGAAGGGCAACGAGATCCGCGACATCAAGACCGACAAGTCCGAAAAGATCGGCCAGCACTCGACCAAGGAGGTCGGCGGCAACCTGTCGTCCAAGGTCACCGGCAACGAAAAGCACGAGATCACCGGCAACCGCGAGGCCAGCGTTACCGGCAACTCGAAGAACGCGATCACCGGGACCTATACGAATGATGTGACCGGAAGCGTGACGATCGAGTCTAAGCAAAGCATAACGCTCAAGGTCGGCGGCAACTCGATCGTGATCGACCAGTCGGGCATCACCATCAACGGCATCATGATCAAGACCAAGGCCAGCGCGATGGCCGAACATGATGGCGGCGGGATGATGGTCGTCAAGGGCGGCATCGTGATGATCAACTGAGGCCGCCATGAGCACCCGTTTCGAGAACCTCAAGAAGATCCCGCCGGAACCGGCCGCCAAGATGCTGGCCGCGACCAACACCAAATTGCAGACCAAGCTGACGCTGCCCGCCTCGGCCTCGGTTCCCGCCGTGCTGGCCGCGCTGGCGGAAAAGGACGCCAAGATTGATATCCTGCGCCTTATCGCGGTGGTCCTTCCCCCGCGCGAGGCGACGTGGTGGGCCTGCCTTGCCGCGCGCGACCTTGTCGGCCCCGAGGCCAAGGTGGTGCCGCCCCCGCTCGCCGCCGCCGAACGCTGGGTCTTCAAGCCGACGCAGGAGAACCGCGAGATCGCCCGGCAATGCTTTGAAGGCGCCGATCAGGACGACGACACCGCCTATTGCGCGATGGCGGCGCTTTATGCCGACGGCACGCTTGGGCCCGGCGAGATGAACCAGCACCCCGCGCCGCCGAACGGCGTGTCGGCAGCGGTGTTCGCAATGAACTTGATCGCGATGCGCGCGAATGTGGACCGGATGCAGGTCTTTCTCGACATCCTGATCGACCGCGGCCTTGATATCGGGCGCGGCGGCAATGGCCGGGTCGAGGCGGGCGAGGGCGCCAAGGTCGAGGTGAAAGGTTAGCCATGCCAGGACCCCCCAACGCACGCATGACCGATACGCATATCTGCCCGGTGACCGTGGGGGCACCGACCCCCATTCTTCCACCCTGCTGCCCGACCGTGATGATCGTGAAGCTGTTCGCCGCACGAATGACCGATCTGGCGCCGGGCGTCGTGCCGCCCGCGCCGCACCCGATTGCCAAGGGCAGCGCGACGGTTATGATAGGGAAACTGCCCGCTGCGCGGGTCGGGATGGATCTCTGCGCTTCCGGTGGGGCGATCATCCCGATGCAGTTCACTGTCTTTACCGGAGGCTGACGCCCGAATGCCTGTGACGCTGCGGTTTCAATCGACGGGCGCGGTCCCGGGCGACGGTGCGCCCATCGTGATGCGCGGGCCCTCGCTGACCATCGGCCGCGGCCCCGAGAACGACATCGTCCTGCCCGACCCCGACCGCCTGATTTCCAAGAATCACTGCGCGATCGAGGATCAGGGCGGCAATGTCATCGTCATCGACTTCTCGACCAACGGCACCTTCCTGAACTACGGCAAGGTCCCCCTCGGCC
>CAZVIS010000452.1:1706-2675 GCA_964627355.1 uncultured Rhodobacterales bacterium
GGCCGGGTGCCGACGCCGCTGAACGATGGCGATGTCCTCAGCATGGGCGGATACGAGCTTGTGGTGGCGATCACCTCCGCGGTGGCCGCGCCCTCGCCGCTCGACCTCGGGCCGATGGACGATGCGCCGGTCTCGCACGGGCGGGCCGAGGATGCGCCGGAACTGATGGACCTGCTGGACGGCAACGGGCCGAAGCGGGCGGATTTTCTCGACGATCTGATGGGGGCCGAACCCCTGCGCGGTCCCAGCCAGATCGTGCGCGAGGATCCGATCGACGAGCTTGCCCTGCCCGCCATGCCGGGCGAGGACGACCCGATCCTGGGCCGCATCCCCGATCCGCTGGACGAGCATGAGGGGGCTTCGGCCCGCTATGACAGCGCCTCGATCAGCGACAGCTTCGCGCCTGCGGCGAAAAAGGCCAACGTCATCCCCGACGACTGGGACGAGGATTTCCTGAACCCCGCGCCGAAGGGCAAACCCGCCAGCGACCCCTTTGCCGATCTGGCCCCGGTACCGCCGCCGCCGCCATCGGCCCCCGTGCCGCCCATCGCCCCGCCGCGTCCCGTGCCAGAGACGCCGCCCAGTGCTTTCGAGGCCCCGCTTCCCGCGCAATCCGTCGTGCCAAAGCCGCCCCGCGCCCGCGCCACGCCCGCGCCCGCGGCCCCTGTCGAGAACGAGTCGCCGTTTGCCGCACCGGTCCCGGCCTCGCGGCTGAATTCGGTCGTGCCCCCGCCGCCCGCCCGTCCCGCCTCGGTCCCGCCGCCGGTGGCCACCGCGCCCGCCCCGGCCCCCATCGCTGCCCGTGGCGCAACCAAAGGCGTCGACGCCGCGCGCGCCTTTTTCCGGGGCGCCGGGGCCGATGACATCGTCATCCCGGATGACGAGATGGCCGCGACGATGGAACGCCTCGGCGCGGTGATGAAGACGATGATCGAGGGCCTGCGCGAGATCCTGATTTCCCGCAGCGAC
>CAZVIS010000453.1:0-2670 GCA_964627355.1 uncultured Rhodobacterales bacterium
CTCCCCAGCTTTTCCTTCTTGAATTTCCGGATGGACACAAGGCTGCCGTCCACCGCGACCGGCGGCACCATCGCGTTGAAGCGGCTGCCGTCGGCCAGACGGGCGTCAACGTAGGGGTTGGATTCATCGACGCGGCGGCCCACGGCGGACACGATCTTGTCGATGATCCGCAGCAGGTGGCGTTCGTCCTTGAACGTCACGTCCGTCAGTTCCAGCTTGCCCGCGCGTTCGACGAAGATGCGCTTCGGCCCGTTGACGAGGATATCGTTGATCGTCTCGTCCTTCAGCAAGGGCTCGAGCGGGCCAAGGCCCATGACTTCGTCGTAAAGTTCTTGGTTCAGGGTGGTGCGATCATCCTTGTTCAGCGCGACGGACAGTTCGTCCAGCGCCTCGGATGTGATCGCCGAAATCTCTTGCTTGAGGCTGGCCTCGGACGCGTGCTCGAGCGCGGCGAGGTTCAGGTTTTCGAGCAGGCGCTTGTGGAGCTCGACCTTGAGCTCCATCAGCCGTTCCTTGCGCTTGGCCTCCTTGTCTGCGGCGACCGCTTCCGCCGGCGAGCGCGCGACCGTCACCGGCATCGGGCGCATGGCGGCAACAGGCTTGGCGCCCGGCGGGGGCGCAAGGACCTTGGGCGTCGCAGCACCGACCGCCACCGTCGGCGCCGGCTTCTTGCCAGGCTCTTCGTTTTTCTTGAATCGCGAGAACATGGTTGGAACCTACACCTTGCGGAGCCGGTCAGCCCTTGGCCGACTCGACCGATTTGTTAAGATCAAACAAAGACTTGGCGAGCTTTTGCACTTCGCGGCGCAGCGCGTTCTTTGCTGCGCTTTCGGCCAGCGGCAGACCGTGGTCGTTGGCTTGCGTGACCTGATGGCCGCCATCGGGAAGCTGTACCTCGATGGTGATGTCCAGGCTTTCTGCCATGCGCTTGACCCGGCTTTTCGCCGAAAGGTCGGTGAAACGTGGGGCACGGTTAAGGACATAGCGCAGCTTCTCGTGGGGCAAACCCTCGGCCTTGAGCGCACGGACCAGACGAAGAATGTTCTGCGCCGAGCGCAGGTCCAGTTCCATCAGCGCGAAATACACATGGGCGCGATTGAGCACTGTTTCCGTCCAGCTGACAATGGTCGACGGCATGTCAACGATCACGAAGTCGAAATTCGCCAGCGCCATGTCAAGGACGCGGCTGATATCCTCGGCGGTCACCATCTCGAGCGGCAGCATGTCGGGCGGCGCGGTAAAGACATGCAGCTTGTCGTTGAAGGTCAGCATGCCTTGCAGGAAGGCCTCGCTGTCCACATTGGAGGTGTCGGACAGGATCTCGAACACCGCATCGCGGCGTGGCAGGTCGAGCGACGTCGAGACAGCGCCGAACTGCAGGTCGAGGTCCAGCAGGCAGACACGCGGCCCGTCGGTCTTGGAGACGTTGGCCAGTTCCCAGGCGAGGTTCGAGGCAAAGGTGGTGGCCCCCACACCCCCCGCCATGCCATGCACCGGCAAAAGGACACCGTCACGGTCGCCCTTTGCCTTGAAGGTCGGCACATGTGCGCGGGCCTCATCTTCGGCCACCGCCGCCGACGCAGCGACGAGGACCGGGGTCAAGGGCTTGCGCATCCGCTCGATCGCGTCGTGGAGGGCTCCGTCGGGCAAAGGGTAGGGCACGAAGTCATCCGCGCCAAGCCGCAGCAGCTGGTGCAGGGCGATCGGGCCGACATTGTGCGCGATCAGCACGACCTTGACGTCGCGCGCCTTGGCCTGTCGGATGATGTCGGAAATGCGGGTCAGATCCGCCTCGTCCTGGCTGTCAACGGCGATGGCGACGAACTCCAGCGTCGCGGCGTCCGGCTGGTCGAGAAACACTGGCGCGTCCTCGAAGGACAGGTCGCCCCAGTTCTCTCCAAGTTCCCGTTCCATGTCGTCGATGAGCATATCGAAGTTCTGCACATCGCGCGAAATGGTGCACGCCATGATCGGTGCCGGTTCCGGCTGAAGGTTTGCCACACTCGTCATCGTCTTTTGCCCTTCGCTGTTCCGCTGCGGTCCGCCCGGTATCTTAGCACGTCCGGGTCGGCGCACGCTCACGGAAGCGGGAGTTTCCCGCACGCTGCGTTCCTGTAGGGTGGAAGGTCGTCGCGAATGGTGGCGATAATGGGGCTAAAAGAACGTCATTGTTTGATTTCTCACGATCTGGAAAACAATCGGGCCGACCCGAGGGCCGGCCCGCAAGACGTGATCGGAGGATGGAGCCCTATTCCCCGCCCGGATTCAGTTCGGCGGTCGATCCGGTCGACACTTCGTGCGGCTGCAGGGCAAGGCGGAGGTACTCGCGGAAAATCACCTCGGCATACTTGCCGTTAAGCGGAGCGGGCTGACGCTTGAGGAAGCCGGAAACCTCGGTCACGGTGCGGCGGTTGCGCATCTCGCGCTCTTGGGTCTGCACCACGGGGCGGGTTTCGCCGAAGGAGACGAGCGCCTCGAGCCGCGAGCGGCTGATGCCTTGCGATGCGAAATAGGAAACAACCGCGCGGGCCCGCCGCAGGCCGAGATTGTAGTTGTAGGCATTGGACCCGACGAGGTCGGTATGACCGAAGACCTTGAAGCGCAGCTCGGGGAACTGCTTGATCCAGTTGGCCTGATGGCGCAGCACCTTGATCGCGTTCTCGTCCAGCG
>CAZVIS010000454.1:0-2658 GCA_964627355.1 uncultured Rhodobacterales bacterium
CGCGCCCGGCATTCGTCGCACATCGAGATATGGGTCGCGACGACGAGGTTGAACGCCTCGGGCAGATCGCCTGCGCAATAGGCCATCAGCAGGGGTTCGGAGATATGGTGCCGGATCGTCATGGGTCAGTCGTGCCTTCAGCTCATGTGATGGCGCAAGCGGTCAAGCGCCAGTCGGATGCGGGATTTGATCGTCCCCAGGGGAAGGCCCGTCTCGGCGGCAATCTCGCTGTGCGAGAGGTCGCCGTAGAAGGCCCGTTCGATCAGCACGCGCTGTTTCTCGGGCAGCTGGGACAAAGCGTCGCCCAGCCGAGCAGTCTCTTGCTGCGCCTCGAACACCTCGGCCTGATCGGGTTCAGGCTCGGGCCCCCAGGGCAGGTCTTCCGGTTCGGGCCTGCGCGACTTGCGCAGGGCGTCGATCCGGCGGTTCCGCGCGATGGTGAAGACCCAGGTCGCCACCGATGCCCGCGCGGGGTCGAACAGATGCGCCTTTTGCCACAGCGTCGCCATGACATCCTGCGCCACTTCCTCGGCCAGCGCGGCGCTGGCCCCTGATTTCATCAGGAAACCCTTCACCCGGGGGGCAAAGTGCCGGAACAAGGCCGCAAAGGCCGTCCGGTCCTGATGATCGCGCACGCTGATCAGCAGCGATGCCCAATCCGTCTCGGTTCCGTCCGTCACACCCTGCCTGCCCTTCGGAACGTCCAGTCCCATCGCCGCGCCAACATAGGGCTGCGCAAGCACAGGTCCATCCGAAACTCCGGCGGGTATGGTGTCGAACGTCATATCCCTGATACGGCAAGGACGCTCCGTCGGATCACTCGACGCGATGTGTAACGGCTGAAAAGGGCGTCAAGGGCGGGTGTCAGAAAAATTTGACAGCCCGAATGTCAACTGATCCAAACGCCGCAGCGCTACGTATTTGGACATATCCCAGCGGAGACTTTCATGCCTTTTGAACACCTCGGCACTTCCCCCCGCCGCGTGGCCGTGATCGGCGGCGGCATCTCGGGGATGGCGGCCGCCCATCTTCTGGCCCGCGACCATGCCGTTGTCCTGTTCGAGGCCGAGAAGCGTCTGGGCGGCCACGCCCGCACCGTGATCGCGGGCAAGCGCGGGGATCAGCCGGTGGACATGGGGTTCATCGTCTTCAACAACGTGAACTACCCGCATCTGGTGAAGCTGTTCGACGACCTGTCCGTGCCCGTGGCGAAAAGCAACATGAGCTTTGGCGCGTCGATCGACGGGGGGCGGATCGAGTTCGGGCTGCGCAACCTCAATGCCGTATTCGCGCAGCGCCGCAACATCGCGAACCCGGCCTACCTGCGGATGCTGCGCGACATTTTCCGCTTCAACGCGAACGCCGACCGGCTGGCGCAGGACCCCGCGATGACGCTTGGGGAATTGCTTGAGGTGCTCGGGACCGGGCCGTGGTTCCGCGACTACTACATCCTGCCCTTGTCGGGGGCGATCTGGTCAACGCCGGTGCAGGGGATCATCGACTTTCCGGCGCGTGCGCTGATCGACTTCTTCAAGAACCACGCGCTGATGTCGGCCTGGGGGCAGCACCAGTGGTACACGGTGCGGGGCGGGTCGATCGAGTATGTGCGGCGGTTGCAAACGGCCTTGGTGGGCGAGGGGTGTGACCTGCGGCTTGGGGCAGCCGTGCAGGGTGTGCGGCGGCAGGACGGCGGTGTGCAGGTCCGCGTGACCGGCGGCGAGTGGGAGCCCTTTGACGAGGTTGTCATGGCCACCCATTCCGATGTCACCCTGCGCCTGCTGGCCGACGCAACCCCGGCCGAGCGGGCGGCCCTGACCCCCATCCGCTATCAGCCGAACGAGGTGGTACTTCATTCGGACGAACGCCTGATGCCCAAGCGCCGCGCCGCCTGGGCCAGCTGGGTCTATGTCGAGCCGAAGGGGCCGCGCCCGGACCGGATCGACCTGACCTACTGGATGAATTCCCTACAGCCGATCCCGATGGACGATCCGCTTTTCGTCACGCTGAACACGAACACCCCGATCCGGGACGAGCTGATCCACGACGCGGTGACCTTCGACCATCCTGTCTATGACGTGGCGGCGGCGGCGGGGCGGGCGGCGATCCGGTCGATGCAGGGGCGGAATGCAACGTGGTTCTGCGGGGCTTGGATGCGGAACGGGTTCCACGAGGATGGGTTCGCCAGCGCCGTGGATGTGGTCGAGGCGATGCGCGCCCGCGTGCCCGAGGCTTTGGCCGCCGAATGAGTGGGGTCGAGCACATCGCGGGAGAGACCTTCCATGCCCGGAAGGGCGCGGTGGCCAACGCCTTCCGCTACCGTGTGGACTATGTGCTGCTTGATCCGGACAAGGGACGCGGGCCGGGCCTCTTTGGCCGCAACACGGGCAACCTGATGTCGCTCTGGGACCGCGACCATGGCGGTCCGCCCAAGGCGGGGCGCGGGGTGGCCTGGGCGCGGGCGGTGCTGGCGACGCATGCGTTGCCGGGGTCTGACAGGATCGAGCTTCTGGCGCAGCCTCGCGTCCTTGGCCATGTGTTCAACCCGGTGGCCTTCTGGCTGTGCCATGACGCGGCCGGGCAGTTGCGCGTGGTGATTGCCGAGGTGACGAACACGTTCGGCGACCGCCATTCCTACCTCTGTCACCGCGCGGATCTGGG
>CAZVIS010000455.1:0-2580 GCA_964627355.1 uncultured Rhodobacterales bacterium
CGGTTTTTCGCGCGGCGTTGCGTGCCGTCGATGCGGCGGGAGAAGCATTCTGGCCTTTGCGTTCCGATCCGAGCGGCCGGTTCGCGCCACCCCGTCTGGGGTGCAGGGACAGTGATGGCGGGGAAGTTCTAAGAGAGTCCTAAGTCACGCACTGAAGGCCGTCAGGGATATCTTGTGGATTTTATTGAACGCGCCCCGGCAGCAAGGCGGGCATTCAGAAGCGCTGCGCAACCCGGCTGTCGGGCCCGCCGATGCGCGTCAGCGTTCCCGTGGACCCATAGGTGGACAGCCCCGTCCGGGCCTGCGCAATTTCGGCCAGACGCCGCTTCGCTGACCGTAGTCCGCGCGCCGCGGCAAGCAGACAGGCTGCATTGCGCTCCAGTTTGGCTTGCAGCGCACGTACCGCGCCTGGCTCCATGGGTTCGAGGGTCCCTGCCGCCTCGTCCATGGCTGCGGTGAGTGCCGGCAGCGCGGCATAGTCACCGCGTCGGAGGGCCCCGTGGACAGCATCGAGAATCAGCGAAAGCGCCGGATCATCAGTCTGCACGGACGGTCTCCTGTGCGGAGAGCGCCCGAAAGATTGATTCGGCAAGACCGATCCCCCCGGCCTTGACGATTGCCTTGGCCTGTTCGTCACGTAGGAAGGACGCGAACTGGGTCTCTCCGATCCCGCCGTTGAAGGCCCCCTCGCCTGTCCCGAGCCCCGCGTGGCCCAGCATTTCCGAAAGAAACGCGGCCTCAAGGTCCTGCGAGCGCGCGCGCAATGCCGCGTCGCGCGTTGTGGAACGTACCCCGGGGATTTCCCCGGCTGTCAGGGAAACGGCGTTGGTCTGCACATGAACCTCCTACTCTGAGCCCCAGCAGAATGCCCCGGGCGCGGTAAACAGCCAGTAACCGTTTCGGCGGATAGTGCCTGCAGCATGTCAGAAGGCAGGGTGTCGATGTCGATTTCGCAAGCGGTTGCTTCCTACCACGCTCCATTTCCCTTGTTCGCGACCGAAGAACCTGACCCGCGCCCCGGCAACGGTCCGGCCTTTTCGGCTGCGATGTCGCGTGATCAGCCCGCGCATCCGGGGACTTCACATGCCGACGGAACCTCATCCCCCCCTGCATCGGTCGACCGGACAGAGACCGAAGGCTCCGACGATGCCATGCAAGGCGCGGATCCAGCGACCGCTGATGACCCTGTCGGGACAGAGAATGGGCCGACCGCCGCCGATGCGGCCCCGAGCGTCGAAGACGAGGCTCGCGACAACGCAGAACCCCTGTCCACGCCATTCGCATTTGCCGCGCTGCCGTCTTTGCCGCCTCCGACCGTGCCCGTCGAGCCTGACAGCGCAGAGGCCACGCCGATTTCCGCAGGCCCAGCGCAGACACGTCCCGACCCGGAGGTCGGCGCGCCTGCCGCAACCCTCGTCGTCGCAGCGGAGACAAAAGAGACGGACATCCCGATCGTCGTCTCCGCCAGCCAGCTGCCTTTTGTCCAGGTCGGCGGCGGTTCTTCCGGCAGACCTGTAGCCCTTGGTGAAGCTGTCCGGGCCACCACACCGATCGATGCCATGCTGCCGTCGCCTTCAGCGCAGACATCGCTCGCGCTGACCGGTTTCGGCCAGAGTCTGTCGGCCCTGCGCGCCTCGGGCGGTTTCGGCCGGGCAGAGGCGACGGCCATCTCATCCGATCAGGATCCTCAGCCGGCCGGCCTTCCCCGATTGACCGTTCAGGCCCATCCGACCGCCGTCCCGATACCGCAAGAGACGGTTCTCTCGCTGGCCAGTGCAATCGAAGATCCGGCGGCAGGGCTGGCCGACGCAGACGCCCTCGTCCTAGGCGAAAGTGCCGATGTGTCGCCATTCGCGGCCGGCACCTCCGCAGCTTCGACCGCGGCGCCGTCATCGTCGGCCGGATCGCCAACTGCGGTGACCCCTTCGCAACTTGCCCCGCTCATCGTGTCGGCCAGTAGGGAAGGCGGGGCTACAAACATCACAATCACACTCGCACCCGAAGAGCTGGGCACCTTGCACATGCGCGTGTCGTTGGAGGGTGAGGCCCTGCGCGTGACGATGCTGGCAGAACGTCAGGAAACGCTCGACCTCATGCGGCGCTACGGGGACCAGTTGCTCTCCGACCTGCGCGACCTTGGCTTTGGCGGCGCGTCGCTCGGTTTCGGCAAGTCCAGTGGCGGAGCAGCCGAGCAACAGCCCGCAAGCGGCTCATCCTCTGAAAGCCAGCAGAACGGCCTCGTGCCGCCCCAGCCTTCGCCCGCCCCTTCACGCACGGCCCGCCCGGGTGGGCTCGACATTCGCCTTTGAAAGAACGGACCCCATCATGGAAACCACAAGCCCAACCGCGACGACCAGCACGACAACCGCGACGTCGGCGACCAGAACGACCAAAGCGACAACCAGCGACTACGACACTTTTCTCAAGATGCTGACGACGCAGATGCAGAATCAGGATCCGCTGAACCCGATCGATTCGGCAGACTATGCCGTGCAGCTGGCGACCTTTTCGGGCGTCGAACAGCAGACCAAGACAAACCAGCTGCTTGAGACGATGATGTCGCGCTTCGACCTCCTGGCC
>CAZVIS010000456.1:0-2563 GCA_964627355.1 uncultured Rhodobacterales bacterium
GTGCCGCCGAGGCCTATGTGGCGATGGTGGAAGAGAACGAGGTCCGCCTGGGCCTGTCCCACTACGAGCGGGCAAGGATCGTGGCGCGGGCGGCGGATCTGGGGGTGTTTCCCTCTGAGAAGGACGCCCTCGCCCGCCTCTTTGCCAATGCCAGCCGCGCCCGGCGGTCCAAGATCGGGTCCTTCGTGACGCTTTACCGCGCGCTGGACGGCGCCTTGCGCTTTCCGGCCGCCCTGCCCGAACGGCTGGGGCTGCAGCTGGCGCGGCTGGAGGACGGCGCGCTCGCGGCGCTTGGCGCGGCGCTGGTCGCGGCCCCTGCGGATACGCCCGAGGCCGAGGCGCGGCGCATCGGGCAGGCGCTGAGCCAGGCGGGCCGCGCGGCGCTGGTACCCGCGCCCGAAGCGGAAGGCCCCCTCGTTCTGCGCCAGCCCGTCCCCGCCGCCCCCGCTGCCCCGCCGCCCGCCGAGATCCGCCCGGGCGTGTTCCTTGCCGTGACGGGCGGCTTCACCCGGCCCGTCCTTACCCTGTCCGGTCCCGGGGTCGATCCGGTCTTCCGCGAGCGTCTGGTGGCCTGGCTGGAGACGGGACGCTGAGGGGGGACGCGGATGTTTCGCGCGCGAAACATTCAAGCTTCGATATGTTTCGCGCGCGAAACGGGTCCCGCTCAGGCCCGCTCGGCCTGGATATAGGGCGCATCAAGCCTGCGCTCGCGCCGTTCGCGCAAGGCGTAGAGGGTGCCGATGGCCAGCGTCCCCGCCGCACCCGCCAGCGAATAGGCCAGCAGCGCCAGCCAGAATCCCCCGCCGAACCACAGCGTCAGGCCCGCCGCGAGTCCCCCCGCCGCCATGCCGATGCCGATGAACCCCAGAAGCATGTCCGCACCCCGTCCCGCCCAAGACATCCAGTCAAGGCCCGGATCATGGCGAAATCCCGTCTTTCCCGGTCCCGACTGCTGACCTTCCGGGCAAATGCGATGCACTTCCCGCAAAGGCTGCAGAGGCCCTGCGCGCAGGTGCTTGCAATTCGCGGGGCTTCGGGGTTTTTCAGCCGCGGCGGCAGCAAGGGCGCCCTGGCGAAGGACGGACATGTGACGGCGACAGCCCCCCTCTCCCCCGCAAACGGCCGCCGCGTCCTGATCGTGGTCGAGAACCTGCCCGTCCCCCTCGACCGCCGGGTCTGGCTGGAGGCGACGACGCTGACGCAAGCGGGCTACCACGTCTCGGTCATCTGCCCGATGGGGCGGGGCTGGACCCTGCCTTACGAGGCGATCGAGGGCGTCCACATCTACCGCTTTCCCGAACCGCCCGAGGCGCATGCGGGTGCCTTGGCCTATGCGCGGGAATGGGGCCTCGCGCTGTGGCACATGTTCCGGCTGGCCCGCGTGGTGCGGCGCGAGCAGGGGTTTTCCGTCATCCACGGCTGCAACCCGCCCGACCTCATCTGGCTCTTGGCGCTGGTCTGGCGGCCCTTTGGCGTGCGCTACCTCTTTGACCATCACGACGTCTGCCCCGAATTGTTCGAGGCCAAGTTCGGCAAGCGCGGGATCCTCTACCGCGTCATGCGGATCTGGGAGCGGCTGACCTTTGCCACCGCCAGCGTGTCCATCGCTACGAACGAAAGCTTTCGCCGCGTGGCGCTGCGGCGGGGGGGGATGGCGCCCGAGGATGTCTTCGTCGTCCGCTCGGCCCCCCGGGTGGAGCAGTTCCTGCCCGGCCCCGGCGATCCGGCCTGGCGCCGCGGCGCGGGCACCGTGATGGGCTATGTCGGCGTGATCGGCCAGCAGGAGGGGATGGACCTTCTGGTCGCCGCCGCCGAGCATCTGATCCGCCTGATGGGGGCCAGTGACCCCCGGATGGCGGATGTCCATTTCGTCATCGTGGGCTTCGGCCCCCATCTCGACACGGTGAAGGCCGATGTGGCGGCACGGGGGCTGGAGGGGCACTTCACCTTCACCGGGCCCCTTTACGGTCCGGATCTGCTGGCGGCGCTGAATGTCATCGACATCGGCGTGGCGCCCGATCCGAAGAACCCGATGAACGACATCTCGACCATGAACAAGGTCATGGAATACATGACGCTGGAAAAGCCCGTGGTGCAGTTCGACCTGACCGAGGGGCAGGCGAGCGCGGGCGACGCCTCGCTCTATGCCGCGGCGAACGATCCGGTGGATTTCGCGGCGAAACTGGCCACGCTGATCGCCGACCCGGCCTTGCGGGCCGAGATGGGGCGGCGCGGCCGGGCGCGGGTGCTGGAGCGGCTCAGCTGGGACAGTTCGGTCCCGCCCCTGCTGGCGGCCTATGACCGCATTTTCGCCCGCATTGCGCCGCGCGCCTGACCCGCTCGGCCCTCCCCGCCCCCTTCGCCGCCGTTCCGGTCGTTCCGGCGGCGACAACCCCGCCGGATTGTTTCAGCCCCTCCCGCGCGGCGCCGCCGCGATTTCTGTAAAAAGCCACGTTCCGGCGACAGATCTGCCGCACCGGGGTGTGAGACCTCTGCCAAACGGAATTTACCGTTCGACCAGAGGGTGTGCCCGTCATGTTTGCTTTCTCCCGGCTTTGTGCGT
>CAZVIS010000457.1:0-2555 GCA_964627355.1 uncultured Rhodobacterales bacterium
GTGGTGCGGACGGGGCGCATCGCGGTTGGGGATGTGGTGACCGCCTGAGCCCGCCCGGCGCGATCCCGGTCTATCTGCAACGGGCACTCCAGCATCAATGTTTCGATAACCAAGACAGAGCGTTTCGGGGGTGCCCGGGCGATGCTGTTCTGTTGCCCCGTTTCCAACACGAACCGCAGGCTTTTGGGCGGTGTGCGGCGGCAGGCTGCGAAACCCTTTGGAACGGTGAACGAGATGTGGACGAAACTGATTCTGGCCGCCGCAATGAGCGTCGCAGCGGTGACGGCGGAAGCCGCGACGATGAAGGCGACCTGGACCGGAACGGTTTCCAGCA
Organism: uncultured Rhodobacterales bacterium; assembly: GCA_964627355.1. Classification (GTDB taxonomy): domain Bacteria; phylum Pseudomonadota; class Alphaproteobacteria; order Rhodobacterales; family Rhodobacteraceae; genus JBBQXK01. The sequence continues at coordinate 335 of CAZVIS010000457.1, forward strand.
GCTACACGCAGGGCGGTGACTTTGGTGCCGAGGGCAGCGAGCTGGACGGTCAGAACTTCACGCTGACCTATGTCTTCGATACGGACCTGGGCTATCGCTACACCGATCCGGGCCACTACGATTATACTTATGGCGGCAGCTACTACTACTATTACAACGAAGAGTCGCCAGTTCTTTCGACGACGCTGACGATCGGCGGACAGGCACGAGAGCTTATGCGGGGAACGTCGAATGACTTTGGACAAATTTATGTCAGCGACGACAGCTACTACAGCTACGACCAGTACTCTACCTATTCCGAACACTACTCGTCGGAGCAGGACGGGTCTTACGAGTCGTCGTATGTCTCCGCCTACGTCTATCAGTATGCGGAGTTCATCGGTGCGGATAACCTCGAACAAGAGTTCTCGGTGGACTCGTTCGCGGGGGCCTACTTCTCCGGTTACTTCTCGCTGTACCGCTACGACGCTGCGACCGGCAACTATTCGTCGAGCTATGGTTCTCTGACGCCGGAAACGCTGACCGTCTCGGTCGCCGCCGTGCCGCTGCCGGCCTCGGGCCTGGCGCTGCTTGCCGCCCTTGGCGGTCTGGTCGCCATCCGTCGCCGCCGCAAGCTGGCCTGAAGCCCCGTCTCCCGGGTCAGGACCGCCTGGTCCGGGGGTACCAACGTTGTCAGACCTGCCCGGGTTCGGGCAGGTCTGTTTCGTATCTGAAGACAGTCCAAGGGTTTTGGGACCCGGGTAGCTTTGCCCCGTCACTCCGACCGGCTTTGCCGTTTCCGCTCGTGGCTGTCGAGGAAGCGTTTGCGGAGGCGGACGATCTTGGGCGTGACCTCCACCAGTTCATCGTCGTCGATATAGGCGATGGCTTCTTCGAGCGACATCCGAACGGGGGTCGTCAGGCGCACCGCTTCGTCCGTACCGGACGCCCGCACGTTGGTCAGCTTCTTCCCCTTCAGCGGGTTCACTTCCAAGTCGTTGTCGCGGGAGTGTTCGCCGATGATCATCCCTTCATAGACCGCTTCCTGCGCACCGATGAAGAGCTTGCCGCGTTCTTCGAGGTTCCAGAGGGCATAGGGAACGCTCGTGCCGTTCTCCATCGAGATCAGGACGCCCTGGCGCCGACCCTGGATCGGGCCTTTGTGGGGGGCCCACGAGTGGAAGATGCGGTTGAGCACGCCCGTGCCGCGCGTGTCGGTCAGGAATTGCCCGTGATAGCCGATCAGTCCACGCGAGGGGACATGCGCGATGATGCGGGTCTTGCCCGCGCCGGCGGGTTTCATCTCGGCCAGATCGCCGCGACGCTCGCCGGTCAGCTTGTCGATGACCGCGCCAGTGTATTCATCATCGACATCGACGATGACTTCCTCGATCGGCTCCATCCGCTCGCCGCCCTCCTCGCGGAAGATGACGCGGGGGCGGGAGATCGAAAGCTCGAACCCCTCGCGGCGCATGTTCTCGATCAGGACGCCCATCTGGAGTTCGCCGCGACCGGAGACTTCGAAGGCGTCGCCGCCCGGGGTGTCGGCGACCTTGATCGCGACGTTGACTTCGGACTCGCGCATCAGGCGCTCACGGATCACGCGGGACTGCACCTTGTTTCCGTCGCGCCCCGCAAGGGGGCTGTCGTTGATGCCGAAGGTGACGGTGATGGTCGGCGGGTCGATGGGTTGGGCGGGCAGGGGGATCTCGACCGTGGGATCGCAGAGCGTGTCGGCCACGGTGGCCTTGGTCATGCCGGACAGGGTTACGATGTCGCCCGCCAGCACCTCGTCCACCGCGACCTGCGCGAGGCCGCGGAAGGCGAGGATCTTGGACACACGGAACTGCTCAAGCCGCTCGCCCGTGCGGGAGAGCGCTTTCAACTGCGTGCCGACGACAAGCCGCCCGGATTCGACGCGTCCCGTGAGGATGCGGCCGATGAAGGGGTCGGCGGAGAGAGTGGTCGCAAGCATGCGGAACGGCTCTTCGGTCCGGGTGATCTGGGCCGGAGCCGGGACGTGTTTCATCACGAGGTCGAACAATGCCGAGAGGTCCTTCCTCGGCCCGTCCAGTTCGGCGTCCGCCCAGCCGGAGCGGCCAGAGGCGTAGAGGTGCGGGAAGTCCAGTTGCTCGTCGGTGGCCGAGAGGTTGGCGAAGAGGTCGAACACCTCGTTCAGCGCGCGGTCGGGTTCGGCGTCGGGCTTGTCCACCTTGTTCAGGATGACGATGGGGCGCAGGCC
>CAZVIS010000458.1:0-2553 GCA_964627355.1 uncultured Rhodobacterales bacterium
ACGGTCACCTTCACCCCGTTCGGCGTGGCCAGCGAGTACAGCTGCAAGGGGTGCTTGTCCACGGGCAGCACCTTTTCATGCGTGGCCCCGGCGATCGGCCGATTGATGCTGGCGAACTGGCCGCCATTTTCCTTGTCCCAGGTCCAGACCTTCGGGGGGACGTAAGCTTGGGTCATCTGCGCGCTCCTGCCGGGGTGTCACCCAGAGCTAGCCTGCCCGCGATGCCCTGCCAACCCTTGCAAATCGTCGCGCCGGACTTTCAGCGACCGTGGTCCGCTTGTGCGGTCGGTGGCCGTGGTGCCCGTTTCCGGTCAAGCGCGCACCCGGGTGCCCGCCGCATCGTAAAGGGGGCCAAGGCTGATCCTGGCGGGGAAGCGTTCGGCGGCCACCAACAGTTCGTAGCGGCCCGATCCAAGGAATTCGTCGGTCACGCCAGCCGCATGGCGAACATATCCATAGCCGACCCCAAGCCCGAGCGTATAGCCATAGCCGCCCGAGGTCAGGTACCCCACGGGCTGCCCGTCCCGCAGGATCGTCTCGCGCCCGACCAGCACCGCCTCGGGCGAATCGATCGTGAACCCGGCAAGGCGTTTCGTCAGGGGCCGCCCCGCCTGCGCCTCCAGCGCCTCTCGCCCAAGGAACGGAGCGTTGCGCTTCAGCTTCACCGCCCAGGAAAGGCCAGCCTCCAGGGGCGTGTCGTTCGGCGTGATGTCCGAAGACCAGGCGCGATAACCCTTCTCCAGCCGCAGGCTTTCCAGCGCGCGATAGCCGACGGGGCGGATCTCCAGCGCCTTCCCCGCGTCCATCAGCGCATCGAACACCGTGCCAAGGGACGCCAGCGGCACATGCAGTTCCCACCCGAGTTCCCCCACATAGGTCACCCGAAGGGCCCTGACCGGCGCGCCCGCCACCGCAATCTCGCGTACATGGCCAAACCGGAACGCAGCGTTCGAGACGTCCGCATCGGTCACCTGCGCCAGCACCTCGCGCGATTTCGGACCCATCAGGGACAGCGTGCCCCACGCCTCGGTCACGTCTGTCAGGGTCACGTCGCCCTTCGGCAGATGGTCCGCGATCCAGCCGAGGTCATGCGTCCGGAAGCCCGTCCCGGTGACGATGTAGAACCGATCCTCGGCCAGCCGGGCAACCGTCAGGTCGGCCTCGATCCCGCCCTTGGTGTTGAGAAGTTGCGTATAGGTCAGCCGCCCCGGCGCCTTGGTCACGTCGCCCGCGCAGACCCAATCCAACGCCCGCTCCGCATCCCGCCCCGTCACCTCATATTTGGCGAAGGAGGACTGGTCGAAGATCCCCACTGCTTCACGGACGTGCCGATGCTCGTCCCCCACGGCATCGAACCAGTTCTGGCGGCCCATGGAATAGACGTCCTCGGCCGGGGTGCCTTCCGGCGCGAACCAGTTCGGGCGTTCCCACCCGAGCTTCGACCCAAAGACCGCCCGGTGCGCCTTCAGCCGATCATAGAGCGGAGACACGATGCGAGGGCGGCCCGAGGTCATTTCCTCATGCGGGAAGGCGACGGTGTAGTGCTTGCCGTAGGCCTCGCAGGTCCGGTCGGACACCCATTGCCGGTCGGCGTGAAGGGTCGAGAAGCGGCGGATGTCGACCACCCACAGGTCCATCGGCGGCTCTCCGGTCATCACCCATTCCGCCAGCACCCACCCCGCGCCACCGCCTGACGCGATGCCAAAGGCGTTGAAGCCCGCGCCGACGAACATGTTCCGACAGGCGGGCGCGCGGCCGAGGATGAAGTTGCCGTCGGGGGTGAAACTCTCGGGGCCATTTATCATCTGCTTGATGCCGACATGCTCCATCGCGGGCACGCGAGCCACCGCCGCCTCGAGATGCTGACCGAAGTGGTCGTAGTCGTCGTCGAACAGCCGGAAGCCCCAGTCATCGGGCACATCGCCAAGGGTCCACGGCTGCGGATTGGGCTCATAGCCCCCCATCACCAGCCCGCCGACCTCTTCCTTGAAGTAGGTCCGGCGGTCCGGATCGCGGATCGTGGGGGCGTCGGTGGACAGCCCCTCGATCCGGTCGGTCACGATGTACTGGTGCTTCACCGGCTGCAGGGGCACCACTACTCCCGCCATCGCCCCCACCTGCCGCGCCCACTGGCCAGCGCAGTTCACCACCCTCTCGCAGGCGATCACGCCTTCGGTCGTCTCGACATGGGTGATCCGGTCGCCCTCCATCCGGAACCCCGTGACCCGCACCCCCTCATGGAACCGCGCGCCATGCATCCTCGCACCCTTCGCCAGCGACTGCGTGATGTCCGACGGGCTCGCCTGCCCATCCGTCGGCAGCCAGCTTGCGCCGATCAGGTCCGAGGTGTCCATCAAGGGCCACATCCGCTTGACCTCATCCGGAGAGATCAGATGCATCTCCATCCCGAAACTGCCCGCCGTCGTCGCCAGCCTGCGAAACTCGGTCCACCGGTCGGGGGTGGTCGCCAGCCGCAGGCAACCCGTCATCTTCCAGCCCGTCTCCAGCCCCGTTTCCTCGGCCAGCCGCTTGTAGAGCTCGACCGAATACTTG
>CAZVIS010000459.1:0-2541 GCA_964627355.1 uncultured Rhodobacterales bacterium
ACCTCGCCAAGATCGACGAGACCGAGATCGCGCTGAACCGCAAGGGCCACTCGGGCGACGCCAAGGCCGATGCCGCCGTGGTGTTTGCGTCCAAGGTGGTGGCTGCCCGCGGCCGCGTGTCGGATGCCGACATTGCCGCCGTCCGCGCCGCCGGGTTCTCCGACGCGCAAGTGGTCGAGATCGTGGCGCTGGTCGCGGTCAACGTGCTGACCAACTACCTCAACAACGTGGCGCTGACCGACATCGACTTCCCGGTGGTCCACGCCATGAAAGCCGCCTGACACCAACCGCCGGCGGGCGGACATCGCCCGCCGGACCCCCTGATGGAGGCTGCCGTGACCCCTCGTGCCCCCCTTCCGCCCTTCAGCATCGAGGATGCCGCCCGCAAGGTCCGCATGGCCGAGGATGCCTGGAACGGTCGCGATCCGGCGCGGGTCGCGCTGGCCTATACCCCCGAAAGCCGCTGGCGGAACCGCGCAACCTTCCTGACAGGCCGCGCCGCGATCGAGGCGTTCCTGACCTCAAAATGGGCGAGCGAGCACGAATACCGCCTCATCAAGGAACTGTGGGCAACGACCGGCCACCGCATCGCCGTGCGCTTTGTCTACGAATTCCACGACGACCACGGCCAGTGGTTCCGCGCGCATGGCAACGAGAACTGGATGTTCGACGACATGGGCTACATGGCCGAGCGGCATGCCAGCATCAATGATGTGCCGATCGCCGCGGCAGAACGCCTGTTCCACTGGGACCGCTCTGGCCCGCGCCCTGCCGATCATCCCGGGCTGACGGCCCTCGGCCTTTGATCGCCTGTCGCGGCTCGCCTCTGCCGCGTCCATCCTGTCGCTCCTGAGCAGGGGCTTGACCCCGGTCGGGTGCGGACGCAGGCTCTGTGGGGCAAGGTCGGAGCGGGGTGCGGATGCGAGGGATCCTTCTGATCGGCGCTGCGGTTGCGCTGGTGGCGCCCTGGGTGCCGCCCGGCGCACCGGCGGTCGTCCACGCGAACGGCGTCGCCGGATCGGCAGCCGCCGACACCGCCACCCTTCTGATCGGCACATGGACGGTGACCGAAGTGCGGTCGGGCACCATCCCGCAGGATACCCTGCCGACCCTCGTGTTCGAGACGGGCCGCCTTGCGGGCTTTGCCGGGTGCAACCGGTTCGGCGCGACGCTGGCGGTCGGCGACGGGGGCGCGCTGGCTATCGGTCCTGCCGCGATTACCCGGATGGCCTGCGCCGCCCCGCAGATGGAGGTCGAGGCGGCGATCCTGCGCGCGCTGCAGCGGATTGACGCGGTGGCCTTTGATAGCAACGGACAGATTGCGCTGCTCGCCTTCGGCACGGTGATGATGCGGGCGGCACGCGCGCCCCAAGGCTAGACGCTCGACCCCCGGATCAGAAGCGCTGGGTCGATGGCGATACGGGCTGGGGTCGTCTGTCCCCCGTCGAGGACCGACAGGATCAGGCTTGCCGCCTCGGCCCCAATGCGGCGGGGGAAGGGGTTGATGGTCGAGAGCGTCGGCACGGAAATCGCCCCGATCTCGTAGTCGCCAAAGCCCGCAAGCGACAACCGCCCCGGAACATCGACCCCCCGCCGCTGGCATTCCGTCAGCGCCCCGAAGGCCGACAGATCCGACACGCAGATCACTGCCTGCGTATCGGGCATCCGGTCTAGAAGGTCGCCCATGGCCAATGCCCCCTCGCGCATCGAAATCGGCGGCGCACCGGCCGCGATCAGCCGGTCGGTCGGAAGTCCCTGCGCCCGCATCGCCGCAATGAAGCCCGCGCGCCGGTCCGTCCCTCGTGTGTCGCGGTCGGCATCCCCGCCGATGAAGGCGATCCGCGTCAGTCCTTGCGCCACGAAATGGTCGACCATCCCCCGCACGGCGCCCGCGTTGGAAAACCCCACCACATGACCAATGGGCACCTCCGGCAGGTCCCAGGTTTCGATCACCGGGATCTGGGCGGTCTCCAGCATCCGGCGCGCACGGGGGGTGTGGCGGCCGCCGGTTACCACAATCGCCTCGGGGCGGCGGCGCAGAAGTTGCTCGATCAGCCGCTCCTCCTCGGCCATGTCATAGCCGGTGGCCCCGAGCAGGATCTGCAACCCCCGTTCGCGCAACCCCTCTGACAGGCCGCCCACAGTGTCGGCAAAGTTCGCGTTGTTCAGCGAAGGGATGGTAACAGCCACGAAATCCGTCCGCTGCGACCGCAGGCTCGATGCGGCGCTGTCAAAGACGTAGTTCAGCGCCTGTGCGGCCTCCATGATGGCCGTCCGCGTCGCCTCGCTGACCGAACTGTCGCGCTTGAAGGCCCGGCTGACCGTCATCGGAGAGACACCCGCGATGCGGGCGACGTCGGCCATCGTGGGGGGCTTGGGCCGGGTCATGGGGGCGCGGAAAGATGCGCCGCGATGCGTTCGGCAAGCGCGTCGAGCGGCTGGTCTATGTCAATCGTCGTGCCCTCGTCCGGGCCAGGCGGCTCCAGCGCTGCGAACTGGCTGTCGAGCAGCGAGAGGGGCATGTAGTGCCCCTTCCGTGTG
>CAZVIS010000460.1:0-2530 GCA_964627355.1 uncultured Rhodobacterales bacterium
ACCCGAAACGCTCGCGCCTGACCTGCCAGCTGAAGGTGACGGCGGCGCTGGACGGCCTGCGCGTGCAGATGCCCGAAAAGCAGATCTGATGCGGCTGGCGCTGGCCTTTGCGCTGGCGCTTGGTGCATCGCAGGCCGATGCCTGCGCCGTGGATGGGTTCACACTTTCGCCGTTCAAGGCCTCGGAAACGGTGGATTTTGAAACGGCCGGCATGGTCCGTCGCGCTTGGTTTGACGGCCCGACAACGATCTACGACCACCGCATCCTTGGCCGCGAGGACGAGCCCGAGGTGCTGGTGGTTCAGGACACCCCCGACGGCAATATGTGCGGCAACAGGATCGCCGCAGGTGATGGCCACGTGTTCGAGGATACGGCCCCTCGTCTGCATGATCTGGACGGGGACAGCACGAACGAAGTGATCGTCGTGCGCACCGACATCAACCGTGGTGCCCAGCTTGCGGTGTATGGCGTGACAAGCGGCAGCTTCGGCCTGCGGGCAGCGACAGATTACATCGGCACCCGACATCGCTGGCTGGCCCCCGCCGGGGTCGCCGATTTCGACGGGGACGGGCGGATCGAGATTGCCTATGTGGACCGGCCCCACCTGCTGCGCGAACTGGTGTTCGTGCGGCTGGAGGGGGACCTGCTGGTCGAAGTGGCGCGGGCAGCTGGCCTCACCAATCATCGCATCGGGGACGAAGGGATCACCTCGGCGGTGCGACGTTGCGGGGGGCAGAGCGAAGTCCTGCTGCCCGATGCCGGTTGGTCGCGGCTGATGGCGGTGCGGCTGGCAGAGGGGCAGGTCGTCGCGCGGGATGCGGGGCCGCTGCGCAGCACTTTCCCGGGGCGCGTGCCGTCCTGCAGAGGCTGAGCGCCGTCAGTTGACCTTGCGCGCGGGAAGGAAGGGTAACGGGGCGACCGGCACGCCTTCCTCGATCAGGGCGCGCGCTTCGTCCAGCCGCGCCTCGCCGTGGATCGCGCGTTCGGGGAGTTCGCCTGCGTGCATGCGCCGCGCCTCGGTCACGAAGTTCAGGCCGACGTAATCCGAGTGCTCTTCCACATGACGGCGCAGGGCAGCCAACGCCGCCTCACGCTCGCCTTCAGGCTCGCGGAGGGGGGCTGCGGTCGCGACCGAGGGGGCCATCAACGACTTTTCGACCTCGGCCGTCCCGCATTCGATGCAGGTGAAGGCCTTGCGGGCGGTCAGGGTGTCGAAGGAGGCCGCGGACTGGAACCAGCTTTCGAAGGTGTGGCCCTTGGCGCAGCGAAGTGAATAGCGGATCATGCAGTCGTCCGGGTCAGCCGCGGAACGCGGCCCTTCACGACCTATGCAAAGTGGCGCCGGAGTCAAGAGACAGGGAGGTGTTCCACCGGATCGCTGCCGCCGCGCGTGGGATCGAAGCCTGCGATAAGGGCCTGCAATTCGGGTTCGTCGACCTTGCGCGCGGCCTTGTCGAGGGGGAACCACTTTAACCGGCGTTGACCCGCCTCGGGGAAGCTGCGGCTTTGGCGGGTGACGCGCAGGGGAAAGACGCTGACGACGCAGGGCAGTGTCGGCGGGCCGGGCAGGTCGTGGTCGATCACCTTGTCATAGGCAAAGACGCCAAGACAGGTGGGCCCGACCTCGCCCTTGATCCCCGCCTCTTCCCACGCTTCCTGTGCCGCCGACGCCTCGGGCGATTTTCCCGGGATCGGCCAGCCCTTCGGAATCACCCAGCGTTCGGTTTCGCGGCTGGTCACCAGCAGGATTTCGACCTTCCCCCGCGTGCGGCGCCAGCACAGGGCGCCGAATTGGGTGCGCGGGGCATCCCCGTCGGGGTAGAAACTGGTCATCGGGCTACGTTTCACTGCCTTGCCTGTGGTACGGGGCGCTTGCGGCCCTTCTGGGATGCGACAAATACAACCTTGTCTAGATGTCTATGGTTCCCCAGAAAATGCCATGTCCGGACGCGCTTGCCCATAGAGTCTCACAAGGTTTCTGCGATCATGTGACGATTTGGCGAAAACGGGCGGCAATCGGGGACTTTCTTGCAACCAGAGGCGGTACGCGTGCGGAATGAAGAGGCAGGACCGGGCAAAACTCGCAGGCCTTTTGACGGCCCGCTGTTCATCGGTTCGGATATCTATCGCGGGTCGAGCTATGGCGACCACCATCCCTTGCGTGTTCCGCGCGTCTCGACCGTGATGGACCTGGCCCGCGCCCTGGGCTGGCTGCCGCCCGAACGGTATCGCGCAAGTCCCCGGGCCAAGCCCGCCGCCCTGGCGGCCTGGCACGACCCGGCCTATATTCTGGCGCTGGAGCAGGCTGAGACGGCAGGTGCCGTCTCCCCGGAAATACAGGCGCGGCACCACCTCGGCACGCTGTCCAATCCGGTCTTCCCCGAGATGTTCCGCCGTCCGGCGACCGGCGCGGGGGGCATGATGCTGGCGGCGGATCTCGTGCAGGATGGTGGCGTCGTGCATGTGCCGGGGGGCGGCACGCATCACGGGCTGCCGGACCGGGCGAACGGGTTCTGTTACCTGAACGATT
>CAZVIS010000461.1:0-2529 GCA_964627355.1 uncultured Rhodobacterales bacterium
CGGGGCCGCGTGGTTCTGGGCGACGGAACTGACGGACGTGCTGAACCCGGTGGCCCTGGCCATCCTGCGGTTGCCGATTTCCTCCGACGTGTTCCTGTATGTCTTCCTGCCGACGCTGGTATTTCAGGTGGCCCTCACCATCAACGTCCGGCGGATGCTGGACGATTGGGTGCCGATCCTGACGCTGGCGGTCGTGGCGGTGATGGTGGCGACGGCGGTGATTGCGCTGGCACTTCTGCCCGTTTCGGGCCTGCCGCTGATCGCCTGCCTCTTAATCGGGGCAATAGTCTCGACCACCGACCCCTCCGCCGTCGTCTCGATCTTTCGCGCCACGCCCGCGCCGCAAAGGCTGGCGCGGATCGTCGAGGGCGAGAGCGTGCTGAACGATGCCGCGGCCATCGCGCTGTTTGCAGTGTTCCTCGATGACGTGGTGCGCCGGGTGGCGGAGCCGGACATCGGCGGCGCGATCCTGCGGTTTCCGTTCCTGATCGTGGCGGGCGGGGCATTCGGCTGGCTGGCGGGGCGGCTGGCGGTGGCGATGCTGGCGCGGATGGCGGCACATCCCTTGGCGCAGGTGACGGTGTCGATCGCCCTGCCCTATGCGACGTTTCTCTTTGCCGACCAGATCCTTGGCGCCTCGGGTGTGGTTGCGGTGGTCGCAGCGGGGATGACACTCAACTTCTCGGGGCCGGGTCGGATTTCGCCGCCCGCGATGACGCAGCTGCGGGATGCCTGGGCGCTGATGGCGCACCTGGCGGGGTCGCTCATCTTCTTCTTTGCGGCCTTGTTGATCCCCAAGCTGGTGCCCGATCTGCGGTGGGCGGATATCGGGCTGATCCTCATGACCGCCGTTGCGGCCTTGGTTGCGCGGGCGCTGATCCTGTATCTTCTGCTGCCGATGCTGACTGTCGCGCGCCTGTCGCCACGGGTCGAGGGGCCCTATCGGTTGTCGATCCTTTGGGGTGGCCTGCGAGGAGCGGTGACGCTGGCCCTGGCGCTGGCGGTGACGGAAAGCGCAGGCGTCCCGCCCGAGGTGAAGCGGCAGGTGGGGGTTATCGCCGTGGGCTTCACCCTATTCACGTTGCTGGTTCAAGGGACCACGCTGCGCCTGTTGATCCATTGGCTCGGGCTGGACCGGCTGTCATCCCTCGATCGTGCGCTGGCCGATCAGGTGATCGCGGTGGCACTGCAGTCGGTGCGCGAGACGGTGGCGGAAACGACGCGCAGCTTGGCCCTGCAGCCCGGCATCGTGCGTGACGAGGCCAAGAAGTTCGGCGAGCGGCTGGAGCGTGCGGTGGACCGGGCAGACGAGGCGCGCGACCTTCTGGACAAGGACCGCGTGACGCTTGGCCTTGTGGCGCTGGCAGGGCAAGAGCGGGACGTGATCCTTGACGCCTTCGAGCATGACCTGATGCCGCCCGGCCTTGCCGAACGCCTGCTGGCCGAGGCCGACAACCTGATCGAGACGACGCGGGTCGAGGGGCGGTCGGGCTATCGCGCGACCGCGCGGCGGGCGGTGCGTCCGGGCAGGATCGCGCGGGCGGCGGTGTGGCTGCACAACCGGCTGCGCATCTCGGGACCGTTGGAGCGGATCACGGCGGACCGGTTCGAGCAACTGGTGGCGCTGACCCAAGTGTTGCGCGCGCTGCATGGCTTCATCGACCGGCGCATCCTGCGGATCCATGGGCGGCGGGTGGCGGACCTGCTGCACGACCTGCTCGACCGACGCGGCGACGACATCGACAAGGAGCTGGAAGGCCTGCGCCTGCAATTCCCGGGCTATGCCGACCGTCTGGAACGCCGCCTGATCCGCCGCACGACGTTGCAGCAGGAGGTGCGCGAGTACGAACAGTTGACCGCCGATGGGCTGATCGGACCGGAGTTGCGCACGGCGTTGCTGGCCGAGGTCGGGGCCGCGCGGCGGGCGCTGGCCGACCGGCCCAAGCTGGATCTGGCGGTCCAGAAGACCGAGCTTGTCTCGCGCTTTCCCCTGTTTGCCGAGATGCCGGAAGAGGCGCGCATCCGCCTCGCCGGGCAGTTGCGCACTGTCTATGCCGAACCGGGAGACGTGCTGATGCAGCGGGACGAGGTGGCCAAGTCGGTGTGGTTCATCGCCTCGGGCGCGGTCGAGGTCACGCAGTCGGGGCAGGTCTCGCGTCTGGGCCGGGGCGAGATGTTCGGGGAACTGGCGCTGCTGTTGCGGCGCCCGCGCCGGGCGCGGGTCACGGCGATCACGCATTCGACGCTGCTGGAGCTGGAAGAGGCAAAGTTCATGGACCTGGTGCGCGGGAACCCTGCCGTGCTGGATCTGGTCACCGCGCAGGCGACGCGGCGTGGGGTGACGCTGGATCCCGCGATCTTCGCGCCGCCCCCGCCGCCCCGCCGCGGCCCCCTGCATTGGCTGACCCAGGCCCTGCACCCGGCGGAGTAGCCATGCGCCTGGCGCATGGCGGTTTGACCGAAGGGTCCGTTGCGGCGCAGGCAGCGTAGGCCCATCTTCAGCGCATACCGGACCCAACGGGAGGGAGG
>CAZVIS010000462.1:0-2528 GCA_964627355.1 uncultured Rhodobacterales bacterium
GCCTTGTCGCCCTTGAGGCCAAAGGCCACGTTCTGCGCCACCGTCAGGTGCGGAAACAGCGCGAAGTCCTGAAACATCAGCCCGACCGACCGCGCCTCGGGTGCCACGAAGGTCGCGCGGTCGCTGACGGTCTGGCCGTCGATGCGGATGGTGCCGCTGTCGGGCCGCTCTACCCCTGCGATCATGCGCAGGGTGGTGGACTTGCCGCAGCCCGAGGGGCCGAGAAGGCAGGTCACCTGTCCCGCCGCCACCGTCAGGGACAGGTCATCGACGACCGGAGCGCCACCGAAGCGGCGTGTCAGAGCCTGAACCTGAAGGCGGGGCGCGCTCACGGATTTCCCAATCGTTTCTGTCGGGAAGTCCCCTAGCAGGCGCCCCAGCGGACGGCAAGCCGGGGGTCAGAGGGTCGCGTTGGTCGCCCCGCCATCGAGAAGGATGTTCTGCCCCACGATGAAGCCCGCGTGCATCGAGCACAAGAACGCGCACATCGCGCCGAACTCTGCCGCCGTGCCGTAGCGGCGGGCGGGGATCGTCGCCTCGCGCGCAGCCTTGGCCGCCTCGAGGGTGATGCCCTGCGCGGTCGCCACCCCGGTATCCAGCGAAATCGCCCGGTCCGTGGCGTGGATGCCGGGCAGCAGGTTGTTGATCGTAACCCCCGAAGGCGCCACCTGCCGCGCTGTCCCTGCGACAAAGCCGGTGAGGCCGGTGCGCGCGGCGTTCGAGAGGCCCAGTTGCGGGATCGGCGCCTTGACCGATTGCGAAGTGATGTTGACCACGCGCCCCCATCCCTTGGCCATCATCCCCGGCAAGGCCGCCTGCATCAGCGCGATCGGCGTCAGCATGTTGGCATCGATCGCGCGGATGAAGTCGTCGCGACTCCACTCCGACCAGAGGCCCGGCGGCGGCCCACCCGCGTTGGTCACAAGGATGTCGAGGGGGCCTGCGGCGGCCAACACCTCGGCCCGGCCGGCCTCGGTCGTGATGTCGGCGGCGATGGCGGTCACGGCGACCTGATGGCGGTCACGGATTGCCTGCGCGGTGGCCTGCAGCGCCTGCGTGCCCCGCGCGTTCAGCACGATCTCGACCCCCGCCGCCGCCAAAGCCTCGGCGCAGCCGCGCCCCAGACCCTTGGACCCTGCGCAAACCAGCGCCCGCTTGCCCCGAATACCCAGATCCATGCCGCCCCCCGCTTTCACACCCGCTTGGCCTAGCAGGACCGGCCGCCGGGGAAAAGGCCGGGCGCAGACACGCAGAGGCAGAGTGCTGGGGCAGCGCGGGAAACAGTCACGGCAGAGCGCCCGCGCACGTTTCTGCCGAAACTTCGCCGGACAGGCTGTCGTTGACTCGCAGAAGCGGTTCGGTAACGAGCGCCCTGCTACAAACGTATGCAACGGGGCGAGAATCACGCTTCCCCTTCAAGGTCAAGACCCGGAATGACCCTGCCCGCTATGGAACCGCACGCCCTTCCCCCCGCGCAGACCTGCCAGGTCTTCGCGGCCCAGGATATCTTTGTGGCGCATGGCGTGAATGCGGGAGACGGGCTCTTGCCGCCGGACGAGGTCTGCCCCGGCGACCTGTACGAGCTTGACCCCGGGGCCGGGCCAATCCGCCTTGCGCTCAAGCTGACGGGCAGCGGCCAGTGCATTGCCGCGGGAAGCGAGGTGGGGGGGCCGGGGGACCGCGTCCGCCTGATCGCGCGCTACCGCCTGATGGACCCCGAGGCGGCGACGGTCGAGGTGTTGCTGATGGAGGTGGCAGGCGGCTCGCGTCTAGCGCTGCCGCTGTCGCCGATGGGGCCGGGGCGCGAATACACGCTTCTGTCGGTCGAAGAGGCCCCTTCGGATGTGCCGCTGGCCGATCTTGTCTGCGTCTCCTTCGCGCGGGGCACGCGGATCACCTTGGGCGACGGACGACAGAAACCGATCGAGGCGCTGGTGCCCGGCGACATGATCCTGACACGCGACCACGGGCGCCAGCCGCTGCGCTGGCTCGGTCGGGCGACCTTGCGCGCGGCGGGGGCCTTTGCGCCGGTGGTGATCGGGCGCGACTGCCTCGGCAATGCGGGTGACCTGATCGTCAGCCAGCACCACCGCATCTTCCTGTATCAGCGCGACCGAAGCGCCGGGCTGCCCACGTCCGAGGTGCTGGTGCAGGCCAAGCATCTGGTCGATGGCGAGACCGTCTTTGTCCGCGAAGGCGGATTCGTCGATTACTTCAGCCTGGTCTTCGACCGGCACGAGATCGTCTATGCCGAAGGGATCCCCTGCGAAAGCCTGATGGTGAACGAGGCGACGGTGACGCGCCTGCCGGCCGAACTGGCCCAGGAGGTCCGCGCACGTTTCCCCGGCCTGTCGCAAAGCCAGCACTTCGGAACCGAAGCCGGACGTCACCTGCTGGACGAGATCGGGCGCGAGCGGCTGATGCCGGACCCCCGCGCCCGACGCTAGGGTCACATCGTGTAGAAGAACTCTTCGCGCACGATCTTGCCGCCCGCGACGTGATAAACGGCGACTTCCTGCATCGAGAAG
>CAZVIS010000463.1:0-2527 GCA_964627355.1 uncultured Rhodobacterales bacterium
GGCGGGGCTATGTGCTGCGGCGGATCATGCGGCGGGCAATGCGGCATGCGCATCAACTGGGCGCCGAGGACCCGCTGATGTACCGGCTGGTACCAGCCTTGGTGCGCCAGATGGGCGCGGCCTACCCCGAACTGGTGCAGGCGCAGGCGCTGATCGAAGAGACCCTGCGGAGCGAGGAGACGCGGTTCCGTCAGACGCTCGACCGTGGGCTGCGGCTTCTGGACGACGAGCTTCAGCGCCTGCCCGAAGGCGGCGCGCTGCCCGGGGCGGCGGCGTTCAAGCTCTATGACACCTATGGCTTCCCCCTCGATCTCACGCAGGATGCGCTGCGCGAGAAGGGGCGGGCGGTGGATGTGGCCGGGTTCGATGCCGCGATGGCCGAGCAGAAGGCCAAGGCGCGGGCCAGCTGGGCCGGAACGGGCGAGGCGAAGGACGCCCGCATCTGGTTCGACCTGGCCGAGGCGCACGGGGCGACCGAGTTCCTGGGCTATGACACGGAAACAGCCGAAGGGCAGATCGTCGCGCTGGTGATCGGCGGCGCGGCAGAAGGTGCGGCCGAGACTGGCCAGCAGGTACAGATCGTCGTCAACCAGACACCCTTCTATGCGGAATCGGGGGGGCAGGTCGGCGATACCGGCCTGATCCGGACCGAGACCGGCATGGCCCGTGTGACGGATACGAAGAAATCGCAGGGCGTGGTCTTCCATGTCGCCGAAGTGACCGAAGGCACCATCTTGCGCGGCCAACCGGCAAAGCTGGAGGTCGAGCATACCCGGCGCAGCGCGATCCGCGCGAACCATTCCGCCACGCATTTGCTGCACGAGGCGCTGCGGCGTGCACTCGGCGATCACGTCGCGCAGAAGGGCAGCCTGAACGCGCCGGACCGGCTGCGGTTCGACTTCAGCCACGGGAAGGGGCTGACGGCTGCGGAACTGTCGCAGGTCGAGGCCGAGGTGAACGCCTTCATCCGCCAGAACGGCGCAGTGGAAACGCGGATCATGACGCCGGACGACGCGCGGGCGCTTGGGGCGCAGGCGCTGTTCGGCGAAAAGTATGGCGACGAGGTGCGCGTCGTGTCGATGGGTCGCCTTGGCGGCTCGGGCAAGGGGACCGATGGCGACACTTATTCGCTCGAGCTTTGCGGCGGAACCCATGTGCGACGCACAGGGGACATTGGGGCATTCGTGGCGCTTGGCGACTCCGCTTCTTCGGCGGGGGTACGGCGGATCGAGGCGCTGACGGGGCAGGCGGCGCTCGAGCATCTGCGGGCGCAGGACGCGCGGCTGGCCGAGGTGGCGGGCGTGCTGAAGGCGCCGGGAGCCGAGGTGGTGGAGCGCGTGCGCGCGCTGGTGGACGAGCGGCGGGCCCTGCAGAACGAAGTGGCGCAGCTGCGCCGCGACCTTGCGATGGGCGGCGGCAGTGCAGGGCCGGAAGGCAAGGAGATCGGTGGCATAAAATTCGTCGCGCAGATCATGTCGGGGGTATCTGGCAAGGACCTGCCTGCGCTCGTCGATGCAATGAAAGAGCGGATGGGTTCGGGCGTGGTGATGCTGATTGCCGATGCCGACGGACGGCCTGCTGTGGCAGTTGGCGTGACGGCAGACCTTACCGCGCGAATCTCGGCCGTACCGTTGGCGCGGGCGGCGGCAGAGGCGATGGGGGGCAAGGGCGGCGGCGGGCGCCCGGACATGGCGCAGTCAGGCGGTCAGGACATCGCCCGCGCGCCACGCTCGGTCGCGGCGGTTGAAGCGCTGTTGGAGGCGATGTGATGCCGACCGCACTCTGGATTGCCCATGTGCATGTGACGGACGCCGAGGCCTATGGCCGTTATGCCAGGGGTGCCACCGAGGCCATCGCGGCCCATGGCGGCGTATTCCTTGCGCGCGGTGGCCGCTATGTGACCCTTGAGGGTGCGGACCGCGAGCGGAACGTCGTCGCGCGGTTTCCGTCGCTGGAAAAGGCGGTGGAGTGCTATCACTCGCCCGCATATCAGGCCGCGCTCGCCCATGCCAAGGGCGCCGCGGTGCGCGACCTGATGGTGGTGGAAGAGATCTGATGGAGCCGATGGCCACGCTTCTGTCCCGCCATGCGGGGCCGGGGCGGGTAGGCTGGATCGGTATTCGGCCCGTGCGGCTGGCGCCGGTGCAGGCGGTGGGGGCGGCGCTGCTGACCGACCGGGGTCTGGAAGGCGACCATGCGAGCGGGGGTCTGCGCGCGGTAACCCTGATGCAGGCGGAACATCTGCCGGTGATCGCCGCGCTGGCGCATAGCAGCCCGGTGGCGCCGGAAACCCTGCGACGGAATATCCTTGTCTCGGGCCTGAACCTCTCGGCCCTGCGCGGCGCTGTGCTGACCCTAGGCGAAGCGCAGGTCCGCCTTACCGGCCCCTGCGCCCCCTGTTCGCGGATGGAGGGCGCCCTGGGCCCCGGCGGGTATAACGCGATGCGGGGGCATGGCGGCTGGTGCGCCGAAGTGGTGCGGACGGGGCGCATCGCGGTTGGGGATGTGGTGACCGCCTGAGCCCGCC
>CAZVIS010000464.1:0-2513 GCA_964627355.1 uncultured Rhodobacterales bacterium
TGTTCTGGCGCGGGCATGTGGCGATGATGCTGGACGCGGTCACGATGATCCACGCGAACGGCCGCCACATGGCGGTCGTGACCGAAGGTCTGGCCGAGGCTGCAGGCCGGATCGAGGATGCGGGCGGCGGTCCCATCACGGCACTGCGGCGGCCCCTGGGGCGTGACTGACCCTTCGTCCCCCACGATGGACCTCGGACCGGGCTTGACCCGACCTTGGACCGGGGCACTGACGGCGGCACGCAACCCGCGCTTGCTGAGGCCGGGCGCCTTTAGCCCTCTGGCCCAAGCAGGCGGGCTGTGCGATGGACCACTGGCCCGGCCAACCCGTTCCCGCCGACTCATCACGGAGACCCCCGCATGACCCATCCCGCCATCGCCGCTGGCCGCACGGCCGTCATCACCGGGGGTGCCTCGGGCATTGGGCTGGCTGCGGCAAGGGCGCTGTCGGCCCACGGCATGACCGTCGCCCTGCTCGACCTGCCCGGCCCGGCGCTGGAGGCGGCAGCGGCCGCGGTCTCCGGCGCGCGTTCCTTCGGGTGTGACGTGTCTGACCCCGCCGCCGTCGCCGATGCCGCAGGGGCCGTCGCCAGCGACCTGCCGCCGGTCACGCTTCTCTTCAACAACGCCGGGATCGGCCTTCCGTCCTCGGCCCTTGCCGACCGCGCGGCCTGGGACCGAACGCTCGGCGTGAACTTTGGCGGTATCCTGACGGTGGCGCAGGCCTTCGTGCCAGCCATGCTGGCCCATGGCGAACCTGGCGCCGTCATCAACACCGGGTCGAAACAGGGCATCACCCTGCCGCCGGGCAACCCGGCTTACAACGTGTCGAAAGCGGCGGTGAAGGCCTATACCGAGCTTCTGGCGCATGAGTTGCGCACGACCCCCGGCGCCCGCGTGACGGCTCATCTGATGATCCCGGGCTGGGTGCATACGGGCATGACCGCCGCTGCCGGCGCACCGAAACCGTCCGGCGCGTGGACGCCCCAGCAGGCGGTGGCCTTCATGCTGGACCGGCTGTCGGCCGGGGATTTCTACATCCTCTGCCCCGACAACGACGTTTCGCGCCGTCTGGACGAACGCCGCATCGGCTGGATGGCGGGGGACATCATCGAAAACCGCCCGGCCCTGTCGCGCTGGCACCCCGACTGGTCCGAGGCCTTCAAGGCCACAGTCGCCGATCTATAGCGCGACGCGACCGCCAGCCGGATCTCCAGCGGATCGGCAAAGGCCATCCTGTCCACCACTGAATGTCCCCGTTCTGCCGCCGGGGCCGTCTGCACCATCGCAATCGACCGATGCGAGGTGGACATCAACGCAAGCGTCGGCCGCCCCGCCGTGCGGGATTTCCAATCGGGTTGTCGCAAGCTTTGACGTGACCGTGCGTCATTCCTGCGGTGGGATGCCAGGGTCGGACTTCTGACATCAAGCTACCGCCCCCGCCTGAGGGCGGGGGCGGTCTGACCGCCACCGGGGGGCCAGGCGGTGGGGCGCCCGGGCCGGCGACGTCAGGCAAGGGCCGGGTCAGTCGTCGTCGCCGTCATCGCCGTCGTCGCCGTCGTCATTGTCCCCGTCATCCCCATCGTCACCTTCGTCGCCCTCGTCGTCGTTCTCGTCCTCGTCTTCATCCTCGTCCTCGTCGTCCTCGTCGTCATCCGACTGGCCCGCGAGAAGCCCGCCGTCGCCGCGAAGGCCCAGGCGGAACAGAAGGCCGCCTTTGTCTTCGTCATCGTCGGCCGCGAGGATCAGGCCCGCAGGCGCCCCCGTCCGCTCGGCGACTTTTGCCGCGTCGAGGCCGAAGGTCATGCCCGCCGGGACTCCGGCCAGGGCGGTGCTTGCCATCAGGGCCAGCGCCGTCCCAATCATCAGCGAATTGCGCATCGTCGTTCTCCTTGTCTTCGGTGGTGGCGCGTGTCTTTCCTGCGCCGATGCCAGAAGAACGGCGGGCGGCGGGATCTATTCCAAAGGGGATGCGCGATGCAGAAAGTGGCGGTCATCACGGCGGGCGGCAGCGGGATGGGAGCGGCGGCGGCGAAGAGGCTGGCGGCGGAGGGGTATGCCGTGGCGATCCTGTCCTCCTCGGGCAAGGGGCAGGCGCTGGCGGAATCGTTCGGCGGAGTGGGGGTCACTGGATCGAACCAGTCGAACGACGATGTGAAGCGTCTGGTCGATGCCACGATGGACCGCTGGGGGCGGATCGACGTGCTGGTGAACTCGGCGGGGCACGGACCTCGGGCACCGCTCTTGGAGATCACCGACGAGGTCTGGCATCAGGGCATCGACATCTACTTCCTGTCCGCCGTCCGCCCGATCCGTCTGGTGGCCCCCATCATGGCGGCGCAAGGGGCGGGGTCGATCATCAACATCACGACCTTCGCCACCTTCGAGCCTGACCCGGCCTTTCCCACCTCGGGCGTGGCACGGGCCGGCCTCGCGGCCTTCTGCAAGCTCTTCGCCGACCAGTACGCGTCGCAGGGCGTCCGTATCAACAACCTCCTGCCCGGCTTCATCGAC
>CAZVIS010000465.1:0-2512 GCA_964627355.1 uncultured Rhodobacterales bacterium
GGCCGGCGGCCTCGATCTCGGTGAAGACGGTCAGGCCGAGGCCGATGGCAACCGGTTCCCCGATGGCGACCATCACCGTGATGATCCCGGCTGCCTCAAGCTTCTGAACACGCTTCCAGCACGGGGTCTGCGACAGGCCCACGCGCTCGGCCAGTTGCGAGACCGGCAGGGTCGCGTCGCGCATCAACTCGTGCAGGATGCGCCGGTCGATCCGGTCAAGGGGAATTGCGTCGGTCATGCCGTGATGAACTCCCGCACGAATGGGGTCTTGGGGCGGGACCGGATATCCTCTGGCTTGCCTACCTGTTCGATCCGGCCCATCGACATGACGATGACGAGGTCGGCGAGTTCCATCGCTTCGTCCTGGTCATGGGTGACAAAGACAGTGGTGAGGCCCGTTGTATCATGGACCTCGCGCAGGCCCAGGCGTAGTTCCTTGCGGACCTTCGCATCCAGCGCACCGAAGGGTTCGTCCAGGAGCAGCATCCGCGGCTCGATCGCCAGCGCACGGGCCAAGGCGACGCGCTGCCGCTGACCGCCCGAGAGCTGGCTCGGGTAGCGCGCGCCGA
This sequence comes from uncultured Rhodobacterales bacterium, assembly GCA_964627355.1. Classification (GTDB taxonomy): domain Bacteria; phylum Pseudomonadota; class Alphaproteobacteria; order Rhodobacterales; family Rhodobacteraceae; genus JBBQXK01. The sequence continues at coordinate 570 of CAZVIS010000465.1, forward strand.
TGTCGGGCAGCTTGATCAGCTCGAGGAGCTTGTTCACCCGCCGCGCGATCTCAGCCGCCGGGGGGCGCGACTTGCGCGGGCGGGCGCGCAGGCCGTAGGCGATGTTGTCGAACACGGTCATGTGCCGGACCAGCGCGTAGGACTGGAACACGAACCCCGCGCGGCGTTCCTGCACGGTCAGGCAAGTGGCATCGGACCCGTCGAAGAGGACGCGGCCGGCCGATGGGAACTCCAGCCCTCCCAAGATGCGCAGAAGCGTGGTCTTGCCCGACCCGGACGGGCCGAGCAGTGCCACCAATGTGCCCGAGGGAATGGAGAGCGACACGGGGTGCAGCGCGGCGGTCGCGCCGAATTCCTTGGCGATCTCTTCGATCTCGATATTCATGGCTGTCTCCATCAATGGCGGTGCGATGCGGCCAGCTGGTCAGCGTAGCGCCATTCCAGGGCCGATTTCAGGGCAAGCGTGACGAAGGCGAGGAGCGCCAGCAGCGCGGACATCGTGAAGGCGGCGACCGAGAGGTATTCGTTGTAGAACATCTCGATCATCAGCGGCATGGTGGTGGTCTGGCCTCGGATCTTGCCCGACACGACGGCGACCGCGCCGAATTCGCCCATGGCGCGGGCATTGCACAGGAGCACGCCGTAAAGCAGCGCCCAGCGGATGTTGGGCAGCGTCACGGTCAGGAACGTCCGCCAGCCCGAGGCACCAAGGGTTAGCGCCGCCTCCTCCTCGGCCCGGCCCTGTTCCAGCATTATCGGGATGAGCTCGCGCGCGACGAAGGGGAAGGTGACGAACAGCGTCGCCAGCACGATGCCCGGCACCGCAAAGACGATAGGAAAGCCGCTGGCCACTATCCAAGCCCCAAGGGCCGAGTTGGCGCCGAACATCAGCACGAACAGCAGGCCCGCGACGACAGGCGAGACGGAGAACGGCAGGTCGATCAGGGAGATCACCCAGGCCTTGCCGCGCCAGTCGAACTTGGAGATCGCCCAGGCGGCGGCGATACCGAAGGCCGCGTTCAGCGGCACGACGATTGCGGCGACCGTGAGTGTAAGCCAGATCGCCGATTGCGCGTCGGGTTCTGACAATGACGCCAGGGCAAAGGCCCAGCCACGTCGCAGTGCCTCATCGAAAACCGCGATCAGTGGCGCGAACAGCAGGACGGTCAGCACCGCGAGGCAAAGCGCAATCAGCGCCCACTTCACGACCGTGGGCTCTGTCGTCGCCGGTCGAAACGCTCGTGGGCGGGAGAGGATGGTAATGGTACCGGTCATGGGTTCTCCCTCACACCGCGCCCATGCGGCGGCGGCTCCAGATCTGGATCAGGTTGATGGCCAGAAGCAGTGTGAACGAGATCGCCAGCATAGCGATGGCGATGGCGACTGCGCCGTCATAGTCGAACTCCTCCAGCCGGATGACGATCAGCAGGGGTGCGATCTCAGTCGCGTTCGGCAGGTTTCCCGCAATGAAGATAACCGACCCGTATTCGCCCACCGACCGGGCGAGCGCGAGTGCAAAGCCCGTCAGCGCGGCAGGGGCCAACATGGGCAGGATCAAATGGGTGATCGTGCGTAGGCGGCTGGCGCCCAGCGTTGCGCTGGCTTCCTCAGTCTCGCGGTCGATTTCCTCCATCACCGGCTGCACGGTGCGGACGACGAAGGGCAAGCCCACGAAGATCAGTGCGATCCAGATGCCCAGTTCGGTATAGGCCACGCGGATGCCGAAGGTGTCCAGGATCACCGATCCGAACACCCCGTTCGGCGCATAGATGGCGGTCAGCGCGATGCCCGCCACAGCCGTGGGCAGGGCGAAGGGCAGGTCGACGGCGGCGTCGATCAGCTGTTTCCCCGGGAAGCGGTATCGCACCAGCACCCAGGCCAGCAGCACGCCGAACACCAGGTTGAGCATCGATGCCACAAGGGCCGTGCGGAAGCTGAGTGCC
>CAZVIS010000466.1:0-2501 GCA_964627355.1 uncultured Rhodobacterales bacterium
ACTCGATCGAGGAAGGCAGCTTGATCGCCTGCTGCGTCGTGCCCGTCTTGTTCGGCATCGCAGCGATGGTCTGCGTCTCGTCCTTCTGGTCCACCTCGACCTGCATCAGGTGGACGGCCGAGGTGATAAGGTAATCCGCATTCTCGGTGCTGCGATCGTGATCGGTCAGCTTGAAGGTCGCCCCGGTCGCCAGCGTCGCCATGTCGCCGATGGCCGTGCCCATCAGGTGCGGACAGGCCTCGGACTCCATCTTGACGCGGGCATAGATCTCGCCCAGCGGCGTCTTGCGGTAGTGGCCGGGGTAGCGGAAGCTTTCGTAGTTCTTGTGGGTGTGCTTGCCCATGGGGATGGCTTTGGTCACAGTCCGGTCGGCCGACGGAGCCTCGAAATCATAGTCCCGCAGCGTCACCTTGCCGCCGCGCACCCCTTCGGCCGCGCGCCATTCATAGATGTGGCTGCCGGCACGGCGGAATTTGCTCTCGCGGGTCTCGAACTTGATCTCAGCCATGCCCTCGACCGGCGAATGGCCGCTTTGCCCGTCGGTGATGATCAGGTGATCCTTCTCGCTGCGGACGGTGGAGTAGAAGTACATTCCCTCCTCCTCCATCAGTCGGCAGATGAAGGCATAGTCCGTCTCGTTGTATTGCACGGTATAGACACGCACGTCCGGGGTGCGGCTGACCGTGAAGGTATAGTCCGAAAAGCCCCGGTCGCCGAACACCTTCTTGATGATGTCCACGGCGTTGAGGTTCTGGAAGATGCGGTTGTTCCAGGTCTTGGTCAGGAACCAGATCCAGGGCCGGATCTCGAGCGTGAAGAACGAAAACCCCTCTTGCAGGCCAAGATAGCTCGCCTCGACGCAGGTGCCGCGGAACTCGCGCCACTGCGGTGCCTCTAGGTTGTTGTTCTTGAGAATCTTGATCGTGTGCGCCTGGCCGACCATGTCCTCCATCTTGGCGTATCGGTCATGCGCCATGAAGTCGATGGTCGTCTGGGTGATCTGGCTCAGCCCCTCGATCACGCGGGCCGCCTTGATGTAGGCCTTGTTCTCGGGCAGGGGGCCCTTGAACTTGAGTTTACGGTTTTCCAGGATTGCCGTTATTGTGGGTGGGGGCATCGTCCTATCCTCTTGGTCCGCACCGACGAAAAATCACTCGTCGTCATGCGGGGAAATGTCGAAAAGCAGCCCTTCACGGCGAAGCCGGGCAATCACGTCCGGATTGATCCTCCACAGCGACGCGATCGAAAACTCGTCTCCGAAAAACTGCCTCAGTTCAAAAGCATCCTTGAAGTGTACACAACGCACGCGAAAAGGATAGGCACCGGTGCCGAACAGCATGTCGTCCAGCAGTTCCCGTCCCTCATAAAGCCAGTAACCGCCGTTGACCGCAAGGATCGTCATCGGCACACCGTCGTCTTCGTCGCCGTCCTCGGGCCCTTCATCGCCACTGCCGGTGTCGCGCATCACAGCCCCTCCAGCAGCGCCGCAAGATCGGCGTCGATCGACCCGGGGTCGGCCGGGGCTGCGGGCGTGTCCGAAAAGCCCGCCAGCAGTGCATCGAGGTCGTCTTCAACCGCGGCCGCCACGGCGTGGCTTGTATACAGTGACGGTTCGGCCGCAGGTGATTGCCGCGCTGGCTTGGCCTCATTGCCGGTCCAGCGGCCCGCGATCTCGGATCCCGCGACCGACTGGAAGGATCCCAGCCGGACGACATCGCGCCCCTTGATCGAGATCACCGGCATGAACCCGCGGATCACCGATTGCTCGACCTTTTCGGCGGTCATGTTGCGTTCGGTGCAGGGCAGCGGCACCTGGTCGTCATACTGGTCGGTAACGAAATGGTAGGGCACGTCGCCCATTGACATCACCTGGCCAAGCACCGGGTTGCCCTTGCCCGCCGTCCAGGCCTGCCCCAGAAGGATCGCGACCAGCACCACCGGATTGGTCCACAGCATGCCCGACAGCCCTTCGGACATCGTGAATTCCTCGAAGTCGAAGGCGTCGATCGGCTCTGACCGCTCGCCATAGGGGCGGCGCATCAGGAAGCGCGGGGCGGCAAGCCCCAGCCATGCCGCAGCGGGTTCGGCGCGCAGCGCCTCCCATGCGCGGGCGACGAGGGGGTGGCGCTCGGCCTTGGGCGTTTCGAGATAACCCGGGGACATGGCCGCGAAGAAGGGGGCCTGCACATGCTGGGCAATCCGCGCCGCCCGCCCCAGAAGGGCCGCGTGCGGCGGCGTCTCCTCGAATGTGAACAGACCGCAGACCGCCGAAAAGCCAATCCCGCCCTCTTCCTTGAGGGGCGCGTTGAGCAGCCGGAACAGGCCCGTCTGCGACAGGTCGCCCGACGTTGACAGGTCTGCCGCGATCTCTTCGGCCGAGATGTCGAAAGCGACAAGTTCCAGCTTCACGGTGGTCTCGATCCGCCGCGCCAGAAGATCGAGGGATCGCCACTGCGCCTCGATCGCCTGAAACTCGGGGTGGTGCAGCACCAGCCGCATCG
>CAZVIS010000467.1:0-2493 GCA_964627355.1 uncultured Rhodobacterales bacterium
GGCCGCAGCTTGCGGGGTCGGCGGCAGGCCTTGGCGGGGCCTTCATGATCGGGCTTGGCGCCGGGCTGTCGGCGCTGGCGGGGTGGCTTTTGGGCTTTGGCGGGGGGGCGCTGCCGCTGATCCTGTTGATGACCCTGACCTCCGCCGCGACGCTGCCCTGCATCTGGTGGGTCATGCGGCGGGCGAGGGCGGTCGGGGCCTAGCGCAGCCCGCCCAGAAACGCCTCGACCGCTGCCCAGTTCTCGGCCTCGCCTTTCGGGTTCTGATCCTCGCGCAGGGTCGAGGCGCCGTGGGTGCCCCGTTTCGGCACGAACTGCGTTTTGGCCCCCGGCACTGCCGAGATGATCTCCTTGGCCGCAGCGACCTCTCCCGCATCGCTAGCCGAGGTGACGAAGACGGGCGCGCGGACCTGCGCTGCGGCGTCGCTGACCGACAGGCCTGAGCCGAAGTATTCGCCGGGCGAAAAGCTCAGCACGGCCGCCACGTCGCCCGGATGCTCGGCCGCCAGCTTGAAGACCAGCGAGGCGGAATAGCTCGACCCCCAGACGATCACGCCATTGCCTTTGCCTTTCGCCCAGGCCAGTGCCGCCTCAAGATCGGGATAGGCGTCGAGGTAGTCGGCGCCGCCGCCCGCCCCCTCTGCCGTCGCATTCGTGCCGCCGAAGTACCCTCCGCCTGACCGCTGCGAGACGGCTAGCGTGGAATAGCCGAGCGCGTTGAGGCGCGGCGCAACGGGGTCGTATTCATGCAGGCTCGAACCGGCCTGATGGAACAGCACGATCACCTCGTCCCCCGCCGCCTGATAGTCGGCATGGATCGTCACGCCATCGGCGGCGGGAAAGGTGACGGGGTCGGCGACGGCTGCGCCAGCGGATAGAAGGAACAGCGCGACAGAGAGGGTTCGCATGATCGGGGCCTTGCTTTGGGTCGGACAAAGCCTAGGGCAGCGGGCGCGGCCCGCGCCAATCACGTTCCCGCGCCTAGCGTTGCGCGGTGCGCCAATTCCGCGAAACCCACGGCTCCAGGTTCGCGGGAGGCAAGGGCGTGCGGCCGAGGATGTGGTCGGCAGCTTTCTCCCCCACCATGATCGAGGGGCCGTTGAGGTTGCCGTTCGTCACGCGCGGGAAGATCGAGCTGTCGGCAAGGCGCAGGCCATCGACCCCGATCACGCGGGCCTCGGGGTCCACCACGGCCATCGGATCGTCCCGCCGCCCCATCCGGGCCGTGCCGCAGGGGTGATAGGCGCTTTCCGCATGGTGCCTAATGAAGGCGTCGATTTCGGCATCCGACTGCACCCCCGGACCCGGCTGGATCTCGTGTTTCACATGCGGGGCCATCGCGGCCTGCCCGAAAATCTCGCGCGTCAGGCGGATGCACTTGCGGAATTCGTCCCAGTCGTCGGGGTGGGACATGTAGTTGAAGCGGATGACCGGCGCCGCCTCGGGGTCAGGGGACCGAAGGGTGACGCTGCCCCGCGATTTCGACCGCATCGGGCCGACATGAGCCTGAAAGCCGTGCCCCTCGGCCGCCGACTTGCCGTCATAGCGGACGGCGATCGGCAGGAAGTGGAACTGGATGTCCGGGTAGTCGATGCCGGGGGCGGAGCGGATGAACCCGCATGCCTCGAACTGGTTCGAGGCGCCAAGGCCCGTTCGGGTGAACAGCCACTGCGCGCCGATCAGGCCCTTGCCGAACAGATTCCAGTATTTGTAGAGCGTTATGGGCTGTTGCGCGGCGAACTGCATGTAGATCTCAAGGTGATCCTGCAGGTTCGCGCCCACCCCCGGGCGATCCGCCACCACCGGGATCCCATGCTCCGACAAATGTGTAGCCGAACCGATGCCCGACAGCATCAGGATCTTCGGCGAGTTGAGCGAGGAGGCGGCGAGGATCACCTCTCGCGCCGCCGGGATCACCTCGATCGCCTGCCCGCGCCGCACTTCGACACCGGTCGCACGCCCCCCCTCGATCACCACGCGGCGGGCGAGGGCGCGGACTACTTGGACCCGCCCCGTTTTCTGCGCGGGCCGCAGATAGGCATTGGCCGCTGACCAGCGGGTGCCCTTCCAGATCGTCGCCTCCATCGGGCCAAAGCCCTCTTGCTGGCGTCCGTTGTAGTCAGGCGTGACCGGATAGCCCGCCTGCCGACCGGCCTCGATGAACGCTGCGAACAGGGGGTTCGTCCGGGGGCCGCGCGTGATGTGCAGGGGGCCGTCGCTGCCGCGCCAGTCGGGATCGCCGCCGTCTGCCTGCCCGTGCCAAGACTCCATCCGCCGGAAATAGGGCAGAACGTCGGCATAGGACCAGCCTTGGGCGCCCGCCTCGGCCCAATGGTCGAAGTCGCGGGCATGGCCCCGCACATAGACCATCCCGTTGATCGAGGAGGACCCGCCGATCACCTTGCCGCGCGGGGTGGCGAGGGTGCGGCCCCCCAGTTGCGGCTCTGGCTCGCTGCGCAATCCCCAGTCGTAGAGGGACATGTTCATCGGGTAG
>CAZVIS010000468.1:0-2491 GCA_964627355.1 uncultured Rhodobacterales bacterium
ATGCTGGGCCTTGCCGACCGGGGGCGGGTGATGGATCTCCTCGACATGATCCTGCGGGGCGATGCGGCGGGCGCGCTGGTGGAACTGGGCACGCAATATGCCGAAGGGGCGGACCCGGCGGCGGTGCTGCGCGACCTCGCCGAGATCACGCACTGGCTGTCGGTGGTCAAGATCACCCCCGACGCCGCCGACGACCCGACGATCCCGCCCGAGGAGCGGGACCGGGGTCGCGACATGGCGGGTCGCCTGCCGATGCGGGCGCTGAGCCGGTTGTGGCAGATGCTGCTGAAGGCGATCGAGGAGCTTGCGCTGGCTCCGAATGCGATGATGGCCGCCGAGATGGCGGTGATCCGCATGACCCATGTGGCCGACCTGCCCGACCCCGAAACGCTGATCCGCCGCCTGCAATCGCAGGCCCCGCCGCCGATGCCCGCGCCTGCGATGCCCTCTTCGGGTGGCGGCGGCCCGGTGATGCAGGCGCCGCGCGCGCGGGGCGCGGCGGTGCCCGCGGTGGCGCCCTCCACCGATCCTGTCAGCCTTTCCCGCTATGCGACCTTCGACCATGTCGTTGAGATTATTCGCGAAAACCGGGACCTCAAGCTCTTGATGGAGGTCGAGACGCACCTGCGCCTTGCCCGCTACACCCCCGGTCGGATCGAGTTCCAGCCGACCGAGGACGCGCCGAGGGAGCTTGCGGCGAGGCTGGCGCACCGGCTGCAAGGCTGGACCGGCGCCCGGTGGGGCGTGTCGGTGGTGAGCGAAGGCGGGGGGGCGACGCTGGCCGAGGCGCGGGATGTGGACAAGCTGGCGGCGGCGGAACTGCCGCTGGTGCAGGCGGTGCTGGCGGCCTTTCCGGGGGCGCGGGTGGTCGAGATCCGCGACCCATTGGCGGTCGCGGCGGTCGAAGCCCTGCCCGAGGTCGAGGATGAATGGGACCCGTTCGAGGCGGAATGACGGGTTGAGGGCGGACCCCGTTCGCCATATGTTTCGCGCGAAAACCACGCGGAGGATGCGATGCTGAAAGGCTTGGGCGGGCTTGGCGACATGGCCAAGATGATGAAGGCCGCGCAGGAGCTGCAGGGAAAAATGCAGGCCCTGCAAGAGGATCTGGCCCGGATCGTGGTGATCGGTGAAAGTGGGGCGGGGCTGGTGCGGGCGCGGGCGACGGCCAAGGGTGAACTCACTGGGCTGGAAATCGACCCCTCGATCTTTGTGGCCTCCGAGAAGGAAATCGTGGAAGATCTGATCCTTGCGGCGATCAAGGATGCCCAAGCCAAAGCCGCTGCCCGCCACCAGCAGGAGATGGCCAAGCTGACCGAGGGTCTGGGCCTGCCCCCCGGCATGAACCTGCCCTTCTGACATGACGGAGGCCCCGCGCGAGATCGAGACGCTGATCGACCTTCTGGCGCGGCTGCCGGGCCTTGGCCCCCGTTCGGCGCGGCGGGCGGTGCTGGCTTTGCTGAAGAAGCGCGAGGGGCTGATGGTGCCTTTGGCGCAATCCATGGCACAGGTGGCGTTGGCGATCCGCGACTGCACCATATGCGGTAACATCGGGACCAGTGACCCCTGCCCGATTTGTGCCGACCCGCGGCGCGAGACGGGGGAAATTTGCGTGGTCGAGGATGTGGCCGACCTTTGGGCGATGGAGCGGGGCGGGGTGTTCAAGGGGCGGTACCATGTGCTGGGGGGCACGCTGTCCGCCCTCGACAACGTGACGCCCGAGGCGCTGCGGATACCACATCTGGTGGACCGGGCGCGGGGGGCGGGCGAGGTGATCCTTGCCCTGAACGCCACCATCGACGGCCAGACCACCGCGCATTACATCGCCGAGGCGCTGGCGCCCACGGGCGTCGCCGTCACCTCGCTGGCGCAGGGGGTGCCGATCGGGGGGGAGCTGGATTACCTCGACGACGGGACCATCGGGGCGGCGCTGAGGGCGAGGAAGCGGTTTTGAGACGTCTTCCTTGCGTCTTCCCTACGTCTTCCTTGCGTGCGTACGTCGCAGGAGACTGGCGATGAGCGGGACGGTCGCGGAAACTGTCGCCCGCGCATTCGCCGACGGTCAGCGCGACCTCTATGCGGCGCTTGGGTCCGCCATCGCTGCGACCTGGCCGGCGGCGGGCGCCGAGGCGGCCGCCCGCGCGATGGAGGTCATCGCGGCCACCGAGGGCGAGGCGGGAGAGCGTTTGCGCGCGGTGGACCCGCACCTTCTTGCCGCCGTCGCCCGGCAGGCGAGCGGGTTCGAGGCGGTGGAGGGGGCGGGTGCCCTCAAGGCCCTCCTCCCCAGCCTTCCCACAGCCCCGATGTTCGACCCCGACCTTGCCGCCGCCCGCACGACCCACTTGCCTACGCGCGGCGAGCGGCCCGACATGCCCGCCTTCAGCGACCGTGCCTTCGATGCGTGGTTTGCGGCGACTGGCGCGACCTACGGCCTTGGCCTTTATGCCGAGGATCGGACGGTCTATGAGACGCCCCAGTTCGCCGATGCGGC
>CAZVIS010000469.1:0-2485 GCA_964627355.1 uncultured Rhodobacterales bacterium
GTAGAGTAGCCAGGCACTCACACCCAAAAAAACTGAAACGCTGAAGAAGACCCATCCACCCAGCACGTCAATTGCACTCTCTTGTGACAAGAGCATGCCGCCATAAGGTTGACCCTGCCACAGAACAGTCTCGCCATCGCCCAAAGGATGTACCCAGTCGGGAGGCGGGTCGATTGGTGACGCCTTCACACCATCACTCCCATCGCCCTCTGCCCCCGCTCTGCCCGCAAGTTCCGCGCGAGCAAATCCATGCAGGCCATCCTGACCGCGACCCCCATCTCCACCTGATCCTGGATCACCGACCGGTTGATGTCGTCGGCCAAAGTCCCGTCGATCTCCACCCCCCGGTTCATCGGCCCCGGGTGCATCACGATGGCATCCGGTTTCGCAACGGCCAGTTTCTCGGCGTCCAACCCATAGCGGTGGTAGTACTCCCGCTCCGACGGGATAAAGCCCCCATCCATCCGCTCGCGCTGCAGACGCAGCATCATTACGACGTCGGCGCCCTCCAACCCCGCGTTCATGTCGTCGAAGATCTCGCAGCCGAACTCTCCCACCCCCGGGGGCATCAGCGTCGGCGGGGCGATGAGCCGGATGCGGTTCTCCATCTTGCCCAGCAGGATCAGGTTCGACCGCGCCACGCGGGAATGCGCGATGTCCCCGCAGATCGCCACGACCAGCCGCTGGATCCGCCCCTTGGCGCGGCGGATCGTGAGGGCATCCAGCAATGCCTGCGTCGGATGCTCATGCCGCCCGTCGCCCGCGTTCAGGACCGCGCAATCCACCTTCTGCGCCAGCAGGTTGACCGCCCCGGACGAGGGATGCCGCACCACCAGCAGATCCGGGTGCATCGCGTTCAGGGTCAGCGCCGTGTCGATCAGCGTCTCGCCCTTCTTCACGCTGGAATGCCCCACGGCCATGTTCATCACATCCGCGCCGAGGCGTTTACCTGCCAGTTCAAAGCTCGCCTGCGTCCGCGTGGACGGCTCGAAGAACATGTTGATCTGGGTGAGGCCGGCCAGCGCGTCCGACTGCTTCACCGTGCGGCGGTTGAGGTCCACATAGCGATCGGCCAGGTCCAGCACCGTGCGGATATCCTCGGGCGACAGATGCTCGATGCCGAGGAGGTGGCGCGCACGGAACATGTCAGGCCTCGCAGGGTGTTGTGGCGCGGTTATGGCAAATGCCGGGGCGTGGGGCAACCGGCGCGGGGTCAGCCGGGGAGGAGGGGGGCGAGGGTGGGGGTGCAGAGCGGCGGCGCATAGATATATGTCGGCGCCGGGACAAAGCGGCGGGCGCGGAAGGACCAGCGGAGGAGGTCCATGCTGCCGCCCTCTTGGCGAAGCAGCAGGACGTCCGACGGCCCCTTGACGTCCTTCGGGATGGTCAGCGCCATGAGGTCGGTCCGATCCCGCGGAGGGGCGAGATCGGGCCCGATCATCAGGCAGCGCGGCACTTCCGGCCCCGCGGCTTCCGCCGCACGCAGCATCAGGTCCGGGTAGCGAAAGCCCCCATCCAGCGCCAGAGCGGCCACCGTCAGCCCGGCGCCCAAGGCAACCGCCCTCGCCCTCGTCCGCCACGTGAAGGCCACACCCAGTCCTGCCACGACCGCGACAGCCACATGCAGGAACAGGCCCCCGGGCAGATTCCCAAGCAGGATCGCAAGCGCATGAAAGACAACGCAGCCGAGAAAGACCCCAGCGCCGAAGCAAAGAGCCTCGTCGAAAGCCCTCAGAAGGAGAGTGTCGTCGAAGGACGGCTCCGGACGCAGACCCGAGGCCAGCCATCGCAGTGCAACCGCCGAGAAGTATGCCGCAATGGTCGAGACAAAAGCGATCTGCACGATGTCGTGCGCCCAGCCCTCTTCGTAGGGCGCAGGCAGAACATATGCCCCAAGGGTTAGCAAGCCACCGACCATTACCGCCAGCCGCAGGCCCCAGCGGGGTGGGGGAACTACTCCGAGGAAGAAGATCATTGCGAGGAAGATCAGGAAGCCGATCATACGGCGGAGGTGGCAGCCCCTCCTCCCTCGTGTCAATCCCGCGCTTGTGGCGCCATGGCGCGGCCCCTACCCTCGGCCCATGGGAATCGCGCTGGATATCGACACGCCCGAAGGGTGGCACGCGGCGCTGGCGGCGTTGGACTGGCAGCTTGACCTTGGGGTCGAGGCGGTGGTGGGGGATGCGCCGGTCAGTGCCTATGACCTGCCGGAGCGGGTGGAGCGGGCGGTGGCCCGCCCTCCGGTCGCCGCCGCACAGGCCGAGGTCCCCGCAGCGGCTGTCGATCCCGTCGCGGTCTCGCAGGCGGCGGCCTCTGCGGCCCGGACGCTCGACGATCTGAGGGAGGCGCTGGCGGCCTATCCCCATTGCGAGCTGAAGAAGGGGGCGCGGAACACCGTCTTTGCGGACGGAACTCCGGCAGCGCGGGTTTTGATCCTGGGCGAGGCGCCGGGGCGGGAGGAGGATCTGGAGGGGAGGCCGTTCGT
>CAZVIS010000470.1:0-2481 GCA_964627355.1 uncultured Rhodobacterales bacterium
CGTCGAAGGTGTCGCAGAGGTAGTCGCCGAACTGCCTCCCGGTGATGTAGCCCGGCGCGGTGGCAAAGCGCATGTCGTTCGCCTCGAGCGTATAGGGGATCACCAACTGGTCGCGGCCCGCGATGTCGGTCCAGTAGGGCAGGTCGTCGTCGTAGGTGTCTGAAATCCAGTCGAAAAGGCCGGTTTCGGCGGTCAGGCGGACGGTGTTTTCGGAACAGCGGCCGGTGTACCAGCCGCGCGGGGGCGACCCCGTCACCTCGGTATGCAGACGCACCGCCTCGGCAATCGCGGCACGCTCTTCGTCCTCGGGAATGTTGCGGTGGTCGATCCACTTCAGCCCGTGGCTCGCCACCTCCCACCCCGCCGACTGCATCGCGGCCACCTGCTCGGGCGCGCGCGCCAGCGCCGTGGCCACGCCGTAGATCGTGACCGGAAGCCCGCGCCCGGTGAACAGCCTGTGCAGCCGCCAGAACCCCGCCCGCGCGCCGTAGTCGTAAACCGACTCCATGTTCCAGTGCCGCTGCCCGGGCCAGGGCGCTGCTCCTGCGATATCGGACAGGAACGCCTCAGATGCGGCGTCCCCGTGCAGGACCGAATTCTCGCCCCCCTCCTCATAGTTCAGCACCAGACTGACGGCGACGCGCGCACCAGCCGGCCACCGCGGATCCGGCGGGGTGCCACCATGGCCGGTGAAATCGCGGGGGTAACGGGGGGCGGCGGTATCGGTCATGGTGGAAGAAAGCCTAGGACGGTTGCGGCGCGATGTTTATACCGAAAACGGAGAAAGTGCTTACGCAGGGCTCCGGGGTGGCTTGGCGGCGCGACGATGGCGAGAATGGATGCAACCGATGGAGAACGGCATGGCGCAAGGGCGGCTGACGACGCATGTTCTGGATACGGCGCGAGGGAAACCGGCGGCGGGGGTACGCATCCTGCTTTACCGCATTAGCGGGCAAAGCCATCGCAAGATCGCTGAGACGGTGACGAATGCGGACGGGCGGACGGACGCACCACTTCTGTCCGGAGCGAAACTGACTGAGGGGAGGTACGAGTTGGTCTTCTGCGCGGGAGACTACCTTCGCGCCACCGGTCAGACAGGGGAAGGCACTGTTTTCCTCGACGAAATCCCGATCCGCTTTGGCGTTCCCGATCCCGCGCAGCACTACCATGTGCCGCTTCTGCTGTCGCCCTTCGCCTATTCGACCTACCGCGGCAGCTAGCCTGCGTGGTCAAGAAAGACCTGCACCGCCGCCTCGAACTCGCGCGGCTTCTCGGCATGCAGCCAATGGCCCGCGCCGGGGATCCGGGCAAAGCGGGCGGCGGGGAATAGAGCGGTGATGTCCCGGCGATGCTCGGGCAAGACATAGCGACTCTCTGCGCCTGACAGGAAGAGGGTGGCGCCATCGAAGCGGCCAAGTGGTGACGGCCAGCCCAGGATCGCCGGCATTTCGGCCTCAAGCGTGTCGAGGTTCAGCCGCCAGCGCGGCCCTCCCTCGGCCTTGAGGTCCAGCGATTGCAGGAAAAAGGCGCGCAGGGCAGGGTCTGGCGTCGTAGCGGCAAGACGGCGGTCAGCCTCGGCCCGCGTGGTCAACCCTTCAAGCGATAGCGCACGCATGGCCTGGATGTGCTGGCGCTGGTCGTGGCCATAGGCAACGGGTGCAATGTCGGCCACGATCAGGCGTCGGACCCGACCGGGGTGCATCAGCGCCAGAATCATCGCCGCCTTGCCACCCATGGAATGCCCCAGAACGTCGGCAATTCCTCCATGTGCATCAATGACTTCCGACAAATCTGCTGCAAGTTCGGGATAGCTGTGCGTGACCGTCCCCGGGCTATGCCCGTGGTTGCGCATGTCGGGTACAACGACCAAGCGCGCGCCCGACAACCGCTTTGCCGTGGCACCCCAATTCCGCGCCGACCCGAACAGGCCGTGCACGATGACAAGCGGCGGCTGGTCCGTCGGAAGGTCTGGGGTGTAAACCTGTGTGTTCAGCATACCATGCAGATATCCTGCACAGATTGTCGCCGCCAGCCCCCGTTGCCGTCGCGCCTGTTTCTCCCTAATTTACGGTAAAGTTTGGGAGTTTTTGAGTGATGGGTGCAGTAACGATTCAGCAGATGGCCGACCGCATCGCGGCGCTTCTGGAAGAGCGGTTACGCATCCGTGGAACGGGCCTCGCCGCCAAGCTGCGGCGCGGGGGGCGTACATTGCCGCGCGGGGTGCGGCAGGCGGGACAGCGGCTGGCGACGGCGGCAGCCATGGCGCAGAACCCCAAGCTTTTGCCGCAGGTCGACGAAGCCAAGGTCGCCGCCGACTATGACCTGTGCCTGCGTCATCTTTCGGGGTTGAGCCTGTGGGATCGCCGCAAGGCCGCAGTGACAGCGACTGCCACGTCGATCATCTTCAACCTTCTGGCCGTGGCGGGGCTGACGGCGGCGGTTCTCTACTGGCGGGGGTTGATCTAGGGGCGGCCCCGCCAA
>CAZVIS010000471.1:0-2476 GCA_964627355.1 uncultured Rhodobacterales bacterium
CCCGTCCGAGGCGACGCTGGCCAAGCGGCGGGCGAATGCGATTACCGTCACGCACTTGACGCCGCCCCTTGCGGTTTCGGGCCTTTACAAAGGGTTGCTGGACCTCAAGGACAGCCTGTCACGCTGGCGCGGGATGGTGCCCGAGGCGCCCGAGCGGGCGGAGCTGGAGGCGCTGATCGCCGAGCAGGCAGCGGCGGTGGACATGGGGGGCCAGGCGCCGGGGGCGCTGTGGCTGAAACTGCTGGAGACGCAGGACGCGCTGATCCCGGAAGGCTTGCATGTCTTGGGCCGTCCGATGACGGACAAGGCGCGGGCGGATTACCTGGCGCTGATGGATGTGGCCGACGATGCGACGCGGGCGCGGGTCGATGGCCTTCTGCGGCAGAACGACGAGATTGCTGGGCTGATGCGGGCGCTGGCGGGGCACTATGTGCCCCCCGTCCCCGGCGGCGACCTGATCCGCAGCCCCGACATTCTGCCCACGGGCCGGAACATCCATGCCTTCGACCCGTTCCGGATGCCCACGGCCTTCGCGCTCAAGGACGGCGCGGCGCAGGCGCAGCGGCTCTTGGAGGCTTGTGCCGAGATGCCGCGCTCGGTGGCGCTGGTGCTGTGGGGGTCGGACAACATCAAGTCGGATGGCGGACCCTTGGCGCAGGCGCTGGCCCTGATGGGGGCCAAGCCGCGGTTCGATGCCTATGGGCGGCTCTGCGGTGCGGACCTTGTGCCGCTGGCGGAGCTTGGGCGGCCCCGGATCGACGTGGTGATGACGCTGTCGGGGATCTTCCGGGACCTTCTGCCGCTGCAGACCCGTATGCTGGCCGAGGCGGCCTACAAGGCGGCGACCGCCGAAGAGCCAAGTGAGCACAACTTCGTCCGCGCCCACGCGCTCGACTATGCAGCGAAGATGGGTTGCGACATGGAGACGGCCAGCTTGCGCGTGTTCTCGAACGCCGAGGGCGCCTATGGGTCGAACGTCAACAACATGGTCGGCAACTCGACCTTCGAGAACGAGGACGAGTTGGCCGATGCCTATCAGGCGCGGAAGTCCTTTGCCTATGGCCGCACGGGCAAGGCCACGCAGAACGCGGCGCTGTTGAAGAACACGCTTGGCGATGTGGATCTGGCCTACCAGAACCTCGAGTCGGTGGAACTGGGCGTCACCACGGTGGACCAGTACTTCGACACGCTTGGCGGGATCGCGCGGGCGGTGAAGCGGGCGCGCGGCGGGGTCGAGACGCCGGTCTACATCGGCGACCAGACCAAGGGCGCGGGCAAGGTCCGCACGCTGAAAGACCAGATCGCGCTGGAAACCCGGTCACGCAGCCTGAACCCCAAGTTCTACGAGGGTCTGCTGAAGCATGGCCGCGAAGGCGTGCGGATGATCGAGGCGCAGGTGACGAACACGATGGGTTGGTCCGCGACGGCCGAGGCGGTGGACCCTTGGGTCTATCAGCGCCTGTCCGAGACATTCGTGCTGGACGAGGCGATGCGGCGCCGTCTGGCAAGCCTGAACCCCGAGGCCTCGGTGCGCATGGCGAACCGGCTGATCGAAGCCAGCGAGCGGAACTACTGGCACCCCGATGCGGCGACGCTTGCCGCGCTCAAGGGGGCTGCGGACGAACTGGAAGACCGGCTGGAAGGGGTCGCGGCGGAATGAACGACGATCGCGCCAGCCTTGCCCGTGGAAGCGGGGGGCCAGCCCCCCGCACCCCCCGGGATATTTTCGCCAAGATGAAAGGGGCAACCCGATGAGCCCGAGAGATGAGATTCCCGACCTGCGTGGCCCAGATCTTCGCGGTCTCGATGGCGACGGGTCGGTGCAGGTGCATCAGGACGATGCGCTGAAGATTGAGGGTGCCAAGGTCTTTTCGGTCTATGGCAAGGGGGGGATCGGGAAATCGACGACCTCCTCGAACCTGTCCGCCGCCTTTTCGATGATGGGCAAGCGGGTGCTGCAGATCGGCTGCGATCCGAAGCATGACAGCACGTTTACCCTGACGGGCAAGCTGCAGCCGACCGTGATCGACATCCTGAAGGACGTGGACTTCCACGCCGAGGAGTTGCGGCCCGAGGACTTCGTGACCGTAGGCTTCAACGGCGTGATGTGTATCGAGGCGGGCGGGCCTCCGGCGGGCACCGGCTGCGGCGGCTATGTCGTGGGGCAGACGGTGAAGCTGCTCAAGCAGCATCATCTGCTGGAAGACACCGATGTAGTGATCTTTGACGTTCTGGGCGATGTGGTCTGCGGCGGGTTTGCGGCGCCGTTGCAGCATGCGGACCGGGCGCTGATCGTGACCGCGAACGACTTCGACTCGATCTACGCGATGAACCGGATCATCGCGGCGGTGCAGGCGAAGTCCTCGAACTACAAGGTGCGGCTGGCGGGCTGTGTGGCCAACCGCAGTCGCGAGACGAACGAGGTGGACCGGTTCTGCGACCGCGTCGGCTTCAAGCGGATCGCGCACATGCCGGA
>CAZVIS010000472.1:0-2427 GCA_964627355.1 uncultured Rhodobacterales bacterium
GCCCCATACTGGTCCTGCGCGTCGAGGAATTCCTCCTCGGTCATCAGCTGGCCATAGGTCAGGTCGGTCAGACCCGGCTCGATCACGACGTAGTTCTCGAAGTAGAGAATCCGCTCCAGATCCCGCAGGGTCATGTCGAGCATCAGGCCGATCCGGCTGGGCAGCGACTTCAGGAACCAGATATGCGCGACGGGGGCGGCAAGTTCGATATGCCCCATCCGCTCGCGCCGCACCTTTTGCAAGGTGACTTCCACACCGCACTTTTCGCAGACGACGCCGCGATACTTCATGCGCTTGTACTTGCCGCAGAGGCACTCGTAGTCCTTGATCGGCCCGAAGATGCGCGCGCAGAAGAGGCCGTCACGCTCGGGCTTGAACGTGCGGTAGTTGATCGTCTCCGGCTTCTTGATCTCGCCATAAGACCACGAGAGGATCCGCTCGGGCGAGGCCAGAGAGATCTTGATCTCGTCAAAGGTCTTGATCGGAGCAACCGGGTTGAACGGGTTGGTCGAGAGTTCCTGGTTCATTTCATCTTCCCAATCAAAGGGCTGCGGTCAGAGGGGTGAGAAGACAAATTCCTTGAGTAAGGAATTTGCCAAAAATCTTGCTTAAGATTTTTGTTCCTCACTCCTCCTCCGCATCCAGGAGTTCCATATTCAGGCCGAGGCCGCGGACTTCCTTGACGAGCACGTTGAAGCTCTCAGGCACGCCCGCCTCGAAGTTGTCCTCGCCCTTGACGATCGACTCGTAGACCTTGGTCCGGCCCGCCACGTCGTCCGACTTCACCGTCAGCATTTCCTGCAGGGTGTAGGCGGCGCCGTAGGCTTCCAGCGCCCAGACCTCCATCTCGCCCAGACGCTGGCCGCCGAACTGGGCTTTACCACCCAGAGGCTGCTGCGTGACGAGCGAGTACGGCCCGGTCGAACGTGCGTGCAGCTTGTCGTCCACCAGGTGGTGGAGTTTCAGCATGTACTTCACGCCCACGGTGACCTTGCGCTGGAACTGCTCGCCCGTGCGGCCGTCGAACACCACGGACTGACCCGAGGTATCGAAACCAGCGCGCTTGAGCGCATCGTTCACGTCCGCCTCCTTCGCCCCGTCAAAGACGGGAGAGGCGATCGGCACGCCCTTGGTCACGTTGCCGGCGAGTTCGAGGAAGGTGTCCTCGTCCGTATCGGCAAAGGCCTCGTCATAGGTCTCGTCGCCATAGGCGATCCGCACCGCCTCGCGCACCGGGGTCAGGTCGCCGGAACGGCGATAGGCCTTCAGCGCCTCGTCGATCTGGATGCCCAGACCGCGCGCGGCCCAGCCCATGTGGGTTTCAAGGATCTGGCCCACGTTCATCCGGCTGGGAACGCCAAGCGGGTTCAGAACGAGGTCCACCGTCGTACCATCCGCGAGGAACGGCATGTCCTCCATCGGCACCACCTTGGACACGACGCCCTTGTTGCCGTGACGTCCGGCCATCTTGTCGCCCGGCTGCAGCTTGCGCTTCACCGCGACGAACACCTTGACCATCTTCATGACGCCCGGAGGCAGGTCGTCGCCGCGGCGGACCTTCTCGACCTTGTCCTCGAACCGGTGGTCGAGGGCGCGCTTCTGCGCCTCGAACTGGTCGTGGAGGGCCTCGACGTCCTTGGCCTCGGCTTCCTCGCCGAGGGCCAGCTGCCACCACTGACCGCGGGACAGCGTGCCGAGCAGGTCCTCGGTGATCTCGGACCCGGCCTTGACGCCCTTCGGCCCCTTGACCGCGACCTTGCCGAGGATCAGCGACTTCAGACGCGCATAGATGTTGCGCTCGAGGATCGCCAACTCGTCGTCCCGGTCACGGGCCAGACGCTCGACCTCCTCGCGCTCGATCTGCAGCGCACGCTCGTCCTTGTCCACGCCGTGCCGGTTGAACACCCGCACTTCCACCACGGTGCCATAGGCCCCCGGCGGCAGGCGCAGCGAGGTGTCGCGCACGTCCGACGCCTTTTCACCGAAGATCGCGCGGAGAAGCTTCTCTTCTGGCGTCATCGGGCTTTCACCCTTGGGTGTGATCTTGCCCACAAGGATGTCGCCCGGCTGAACTTCGGCACCGATGTAGACGATGCCCGCCTCGTCGAGGTTGCGCAGCGCCTCTTCGCCGACGTTCGGGATGTCGCGCGTGATCTCTTCCGGACCAAGCTTGGTGTCCCGCGCCGCGACCTCATACTCGTCGATGTGGATCGAGGTGAAGACGTCATCCTTGAGGATGCGTTCCGAGATCAGGATCGAGTCCTCGTAGTTGTAGCCGTTCCACGGCATGAACGCGACGACCACGTTCCGGCCTAGGGCGAGTTCGCCCATGTCCGTGCAGGGGCCATCGGCGATCACCTCGCCACGCACCACGACATCGCCCACCTTCACCAGCGGACGCTGGTTGATGCAGGACGACTGGTTCGA
>CAZVIS010000473.1:0-2424 GCA_964627355.1 uncultured Rhodobacterales bacterium
GGGTCGTGTTGCCCTGCCCCGCAGGCGCGGGGCGGAGGCAGTGCCTCCGCTCTCTCCCGCGTAAATGCCACAGTGCCTTGGGCTAGTTCCCGAGTGACGGACACAATCTCTTGCACGGTGCCGTCAATCCGTAGCATTGAATTCCCGTCCAACGGCGACTGACCGTCGGGCGACGGAGTGTCCATGTCAGAGAGTGCGGGTCAGCGCTGACGCCTTCCATCGGGAAGGCTGCGTAAGGACCGGGGGGCGGGTGCCTTCCGGGCCAAATTGGCACATCCCACCTCGGACACTCCATGAACATCTCGAAACGCGAACAGCGCGTGCTGCACCATCTGGCGCAGGGCGGCAGGGTCCTGGCCGAACGGCGCGGACCGAAGATCCATGAGGCGCTCTGCCTCACCCGTGACGGCCTGATCCTTGATGACTTCGACCTTGGCCTGTTCCGCCGCCTGCGGCAGCGGGGCTTCGTCGAGTCGCGCGCGGGCGGCCCCTACCGCATCTCGCGCGCAGGCCGTCTGGCCGTGCGCGCGCAACCCGACAACGCCCAATGAAGGGAAATCCCATGATCCGTGAAGCAACCCCCGCCGATGCGGGCGTCCTCCTTGCCATCGCCGAAGCCTCGGGCCTGTTCGGGCCAGAAGATCTTGAAGCCTTTGCCCCCATGATCCGAGAGGGGATCGGGGGAGAGGCACTATGGCTGACCGGCGACGGGGGCGCCGCGATGGCGGAAGCCGAGCCCTTTGCCGACCGTGTCTGGAACCTGCGCTTCATTGCCGTTCTGCCCGAGGCGCGGCGGCGGGGAACGGGGGCCGCGCTTTTGCGGGCGGCAGAGGCGCGGCTGCGCGAACGGGGCGTGCGCCTTTTGCTGATCGATACCTCGGGCGGGCCGTCGCAAGAGGGGGCGCGGGCGTTCTACCTGGCGGCGGGCTATACGCTCGAAGCCAGGGTCCGCGACTTCTATGGCGAAGGCGAGGACCGGGTGACCTTTACCGGCCGCTTGTAACCCGTTGGTCAGCCGGGCTGGTTCACCCGGCTGACCAGCACCTTGTCGATGCGGCGGTCGTCGAGGTCGATCACCTCGAAGCGCAGGCCGTCCGCCTCGGCATGGTCGCCGAGGGTGGGCAGGTGCTTGAGCAGGTTCAGGACCAGCCCCGCGACCGTCTCGTAGTCTCCGGCAAGGTCGCGGCTGACGCCCATGCGGTCGCAGAACTCGTCCACCGACATCCATCCGGCGACCAGCCAGCTGCCATCCTCGCGCTGCACCATCGCGGGCTCCTCGGACGGACCCGCCGCCGCCGCCTGCCCGGTGATCGCCTCGAGGACGTCGCCCGTGGTCACGATCCCCTCGAACTGGCCGTATTCGTCATAGACCAGCACCAGATGATGCTCGGACGAATGGAGGATCTCCATGACATCCAGCGCGTCGGCATGTTCCGACACCACCGGCACCTCGCGCAGGAGGGCGGTCAGAACCAGGGGCTCGCGGCGCGAGGCGTGCTGGAAGGCATCGGCCAACGTGATGATCCCCAGCACCTCGCCCGTCGCGCGGCGCTGCACGGGCATCCGGGGGCGCGCGATCCGGCGCACGGCAGCCAGCGCCTCATTCGGGGTCATTTCGATATCCAGAAGCTCGATCTCGTGCCGGGGGGTCATCAGGGCGCGGGCCGAACGGTCGGCCAGACGCATGACGCCCGAGATCATCTCGCGCTCTTCCTCCTCGATCAGCCCCTCTTCATGTGCCTCGGAGATGAGGCTCTTGACCTCTTCCTCGGTCACGCGGGACTTGCCCTCGTCCGTCACGCCCATGATCCACAGGACGAGTTTCCCCGACCGGTCCAGCACCCAGACCACGGGGGCGGCAATGACGGCAAGCAGCGCCATGGCTGGCGCCACGCGGATCGCCACGCCTTCGGCATTCCTGAGGGCCAGTTGCTTTGGCACCAGTTCGCCCACGATCAGCGAGAGGTAGGTCAGCACCACGACCACGCCACCGACGCCAAGCGTGTTCGCAAGGTCTGCGGACAGCCCCTGTGTCATCAGCCAGCCCGCCAGCCGCGCACCAAGCGTGGCGCCCGAAAAGGCGCCCGACAGCACACCGACCAGCGTGATGCCGATCTGCACGGTCGAAAGGAAACGCCCCGGATTCTCGGCCAGCCGCAGGGCGGTCACGGCCCCCTTGCCCGGCATGGTCTTCAGCCGCCCGGGCCGGGCGGAGACGATGGCGAGTTCGGACATGGCGAGGACGCCGTTGATGGCGATCAGCGCAAGGACGATGGCAATCTCGGTCAGCATGGGTCAGCCAAGGGCCTGTGCGAGGTCGGCGATCAGGTCCGCCGGATCCTCGATCCCGACCGAGACGCGGATCAGTTCCGGTGGGATGCCGGTGTGGGGTTCGATCGAGTAACGGTGTTCCACAAGGCTTTC
>CAZVIS010000474.1:0-2424 GCA_964627355.1 uncultured Rhodobacterales bacterium
CCGCGCGCGAAGTGGCGGGTGTTTACCAACAGCGTATCGCGTGACCGGTCGATTCCCAGAAGCAGCGAAAGGTCCACACGCGAGACATCCGTCACTGGGTCCAGCCGGTCGGGCGAGGTATGCCAGACGAAGGCATCGGCCCCTGCAAAGTCGGGCGGTGGCATCGGCGCGGGCGCCATCCGCTCCAGCGCCGCGGCGATGCGGGCCAGCGTCTCGTCGGTCATGCCTGCTCTTCTTCGTCGTCCACCCAGGTCCCGTCCGCACGGGCCTGTGCCTCGCGGTCACGTTCGAACCGGGCGATGAGGAAGATCGAGATCTCGTAAAGCGGGTAGATCGCCGAGAAGAGGATGATCTGGCTGATCGCATCGGGCGGCGTGACGATGGCCGCGACGACAAGGATCGCGACGACCGCGTACTTGCGCGTGGCGCGCAGCCCGCGCGAGGTAATCAGCCCCGCCCGGCCCATGAGCGTCAGGAGTACCGGC
This sequence comes from uncultured Rhodobacterales bacterium, assembly GCA_964627355.1. Classification (GTDB taxonomy): domain Bacteria; phylum Pseudomonadota; class Alphaproteobacteria; order Rhodobacterales; family Rhodobacteraceae; genus JBBQXK01. Next base: position 486 of record CAZVIS010000474.1, read on the forward strand.
AGCTGGAAGCACAGACCAAAGGCAAAGACAAAGCTCATCGTCAGCGACAGGAATGCCTCGATCGAACCCTGGAATTCGACCCCCGACCCTTGCGTCGCAGCCTCGGCCAAGGTGCCTGCGCCGCCCGCGCCCAAAAGCCCGTCCTGGAACGACAGGAAGAAGGCAAAGGCAAAGGGCAGGATCAGGTAATAGGCAAAGGCTGATCCCAGCAGGAACATCACCGGCGAGGCCACGATGAAGGGCAGGAAGGCGTTCTTTTCCGACTTGTAGAGTCCCGGCGCGATGAAGCGCCACATCTGGAAGGCGATGATCGGGAAGGCCATTGCAAAGCCCGCCAGCATGCCGATCCGCATGGCGACAAAGAAGCCCTCCTGCACCTTGACCAGGATCAGCTGACACTCCTCGCCCCGGTCGGACAGGGCGTGGCAGATCGGTTCGGACAGGAAGTTGAAGATCGGCTTCCAGACGATGAAGCCGATGATGAAGCACAGGATGAAGGCGCCCATGGCGTAAAGGATACGGGTGCGCAGTTCGGCCAGATGCTCGATCAGCGGGGCCGAGCTGTCGTCGATGTCGTCGGCCTTCATGCGTCACCCTTGGGGGCTTCGGGGGCCGCCTGCGCGGCGCGAAGCTTTTGCGCGGCTTCGTCCAGGATGGCGCGGCGTTCGGCGGCCTGCGCGCGGACCGCTTCGGTGGCGGGGCCGTAAGCGGGCGTTTCGGCCGCAGGAGCCTCGGCCGCCACGGTGGCGACGGCGGCCGGGGCCGCCGCAACGGCAGGTTTGGGAACGGGCTTTGGTGTGGGCTTCAGCGGATCCCACTTCTCGAACTTCGCCGCGGCATCCTTGACTGCGTCGAGGCCGAGGTTCTTGGTCGAAGTCATGGACTTGAGGTCCTTGGCCACGTCCTTGACCCCCGCCTGATCTGCCGCACTTTCCATCGCGCGCTGGAAATCGCGTGCCATCGAGCGCAGCTTGGACGTGAACCGCCCAAGGGTGCGGAACAGGTCGGGCAGATCGCGCGGGCCGATCACGATCAGCGCGACAACGCCGATGATGAGAAGCTCGCTCCAGCCGATGTCGAACATCGCGGATCCTTTCCGGTCAGGCGGTCAGGGCCGGGCGGCCCCTCAGACCTTGTCCTTCTCGGCGGACATCGGGGTCACGTCCTTGGTGACGGCGGCCACCTCGGCCTCGGCCTCGGCGGTGCCGTCCTTGACGCCCTTCTTGAAGGCGGTAATGCCTTTGCCGACCTCGCCCATGAGGTTCGAGATCTTGCCGCGCCCGAAAAGCACCAGCACGACGACGGCGACAATGAGAATCTGCCAGGGACCGATCTGCATGTTGGGGTTCCTTCTGTCTGAACCGAACGCAATTTCCTGCCGCCGATTTACGGGAAAGCGGCGGCGCGGGAAAAGGGCAATCTGGGCCGCTTGCGCCCCGCAGCGCGGATGTGCGACGGTCTGCTGACAGTATTCTGTCAGTTGGGGCGGGGAATGAAACGCGACGACCGGCTGTTCGCGCTGATCCAGGTGATGCGGGACGGGCGGCTGCATACGGCGGCGGAACTGGCGGCAACGATGGGCGTGTCGGTCCGCACGATCTGGCGCGATATGGGGGTGATGGCCGCCACCGGCCTGCCGGTCGAGGGCGAGCGGGGCGTGGGGTATATCCTGCGGGCGCCCCTTGTGCTGCCGCCGCTGATGCTGACGGAAGGAGAGCTGGAGGCGCTGGTCGAAGGTTTGCGGCTTCAGGGCAGCCGGGCGGCGCGGGGGCTGCTGCTGAAGGTGGCGACGCTGTTGCCGCAGGCGGGGATCGACGCTGATAGCTGACAGGAGGTGTCGGTTGGGCTGTGCGAGAAGGCGTGCATCGTAACCTTTGAGGATGCCATGCGCCTGATCCCCCTTCTGACCCTTTGCCTGACCCTTGCCCCCGCTGATGCC
>CAZVIS010000475.1:0-2423 GCA_964627355.1 uncultured Rhodobacterales bacterium
CGTCGTCACGAAAGACGCGACATCCGCGACGCCCACACGCTCGGACATGTCCTTGAGCACTGTGACCCGTTCCTTGCCGGCCTTGACCTCGTTCGCGACGATGTCGAACTCGTCGGCCAGCGCGGGGTAGCCCGCCCGGCTTTCCTTGGCCACGCGCATGATCGACTGGTCGAGCGACTGGCCCGCCTCGACGCAGACGAGCATCATGTCCAGCGCATCAGGGAAACCTTGCGTGATTTCGGTCTGGCGTTCCTTGAGACGCTTGTCCACCCAGTACTTCGGAAGGTAATAGCCGATCGCACCGGGCAGCAGCGTGTAAAGCAGCATCTGCTGCGTCCCGAGCGGGGCGCTTTGCGACTGGATCAGGGCGTAGATCGTCCCGACCAGCAACAGGCCGATGCCCAAGACCAGCTGTGTGAAGTGAAATATCCGGACCGCGTTCTTCGAGCGGTACCCGGCACGCATCATGCGCAGGCGGGACGCCGACATCTCTTCGGCCGACTGCGGTTCGAGAAAGGTCGCGAACTTTTCAAGCTTGTCGACCTTCTTGGCGGCGCGCAGCAGCTCTCCCTTGGTCGGCTGTGCGGTTTCGCGCAGGGCCTTGAGCTTGTCGAAAGGCTCTGGCTTGCGCGTCAGCATTATCGGAAGCGCGAGAAGGACAAGGATGAAGCCGAGGGCAGCAACACCGAGGAGAGGGCCGACCGGCCCCATCATTTCCGTCAGCATCTGATTGATTGAGTTCAGGAAACCCACGGAAACCCCCTAGACCTTGATATTGACCATGATCTTCATGAAGATCACGTTGATGATCAGGAAGACCGCCACGACCAGCGCCGCCGGGATGAAGATCGGCGTCTCCTTGACGTCATCGAAATAGTCCGGCTTGACCACGTTGATCATGATCAGCGCCCCGATGGGAAAGCCCGACAGGAACATGCCCGACCATTTCGCTTCGGCCGTGATGGCCTTGACGCGGCGGAACAGCTTGAAGCGGGCGCGGATCACCTTGGCCAGACCATCCAGGATCTCGGCCAGGTTGCCCCCGGAGGTCTGCTGGATCGTCACGGACATGGCGAGGAACCGAAGGTCCTGGTTGTCCATCCGTTCGGCAAAGTCCTTGAGGCTTTCGGACACGTCCCGGCCATAGGCGGCCTCATCCGCGATGAAGCCGAATTCGGTGCCGAGGGGGTCGCCCACTTCCTTTGCCACGATCCCGATGGCCGACGAGAACGGGTGGCCGACACGCAGCGAGCGGACCATCAGTTCGACGGCGTCGGGCAACTGCTCTTCCAGCAGGGCCATGCGCTTCTTGGCCTTGCCGTTCACCCAGAAATAGACCCCGCCCACGCCCATGCCGACGGCCATGACGGCGCGGACCGGCAGTTCTGCCGATGTGCCGATGGTCAAGCCCAGGAAGGCAAAGACGCTAAGGCCCCCCATGATCATGATGAGCTGCTGCGGCGAGAAGGCGATGTTGGCCTTTTGCGCCTTGGCCGCGAGGATCGAGTAAAGCGGGATCCCCTTGGCCTTGAGGTGCTGCGACATCTCCTTGCGGAGCTGTTCCAGCACCTGCTCGCGGTTGCCGTTCTTGGCCAGCAGGTCAAGCCGACGCGAGACGCGGTTGTTGAGGCTGATCGATTTGCCGAAGACCGTCAGGTACAGGCCCTCGACGAGGACCAGCACCGCGACGAAGATCAGGATGTAGATGATGGGTGCGGCACTGAGGGTCATGGCAGGCCTTTACGGCAGGGGTTCATAGATCGACGCGGGCAGGTCGTAACCCCACTGGCGGAAGCGTTCGGAATAGTGGCTGCGGACGCCGGTGGCGTTGAAGCGGCCGATGATCTTGCCGTCGGGCGCGATGCCGAGGCGTTCGTAGCGGAACACCTCTTGCATCGAGATGACCTCGCCCTCCATCCCGGTGATCTCGGTGATCGAGACCATGCGGCGGCTGCCGTCCTGCAGGCGGCTGGCCTGCACGATCAGGTTGACGGCCGAGGCGATCTGGGCGCGCACGGCCTTGAGCGGCATCTCGATCCCGGCCATCGCCACCATGTTCTCCAGTCGGCTGATCCCGTCGCGGGCCGAGTTCGCGTGGATCGTGGTCATCGAGCCGTCGTGGCCGGTGTTCATGGCCTGAAGCATGTCGATGACTTCCTCGCCGCGCGTTTCGCCGACGATGATGCGGTCGGGACGCATGCGGAGGGCGTTGCGCAAGCAGTCGCGCTGCGTGACGGCGCCCTTGCCTTCGACGTTCGGCGGGCGGCTTTCCATCCGGCCCACATGGACCTGCTGCAGCTGAAGTTCCGCCGTATCCTCGATCGTCAGCACGCGCTCCTTGTTGTCGATGAAGGACGACAGCGCGTTGAGCGTGGTGGTCTTGCCCGAACCCGTACCGCCCGAGACGATGACGTTCAGGCGGG
>CAZVIS010000476.1:0-2400 GCA_964627355.1 uncultured Rhodobacterales bacterium
GATGCCGCCCTTTCGGGCCTAACCGTCGTCAATCCGACAGAAGTTCTGGCGACTCATCTGCTCGAGGTCTTGAAGGCCAACCTCGCGCGCTTGCTGACGTTGCGGGGGCTGAGGCGCCTTCTCGACGAGTTCACAAACCTTTCGGAGGCCTCTCGCGCCGCTGCAAACCGGCGCCTGCTCGAGGAGGTGATGCCGGACAAGGTCCCGATGGACCTGCTGCTGGCCGTGCTGAGGTTGCTTCTCGAAGAACGTGTGTCGATCCGCAACCTGCCGCTGATCCTCGAGTCTGTGTCCGAAGGGCGCGGCCTCGGGACGCCGGAGGCGATCACCGAACATGTCCGACAGCGTCTGGGCTTCCAGATCGTGGCCGACCTCAAGCGGTCCGACGGAACGATCCCGCTGATCCAGTTGGCGCCCGAGTGGGAAAGGACCTTTGCCGCTCACCAGATCGATGGTGAACGCGGCTTGCGAGACGTCGCCCTGCCGCCCGACCAGTTTGGACGCCTTGCGTCGGGCCTTGCCGACAAGCTGAACCGTGCCGCCGAAAGCGGGATTGCCGCAGCGCTCGTCACCTCGACGATGCGGCGGCGGTTCCTCAAGACGGTGCTTGCGGCACGCGGGCTTGCCGCGCCGGTCCTTTCCTACGAGGAAATCGGGATGGAAGCGAAGCCGGCCCTGATCGGCCAAGTTTCCGCGTGACCGAGCTTCTCTCCTTGATGGCCGAAGCGGTCGGGCTTGCAGGTCCGACTTTGCAGGATGTCTTTGCTGTATTCCTGCGCGTTGGTGGGCTGCTCGCCGTCCTTCCGGCGTTTGGCGAGCAGTCCGTTCCTGTCCGCGTAAGACTGGCGATCGCGCTTGCCTTCACCGCCGTCGTCCTGCCGGCGGTCGCCGACGGCTTGCCCGATCCGCGTCATCCTGCAGCGCTTTTCCTGTCTGAAACTGCAGTCGGGCTGATCCTCGGCCTTGGTCTGCGGCTCTTGATCATGGCCCTGATGATAGCAGGAACACTCGCGGCACAATCCTCCTCGGTCTCGCAGCTCTTCGGGGGCGCAGTTCCCGAACCACAGCCGGCTTTCGCGAACCTGTTCGTGATGGGCGGGCTCGCCCTTGCCGTCATGGCGGGGCTGCATGTGCGGGCGGCAGAGCTGCTGATCCTGTCCTATCAGATCTTGCCCGCAGGGCGGCCGCCGGTGGCGGGCGACGTCGCACAATGGGGGATGGGACGCATCGCCCATGCTTTCGGCCTGGGGTTTTCGCTTGCAGCCCCCTTCGTTCTGGCGTCGCTGATCTACAACGTCGCGCTCGGGGTCATCAATCGGGCGATGCCGCAGATGATGGTCGCACTGGTCGGTGCGCCGGCACTGTCCCTGGGCGCGCTCGCGCTGCTTGCGCTGACCGCACCGGCGATCCTGCAGGCCTGGACGGTGGCGCTTTCGGCCGGGCTTGCACATCCTTTCGCCGTGACGCCATGAGGACGGCATGAGCGGGCAGGACGACGACGCCGACAGGCCCCATGAACCGAGCGAAAGTCGCCTGCAAGAAGCGCGCGAAAAGGGGGAGGTCGCCCGATCTGCCGATCTGACGGCCGCTGCCGCGATGGCGGCCTTTGTTCTGGTGTGCTTGGCCGTGGGTCCGGACACCCTGCAGCGTGCCGGATCTGCCGCAGCGACCTATCTGGCCGAGGCGGACCGGCTGGCACCACAGGCCATGGAAGGCGGAGCGTCAGCGGCGGTGGCGGCGCTTCAGGCGTTCGGCCCGACCCTCGCTCCGTACTTTGCCGGTCCCGCAGCGGCGGCCCTGCTTTCTGTGGTCGCACAGCGGGCCTTTACGGTTACCCCGTCCCGACTGGCCCCCAAGCTGTCGCGCATCTCGCCCCTGGCGGCGCTGCGGCACAAGTTCGGCCTGGATGGGTTGGTCGAATTCGGAAAATCCACGACGAAGCTAGCCCTCGTCTCGGCGGCCATCGTCGGTTGGGCCGTGATCCGTGCACCAGTAGTTCTCGGCAGCCTGCAACTGGCCCCTGCCCAAGTGATCGCCACACTTCTGGCCGAGACGGTGCAGTTCCTACTGATCATCACGGCCCTCTCTCTGGCAATTGGCGGAGCGGACTACTTGTGGCAATGGCTCGCGCACCGCCGGAGAAACCGGATGTCGCGGCAGGATCTGGTGGAAGAGCACCGCAACGCCGAAGGCGACCCGCATTTCCAAGCACAGCGGCGTCGGCGCGGACAAGAGATTGCGGCAAACCGGATGCTGCTCGATGTGCCAAAGGCGGACGTGGTGATCGTGAACCCAACGCATTACGCGGTGGCGCTGCGGTGGGAGCGCACTTCCGGACGGGCACCGGTCTGCGTGGCCAAAGGCGTGGACGAGGTTGCTGCCCGTGAGGATGGCCGGCTG
>CAZVIS010000477.1:0-2392 GCA_964627355.1 uncultured Rhodobacterales bacterium
CTGGCCGAGGATGTCATCGACCACCGCCTGAACAGCCGCACGGTCTATATGAACCCGGTCAGCCGTTTCCTTTACCTCAACATGAACTACCACGTCGAACACCACATGTTCCCGATGGTGCCCTACTACAGCCTCCCGGCCCTGCACGAGGCGATCAAGCACGACTTGCCGCCACCCAATACCTCGATCTGGGACGCCTATGCCGAGGTCATCCCCGCCGTGATCCGCCAGGCGCGCGAGCCGGGCTATTACCTGCGCCGGGAACTCCCCCCGACCGCCCGCCCCTACCGCGAAGCGCTGCACGGGGCGATTCCAGCGCGGGCAACGGCATGAACGCGCCCCTCCAAAGGCACCCCCCACCCCCATCCCCTCCCCACGAGGGGGAGGGGAGGCACGCGACGCCCGAACAAGCACGGCAGTGCGGCGCAAGGCACCTCCCTCCCCCCTCGTGGGGGAGGGATGGGGAGGGGGGGCTCCGCGCCAAAGGACCGACCCATGCCCTGGATTGACGCCTGCGCCACCGCTGACATCGAGGCCGAGGATCTGATCCGCCTCGACCACGGTGGCCGCACCTATGCCGTCTATCACGGCGCGGATGGCACCTTTTACTGCACCGACGGCCTTTGCACCCACGAACAGGTCCATCTCGCCGACGGCCTCGTGATGGGGTTCGAGATCGAATGCCCGCGCCACAACGGCCTTTTCGACTACCGCACGGGCAAGGCGAAACGCGCCCCCGTCTGCATCGACCTGCGCACCTATCCCACCCGCATCGAGGGCAATCGCGTCATGGTGGACCTGCCGTGACGCGCAAGCTTCCGACCGTCGCCGACCTCCGCGCCGCCAAGGGGCAGCGGCAGATGACGATGCTGCGCTACTTCACTCTCGATGAGGCGGCGGCGGCCGAGGCGGCGGGGATCGACATCGCCTCGGTCCCCCCCGAAATCCTGTTCCATCCCGACTACCGCCGTGCCGCGCCGAGTATCTTCTCGATGACCGGTCACACGCACCGCACCGCGGGCAGCGCCGACGACTATCTGCGCTGGACCGGCGACGCGATGGAGCGGGGGGCGGATGCGGTCTATTGCTCGGGGTCGCTCAAGACCATCGAGCACCTCGCCCGCGAGTACATCCCTGTCGTGGGCCATGTCGGCCTCGTGCCGTCCCGCGCCACCTGGACCGGAGGCTTCCGCGCCGTGGGCAAGACCGCCGATCAGGCGATGGACCTTTTCCGGCAGGTGAAAGCCCTTGAATCCGCAGGCGCCTTTGCCGCCGAGATCGAGGTTGTCCCGGCGCAGGTCGCCACCGCCGTCAGCCAGCGCACCACCCTCCTCCTCTGGTCCATGGGCGCCGGTGCGGGCTGCGATGCACAATATCTCTTCGCCAACGACATTCTGGGCTACACTGACGGTCACATCCCGCGCCATTCGAAAATCTATCGGGACTTCAAGGCGGAATACGCGCGCCTCCAGGCCGAACGCATCGCCGCCTTTACCGAGTTCGCGGCCGACGTGGCATCGGGCGCCTACCCCGAGGACCGGCATCTGGTCGCCATGCCAGAGGACGAGTTCGAGACATTCATGGACAGGCTCACCTCCGGGGAGGGAGGCGCCTGACCATAAGACGGCATCGCCGGGATTCCCGTGCGAGAACAAGAGGGAGGAGAACGACATGCAACGACGCACACTTCTGGGGGCGGTCGCCGCGATTGCCCTGACGGCGGGCGCAAGCTTCGCGCAGGACGCCAAGACCTTCTACTGGATCTCGCACGGCGGGCCTGCCGATCCGGTCTGGACCTACTTCCTGCAAGGCGCCGAGCAGTGGGCCAAGGACACCGGCCACACCGTCAACACCTCCTTCCACTCAGGCGATGTTCCCAGCCAGCAAGAGGCCGTGCGCGCGGCCATCGCGGCGGGTGCCGACGGCATCTGCGCGACCAGCCCCGATCCGGGCTCGATGACCGATGTGGTGGCCGAGGCGCGGGCGGCGGGCATTCCTGTGGTGAACTTCAACACCCCCGACGATGCGCCCGACTGGAACGCCTATGTCGGTGGCGACCTACGGTATGTGGGCCGGTCCTGGGCACAATATCTTGTGGACAAGGGTCTGGTGAAGGAAGGCGACTTCGTCTGGATGCCTGTCGAGGTGCCCGGCGCCTCCTACGGGGTCGAAGAGGAAAAGGGCATCGCCGAGGTGTTCACGCCGTTGAACATCACCTGGGAGGTCACCGACGCCACGCTCGACCAGGCCGAGGTCATCACCCGGATGACCGACTACATCACCGCCAACCGCGAGCGGATCAGCGCGATGATCGGCTTGGGCGACATGGTGACGGGATCGGTCGTGCGGGTCTGGGATCAGGCGGGCGTTAAGCCGGGCGAAATCCCGGTGG
>CAZVIS010000478.1:0-2390 GCA_964627355.1 uncultured Rhodobacterales bacterium
TCCCATTCGCCGCCCTGCAACGCCGGATCGGCCGGAAAACCCTGTCGAAACAGGTGCTTGCCGAAGCACCGGCACATCTTCTGGCCTATGACCTTTTGGAGGATGCAGGGCAGGACCTCCGCACCTCCCCTTTAGCCCACCGCCGGTCGAGGCTGGAGGCAATGCTCGCCACCCTCCCCCCCGGCGCCCCAGTCAGCCCCTCGCCCCTTATCTCCTTCACATCATGGGATAATCTGGCCGACCAACGGCAATCCTCCCGCGACCGTCAGGCCGAAGGGCTGATGCTGAAACGGGCGGATAGCGCCTATCATGTGGGGCGCAAAAGGGGCGATTGGTGGAAGTGGAAGATCGACCCCTATACCGTAGACGCCGTTATGCTTTATGCGCAGGCAGGGCATGGCCGCCGCGCCAATCTCTACACCGATTTCACCTTCGGCGTCCGCGACGGAGACAGCTTCGTCCCCTTCACCAAGGCCTACTCCGGCCTGACCGACGCCGAATTCGCCGAGATCACGAGGTGGGTGCAAAAGAACACCCTCGAACGCTTCGGCCCTGTCCGCCGCGTACCCCCACATCTTGTGTTCGAACTGGCCTTCGAGGGGATACAGGCCAGTCCCCGCCACAAATCCGGCATAGCACTCCGCTTCCCCCGCATGGTCCGCTGGCGTCACGACAAGCCGGTGGCCGAGATCGACACGCTGGACAGCCTTCGCGCCCTTCTCGCCGCAAGCACCTGACGCACAAAGACATTCTGTGCTTTGCGGCAAGCCTGCCCGATGGCATCCTGCGCCCATGCACCGTCTGGTTCGCCTTGTCCTCCTCCTTCTCTGCCTCGCCCCGGCCGCCCGGGCCGAGAAGGTGGCGCTCATCATCGGCAACTCGCAATATGCCCATGTGGGCGCCCTGCCGAATGCCGCGACCGACGCCACCGACATGGCGGCCAAGCTTGAGGAGATGGGCTTCACCCTCTTCGGTGGCACCGACCTCACGCGCGCGGAAACCCTTGCGGTCGTTGACGAATTTTCCAAGGCGCTTCAGCCCGACGACCTGGCCCTCTTCTACTACGCCGGCCACGGCGCGCAGATCGGGACCGAGAACTACATCATTCCGGTCGATACGTTGGCGCAGGATGAGGTCGGGCTGACCGAGGCTTCGGTGCGCCTGCAGACCATCCTACGCACAATGGAGCTGCGCGCCGACCGGCGCATCGTGATTCTGGACGCCTGCCGCAACAACCCCTTTGTCGAGGCGGTGGCCTCGCGCAGCGGGGGCGCGGCGCCACGGGGCCTTGCGCGGGTCGAGGCTGGGGTGGGGAGTTACATCGCCTTTTCCACCCAACCCGGCAACGTCGCCCTTGATGGCACCGGCCGAAACAGCCCCTTCACGACCGCCCTGCTGACCCATATCGGCGAACCGGGCGAGGATATCCACGCGATGATGCGCAAGGTCCGCGCGGATGTGGTGGCGGCGACCGGCCAGACGCAGATCCCGTGGGAGAATTCGTCGCTGGTGGATGCGGTGGTGCTGGCGGGCGCGGGTCCCGAACCGATTGCCCCCGAACCGGCTGCGCCCGAACCCCAACCTCAGCCCGCTTATCAACCTCCGGCGCCAGACAGCCCGCAATATCACTACGTTGGGGGTCTCGACCCCAATGGCGACGGCTTCCTTGCCCTGCGCGCGGGCACCTGGGCCGAGGCGCCGCGACTGGCCAAGATGACCGAAGGGACCCTGCTGCAGGTGCTCGGGGCCGAGGGCGTCTGGCGCTACGTGCGTCTTGCCGACGGTCGCGAGGGGTGGGCGCATTCGCGCTGGATCCTGTGCTGCGCCGCCGCCGACGCCCGGCCCGTGGCGACCGCGCCGCAGTCCTGTGGCGACCTGTGGTACCAGAGGAACGCGATCTGGGCGGCCTACGGCTATTGCTTCACCTCGCAGCGTGGCATCGCCGCCTTCGGCACCGCCGGATGCAGCCGCAATCAGGCGCAGGTGCAGGCGGCCATGTCCTCCGTTGACCGCGCCGAGGTCGAGCGGCTCCTAGCCGCCGAAACCGCACAAGGCTGCCGCTGAGGCTTGCGACGGCCACCCCCGCCGCCCTACATGGAACCCATCAGCCAACGAGGTTCCCATGATCCTGCCCCTTCCCGCCCCCGTCTTCGATGCCAACAGCGCCAGCGGCGGCTTTGGCGACCTGCCGGAATGGGACCTGCGCGACCTCTACCCCGCCCCGGACGCCCCGGAATACGCCCGCGACATGGCAGACCTGACCGCCTCCTGCGCGGCCTTTGCGGCGGCCTATGAGGGCAAGCTGTCCTCGCTGGACGCCCCCGCCCTACGGACTTGCGTGCAGGAATACGAGCGGATCGACACCGTGGCGGGCCGGATCATGTCCTATG
>CAZVIS010000479.1:0-2372 GCA_964627355.1 uncultured Rhodobacterales bacterium
CGAGATCGCCGCCCTTCAGCAGCTCCTGTGCCCGCATGATTGGCCGTCCCGATCATTCTCAAACCGGCCGGATGCAGTGCATCCGGGCAGTGACAGGTGAAGCGGCGCCGCACAAAGGCGCGGCGCCAAGGCTCGCCGGATCAGACGTCCAGCGAGTTGTTGTTCTTGACGCGGCTCCAGCGGGCCTGCTGCTTGGTGCCGTCCTTGCCCTCTTTGGTCTGGGGCGTGTAGGTCACCTCGATCGCGCCGAACTGCAGGATCACCGTTTCTTCGCAGATGTCGTCGCCGTCCGAACCCGACCAGCTGATGTCCTGCACCATCACCAGCTTCATCTCGAAGCGCATGAAGATACCGCCCGAACGCAGCGTCTTGTTCGCCTGGCCCGAGCGGCGCAGTTCGATGATCACGGTCTTGATGTGACGGCCCGTCGCCAGCGCCTCGAACAGCTTGGTGGACGAGGTGTCGGTCTTCTTGGTGATCGTGAATTCCTTGAAGGTCGCCTTGCCTGCACCGCCGCCACCGGTGATCGAGCCGATGTTGATCGTGTTTTCGGCGCCGAGTTCGAAGGACAGGATTTCGAACGCGCCCTTGTCGGTGCCGTAATCCACGTCCTGGGTTTCGCCCTTGATGTCCTTGTCATCGGGCATGTAGCAGAAAGCGTCAAATGCCATTTCTCGTCTCCTTGGTTACGTTTGACCGGCTTCGGTAATCCGCCTCCGGTTAAGTCATGCCCGTTTCAGGGGCTTATGTGCAATGGGCTTCCCCTTGGGGTCAGCTTCTTCAAATGCGTCGGGCCCCAGGATACGGCAACCCGACATCGTTTCAATAACGCCCCTACGCCCGGGCGCCAAGCATTAACCCCCTTTCTCGGATGGCAGTTTCGAAACCAGCCGCAGCGACACCGAAAGACCTTCAAGCTGGTAGTGGGGACGCAGGAAGAATTTCGACGTGTAATAGCCGGGGTTGCCCTCGACCTCTTCGACGACCACCTGGGCCGAAGCCAGGGGCCGCTTTGCCTTCTCGCTTTCGGGCGAGGTTTCATGCGCGAAATCGACGTACTGCTCGATCCATTCCTGCAGCCAGCCCTGCATGTCGGCGCGGCTCTTGTAGGAGCCGATCTTGTCGCGGACGATGCACTTGAGGTAGTGGGCAAAGCGGCAGGTCGCGAACAGGTAGGGCAGACGCGCGGCCAGGTTGGCGTTCGCCGTCGCGTCGGGATCGGTGTATTCGGCGGGCTTGTGCAGCGATTGCGCGCCAATGAACACCGCGATGTCGGTGTTCTTGCGGTGGATCAGGGGCATCATCCCGTTCTTGGCAAGTTCCGCTTCGCGCCGGTCCGAAATGGCGATCTCGGTCGGGCATTTCTGGTCCACGCCGCCGTCATCGGACGGGAAGGTGTGCGACGGCAGGTTCTCGATCGCACCGCCCGACTCGATCCCGCGGATGCGCGAGCACCAGCCGAACTCCTTGAAGCTGCGGTTGATGTTCACGGCCATGCCGTAGGCCGCGTTGACCCAGCCGTACTTTTCCGAGTTGGCACCGGCGGTGTCTTCCTCGAAAGCAAAGTCCTCGACCGGGTCGGTCTTGGCGCCATAGGGCAGACGGCCCAGAAAGCGCGGCATCGCGAGGCCCACGTACTTGGAGTCCTCGCTTTCCCGCAAGGACCGCCAGGACGCGTATTCCGGCGTCTGGAAGATCTTGGTCAGGTCGCGCGGGTTGGCGAGTTCCGACCACGAGTCCATCTGGAACAGCGTGGGCTTTGCACCAGTGATCAGCGGCGCATGGGCGGCCGCAGCGATCTTGGACATCTCGCCCAGAAGTTCGACGTCGGGCGGGGAGTGGTCGAAGTAGTAGTCGGCCACCAGCGTCCCGAAGGGTTCGCCGCCAAACTGGCCGAATTCCTCTTCGTAAACCTTCTTGAAGATCGGCGACTGGTCCCAGGCGGTTCCCTTGAACTTGCGCAGGGTCTTGGACATGTCCTTCTTGGAGATGTTCATGACCCGGATCTTGAGCATCTCATCGGTTTCGGTGTTGTTCACCAGATAGTGCAGCCCGCGCCACGCGCTTTCCAGTTGCTGGAAATCGGGGTGGTGCAGGATCAGGTTGACCTGTTCGGTCAGCTTCTTGTCGATCTCGGCGATGATCCCCTCGATCGTGCGCAGGGCATCGTTGGACACCAGCGCGGTGTTCTCCAGCGCCTGCATCGCCAGCGTCTTGACGGCCTGTTCGACGGCGGTCTTGGCCTGGTCGGACTTGGGACGGAATTCCTTTTGCAGCAGGTTGGCGAATTCGGACGAGCCGAATACGCTTTCCGTCGCGCCGCCTGCGGCTTGGGTCTGGGCTTCGGCCATCGTTTACCCCTTGTCTTCGTC
>CAZVIS010000480.1:0-2360 GCA_964627355.1 uncultured Rhodobacterales bacterium
GCCCTTGCCGAATGGTCCTTCGGCGGGGGCGACCGCTACTGCGCGGCCTGCACAGGGCGCTGCCCCGACTGCCCTGCAAGACTGAACCGGCCCACGACGACAGAGGGTTGGCAGGTCTGGGATCTTGTTGGCCGCCTTGGTGGCCAACTGCGGGTGATCCCGGGCGCGGTGCTGGGCTGGGACATGGGCGCGGCCCTCGCCATGGCGCAGGCCCTTGGGATCGACACCCTCATCGCCGCCGAACTGCTGCCCGAGATCGAGGCGGTGATGGTGCGCAAGCTGAACGAACAGATCGGAGAGGGACATGGCTGAGAAGAGGGTCTCTGTCCGACTGGTCGCGGAAGGCGGCCGTCAGGTCCGGGCTGAGTTGGAAGGGATCGGCGAGGCTGGCACGCGCGGGTTTGGCCGCCTGTCTTCCGAGATGGAACTGGCCAATGCCCGCCTCGGCAGCTTTGCCCGGAAGGCCGGGATCGCACTGGCAGCGGTGACGGCTGCCGCGGCGGCTGCAGGCGTGGCGATGGTCCGCTCGGGGCTTGAGGTCATCGGCGCGCAAGCCGACATGGCCGCCTCGCTGAAGACCACGGTCGAAAGCCTGCAGGTGCTGACATGGGCTGGGGAACTGGCCGGAGTTTCGATGGGTGAGATCGAACAGGCCACCAAGAAGCTGACCACGCGGCTGTCCGAAGCGGCGGCCGGTTCGGGATCGGCGGTAGGCGCGCTGCAGCGGCTGAACCTGACAGCGGCGGAACTGCAGGCGTTGCCGCTCGACCAACGCATAATCGCCATCCAGGAGGCACTGAACCAGTTCGTGCCCGAGGCCGAACGGGCCGCCGTAGCGTCTGACCTGTTCGGTGATCGCGCTGCACTGGCATTTCTGCGCATCGACGCCGCGACCTTGCGGGAAGCGGCACAGGACGTGCAGGATTTCGGAGTGGCGGTTAGCGCGGCAGACGCGGCGCAGATCGAACGCACCGGAGATGCCGTCGCCAAGCTGAGCCTGATCTGGCTCGGTCTGACCAACCGACTGACCGCCGCCGTCGCCCCGGCGCTGGAAACCGTGGCAAACGCACTGGCCGATATGGCGCGTGGCACCGGGCCCATCGGCAACGCGATCACCGCAGTCTTTGACAATCTCGCACGGCTTTCCACCTATGCCGCGACCTTCGCCGCCTTCATGGCGGGCCGCTGGGTGGCCGGGCTGGCCGTTGCCGCCCTGTCTGTCCGTGGCCTCGCCACGGCGCTGGTCTTCCTGCGCGGGGCGCTGATCCGGACCGGCATTGGCGCGTTGATCGTCGGCGCGGGGGAACTGGTCTACCAGTTCTCTCAGTTGGTGACCCGTGTCGGCGGCGTAGGCGAGGCGTTTCGCCTGTTGGGCGATCTCGCCAAGGAAGTCTGGTCCCGCATTGGCCTGTCGCTCGACGCCGCATTCGCCAACATGGCTGCTGGCTGGGAGAGCCTGAAGGCGGCCGGGCTGTCGGCGCTCGAAGGCACCATCGCGGGCGTGGTCAGCTTCGGCGACCGGACGGCTGCGATTTTCCAAGGGGCTTATGACGCGGCCCTAGCAATCTGGGGCAGTCTGCCCGGCGCCATCGGTGACTTCGCCTTTCAGGCCGCGAACGGGCTGATTTCTGGCGTCGAGGCGATGCTGAACGGCGTCGTCACGCGCATCAACAATTTCATCAACGGTCTGAACGCCGCGTTGGACCTGCTGCCCGACTGGGCGGTCGGCGAAGGTGGGGTGCGGATCGGCACGCTTGACCCGGTGGAACTGGCGCGGATCAGCAACCCGTTCGAGGGCGCGGCAACTGCAGCCGGAGCGGCCGCAGCGGATGCCTTCTCAGCCGCGCTGTCGCGGACCTACCTTGAGCCACCCGACCTTGGGCTTGGCGCGATGGCAGACGATGCGCGCGGCCGTGCTGACGGTTACCGCGAAGCGGCCGGCATGCTGGCCGATGCCGCCGGTCGTCCGCTGGCCAGTTGGCAGGCGCTGCGCGACGCGGTGACCGGCACCGGGACAGGGGCTGAAACGGCGTTGGCAGATGCCGCCAGTTCGGCGGATGCCCTGAACACCGAACTGGGCGACACCGCAGCTGCTGCCGGAAGTGCCGGTGCGGCGGCGCGCGAAGCCGGGGCGGATGCTGCCGCCGGGGCCGACCAGGCCGCAACAGGCTGGGGAGCGGTGACCGCCGCTCTCACCGACTATGCCGCCAAGGCGCGCGATATCGGCGGCGATATCGGCCAAGCACTGGTCGGGGCCTTCACGTCCGCCGAGAACGCGGTGGGCGAGTTCGTCAAGACGGGCAAGCTCGACTTCCGCGATCTGGTCACCTCGATGATCGCCGATCTGGCCAAGCTGGCGG
>CAZVIS010000481.1:0-2350 GCA_964627355.1 uncultured Rhodobacterales bacterium
TCCTCGTTATGGATGAACTTCGCGGGCGGCACGATCTCGGCATAGGTCCAGATCGGCCAGGTGTTATCGTAGATGTCGAGCTTGGGCACAAAATCCGTGAGATCGATGTTCGCCTGCCAGAACGCATCGATCGTCCCCACATCGCGCCAGTAGGGCTCCTCCTCCAGCCCCGCCCGCACGCAGCTGTCGGCGAACTTGTGCGCCACCGCCTTGCCGTTCTTGACGATGTGGGGGATCAGGTCGAACCCGAAGTCGTGGCTGGAATTGCCGTCCACCATGTCGCGCATCAGAAGGTCCCGCAGGAACGCCCAGTCAAAGACATAGATCCCCATCGAGGCGAGCGCATTGTCCGGATCGCCCGGAATGCCCGGCGGGTCCTTCGGCTTCTCCAGAAAACTCGTGATCCGCATCGAGGCGTCAACGCCCATCACCCCGAACGCACTCGCCTCGGCCCTTGGCACGGTCAGGCAACCGATGGTCACGTCTGCCCCCGAGGAGACATGCTGTGCCAGCATCACCTCGTAATCCATCTTGTAGATGTGGTCGCCCGCCAGAATGATCGCATATTTGATGTCATAGCTGTCGATGATGTCGATGTTCTGCGCCACCGCATCGGCCGTGCCGCGATACCAGTTCACCTCGTCCATCCGCTGGCTGGCGGGCAGGATGTCCAGATATTCGTTCCGCTCGGCCCGAAAGAAGTTCCAGCCGCGCTGGCAATGCCGGATGAGGGAATGCGCCTTGTACTGCGTCGCAATCGCCATCTTGCGGATGCCGGAGTTCACCGCATTGGACAGGGCAAAGTCGATGATCCGCGTCTTGCCGCCGAAATAGACGGCGGGTTTGGCGCGGCGGTCCGTAAGCTCCTTCAGGCGGCTGCCGCGCCCGCCCGCCAGCACGAAGGCCATCGCCTGCGACGACAGCCGCGCATTCGGTCTTGGTTGCATCGTTCCCTCCCTCGATGCGGACTTCGCCCGCGTTATCCGTGACGTCAGACCTGTGCCTGACGGAAGTACACCGCCGACAGCGGCGGCAGCGTGACCAACGCCGACTGGCGCTGTCCGTGCCACGGCGTGGCCTCCGTCTCCACGCCGCCGAGGTTCCCCCGGTTCCCGCCGCCATAGACGGTGCTGTCGGTGTTCAGCAGTTCCTCCCACTTGCCCGCCGCAGGCAGGCCAAGCCTGTAACGCCGCTCCACCGGCGTCATGTTCACCACCGCGACCACCATCGGATCCGCGTCGCGCCCCTTCCGCACCCAGGCATAGACGGACGCAGCGGCGTCGTTCGACTCGATCCAGGCGAACCCCTCTGGCCGGGCATCGTTCACATGCAGCGCGGGGTTGTCGCGATAGACGCGGTTGAGGTCGCGGACCAGCGACTGCACCCCCCGATGCTCGACAATCTCCAACTGGTGCCAGTCGAGGCTCTGCTTGTGGTTCCACTCGGCCCCCTGGGCGAATTCGCAGCCCATGAAGAGCAGCTTCTTGCCCGGATGCGCCCACATGAACCCGTAATAGGCCCGAAGGTTTGCAAACTTCTGTTCACCATCCCCCGGCATCTTCTCCAGCATGGACCCCTTGCCATGCACCACCTCGTCATGGCTGATCGGCAGGATGTAGTTTTCCGACCAGGCGTAATGCAGGCCGAAGGTCATCATGTGGTGATGGTACTGCCGGAACAGCGGGTCCTTGTGCATGTAGGCCAGCGTGTCGTTCATCCAGCCCATGTTCCACTTGAACCCGAACCCGAGGCCCCCGTGGCTGACAGGGCGCGACACCCCCGGAAAGGCCGTCGACTCTTCGGCCACCGTCATGATCCCCGGCACCTCGCCATAGGCGATCACGTTGGTCCGTTGCAGCACCGCGATGGCCTCGTAATTCTCGCGGCCGCCGTCGCGGTTGGGGATCCACTCGCCGTCCTTGCGGCTGTAGTCGCGGTAGAGCATGGACGCCACCGCATCGACGCGCAATCCGTCGATGTGGTATTCCTCCAGCCAATACAAGGCGTTGGAGACGAGGTAGTTCTGCACCTCGACCCGACCATAGTTGAAGATCAGCGTGTTCCAGTCCTGATGGAACCCCTCGCGCGGGTCCTGATGCTCGTAGAGCGAGGTCCCGTCGAACCGCCCCAGCCCATGCGCATCCGTCGGGAAATGCCCCGGCACCCAGTCCAGAAGAACCCCTATGCCCCGCCGGTGCGCCGCATCGACAAAGGCGCGGAATTCGGCGGGTGTGCCGTGGCGGATGGTGGGGGCGAACAGGCCCACGGGCTGATAGCCCCATGAGCCGTCAAAGGGATACTCGCTGACCGGCATCATCTCGATATGGGTAAAGCCCATGTCGGCGACGTA
>CAZVIS010000482.1:0-2343 GCA_964627355.1 uncultured Rhodobacterales bacterium
GGCTCGCCCCCCGCCCGGGGCGGGATCGCCTTGCCGACGAAACCCGCCAGCACCAGCACCGTCAAGATATAGGGCAGCGCGTCCAGCATCGGAACCGGCACCTTCACCATCACGACGCTTTCCACCACGTCGGGCCGCAGCGCCAGCGCCTGGAAGAAGCCGAAGAGCAGGCAGGCCCAAAGGGCGGCCACCGGCCTCCACTTGGCGAAGATCAGGGCGGCCAGCGCGATGTAGCCCCGCCCCGCCGTCATTTCGCGGCCAAAGCCCGCCTGCAGTGCCGTCGCCATGTAGGCTCCGGCAAGACCGCACAGGACCCCCGTGATCCCCACAGCAATAAACCGCAGACCCACGACCGACACACCCGCCGTATCCACCGCCGCCGGGTTCTCGCCCACGGCGCGCAGGCGCAGGCCGAACCGCGTCCGGTACAAGACCCACCACGACAGGGGCACCAGCGCCAGCGCCGCATAGACCAGGATCGAATGGCCCGAGATCACCTCGGCATAAAGCGGCCCGAGGATCGGCACGCCGCGCAAGCTTTCGGCAAAGGGCAGCGTCAAGGGTTCGAACCGCGCGGCGCCCTCCAGCGGCGGGGTCCGTCCGCCCTGCCCGAACAGCCGTTGCGCCACCAGCACGGTGATCCCCGAGGACAGAAAGTTCAGCGCCACCCCCGCGATCAGCTGGTTTCCGCGGAAGGTGATCGAGGCCAGCCCATGGATCCCCGCAAGCACCAGCGAGGCGCAGATCCCCGCAAGCAGCCCCACCCAGACCGACCCCGTAAGGAACGCCACGGCGGCCGATGCCATCGCCGCCATCAGCATCTTGCCCTCAAGCCCGATGTCAAAGACGCCCGCCCGCTCGGAGTACAGCCCCGCTAGGCACGCCAGCAGCAAAGGTGTCGCCAGCCGGATCGTCGAGTCGAGGATTTGCAGAAGGATCGCGTAGTCCATCACGCCGCCCCCGCCGGTCGCCGCGCCATCGCAAAGGCAAAGCCCAGCATCCGCCGCACCATCATGTCCAGCGCGCCGGTGAACAGGATGACCAGCCCCTGCACAACGATGCGCAGCTCAATGGGGATGGCCGTGAACATCCCAAGTTCCGCCCCGCCCTGATAGAGGAACCCGAACAGAAGCGCCGCCAGCACCACCCCCACCGGGTGGTTGCGCCCCATCAGGGCCACCGCGATGCCGATGAATCCCGCCCCCTCGGACGAGTTCTGCAAGAGCCGCTCCGCCTCTCCCATCACGTTGTTGATGCTCATCATTCCGGCCAGGGCGCCGGAAATCATCATCGCCACCATGATGATGTGAAAGGGCCGGATGCCCGCATAGCGCGCCGCCGGTTCCGACTTGCCATAGGCGCGGATCTGGTAGCCAAGCCGCGTCCGCCAGAGGAGGAGCCACACCACCACCGCCATCGCCAGCGCGATGAAGAGGGTGACGTTGGCGGGCACGCCCTTGGTGAAGATCAGGTTGAAGACGGGGATTTCGTTCAGCGTGGGCAGCTTGGCACCCTCGGGGAAGCGGGCGGTCGCCGGATCCATCTGGCCTGCGGGGCGCAGCACGTCCACCAGCAGATAGACGATCACCGCCGCCGCGATGTAGTTGAACATGATTGTCGTGATGACAATGTGGCTGCCCCGCTTGGCTTGGAGGTAGGCAGGAATTGCCGCCCAGGCCGCCCCGAACAGCGCCGCCCCGACCGTCGCGCAGGCCAAGGCCAGCGTCCAGTGCGGCCAAGGCAGCGCCAGGCACACCAGCGCAACGCCAAGACCCCCGATCTGCGCCTGCCCCTCACCTCCGATGTTGAAAAGGCCCGCGTGGAAGGCGACTGTCACCGCCAGCCCCGTGAACATGAAGGACGTAGCGTAGTAGAGCGTATAGCCCCACCCATAGGCCGACCCGAGCGCGCCCGTCACCATGGTATCCAGCGCCTCAAGCGGGCTTTGCCCCATGGCAAGGATCACGAAGCCTGAGATGATGGCGGCCAGAAGCAGGCTGACCAGCGGCACCAGCACCACATCGGCCCAGGTCGGCAGTCGCGTCATCCTTCGCCCCCCACGCCCGCCATCAACAGCCCCAGTTCCCGCTCGTTCGTCTTCGCCGGATCGCGGAAGCCCATGATGCGCCCGTCGAACATCACCGCGATGCGGTCCGACAGGCTCATGATCTCGTCCAGTTCCACGCTGACCAGCAGCACGGCCTTCCCGGCATCGCGCAGCGCCACGATCTGCTTGTGGATGAATTCGATGGCGCCAATGTCCACCCCCCGCGTCGGCTGACCGACCAGCAGCAGGTCCGGGTTCCGCTCGATCTCGCGCGCGACCACGATCTTCTGCTGGTT
>CAZVIS010000483.1:0-2337 GCA_964627355.1 uncultured Rhodobacterales bacterium
AACGGCAAGATCGCGATGAACCTGCCCGAGGGGGTCAGCCTCGTGAATGCGGCCATTTCCGACGATACCGACGACGTGATGCTGGTCACCGCCCTTGGCCGCGCCATCCGTTTTCCCACGACCGAGATTCGTGTCTTCAAATCAAGGGGTTCGACGGGGGTCCGAGGCATCCGCCTGCAACCCGGCGACCGCGTGGTCAGCATGGCAATCATCCGCCATTTCGAGGCTGATCCGGCCGAGCGCGAGGCCTACCTCAAGCAGCGCCGCCTGATGGCCGGCGTGACCGAGGACGAGGCGGATGACGAGGAAGAAACCGTTGTCGCAGGCCAGCTTAGCCCCGAACGCTACAGCGAGATGTCGGCGGCCGAAGACCTGATCCTGACGATTACGACCTCCGGCACCGGCAAGCTGTCCTCCAGCCACGACTACCCCGTGCGGGGCCGTGGCGGCATGGGCGTCAAGGCGATGGACGGCGCGATGCGGGGCGGGCCGCTGGTGGCTTCGTTTCCCGTGGACCTCTCGGACCAGATCATGCTGGCAACCTCCACCGGCCAATCGATCCGGGTTCCGGTCGCGCAGATCAGCTTCCGCTCGCGCAGTGCGGGCGGGGTGAAGGTGTTCAACACCGGGGCAGATGAGGCGGTGGTGTCGGTGGCGCGGGTGGCAGATCAGGGGGAGGAATGATAGTGGAGTGGTTCATCAATGTTTGGGGACCTGCGCTTGTCGTTCTCGCTGTCTGGTTCTTGATGATGCGCCTGATGATGAAAGGCACCACCGCGCAGAAGGCGCAAGTTGCCGAGATGCAGCGCCAAAACGAGACTCAAGTCCGCATCGCCGATAGCTTGCAACGCATCGCCGACGCCCTTGAAAAGCGCCCTTGAATCCCGCCTCGCCGCCGTCGCGGCGGCGGGCGAGACCGTCACGTACGGTGAATTGGCCAAAGAGCTTGGCCTGCGCATGGGTGACCTGACGGCGCAGTTGGAAGCGCTAATGGAAGAAGACGCAGCAGAAGGAAAACCCTTCCGCGCGGCCCTCCTCTGCCAGCGTCTGTCGCCCGAGCGCCTGCCGGCCCCAGGATTCTTCGATAAGGCCCGGTCCCTTGGCTGCGTGATCGAGGATGCGGTCGGTTTCGTCGCCGAACACCGGCGGCGGTTAAGGGCTGCGTAACCCGTTCCTGCGATGGTGCATGAGAAGGGAGGCCCGGATGAACGTCTACCACTGCATGATCGAACTTCGGGCAGAGGCGCGTGCGCTGACGTTCGCCCAGGCCTGTGCCAGCTGGATGGGCTATCTGGAGGCGCAAGGGTTGATTACCGGCTGGCGGCTTCTGCGTCGCAAGTTCGGGCTCGCCTCGGGTCAGCATACCGATTTCCTGCTGGAGATCGAACTGGCGGGGTTGACCGCGCTCGACACGGCCTTTGCGGCACTTGCCGCTGCGGATGACGAAGCGACACGGCGCTATGACCTGATGCACGGCATGATCGCCAGCGCGGATGTCGGGCTTTACCGGCCCTACCCGGACCCGAGCCAGCGGGAACGCATCGCCTTGATCTAGGCGGTCGCGGCGGCTACATCGCCGGGGATGGAGACCCTTCACATCATCGGCGGCGGCATGGCGGGGGCCGAGGCAGCCTGGCAGGCCGCCCGGATGGGCGTTCCCGTGGTGATCCACGAGATGCGGCCCAAGGTCGGCACCTTTGCGCACCGTACCGGGCACCTGGCCGAGATGGTGTGCTCCAACTCCTTTCGCTCGGACGATGATGAGCGCAATGCCGTGGGGCTTTTGCATTGGGAGATGGGGGCGGCGGGCGGCCTCATCATGCAGACGGCGCGGGCGCATCGCCTGCCCGCCGGGGGTGCATTGGCGGTGGACCGCGATCCCTTTGCGGCGGCGGTGACGGCGGCGATTGAGACGAATCCGCTGATTTCCGTTGTGGGGGAAGAGGTTACCGAGCTTCCCTCAAGCGACCACTGGATCGTGGCGACGGGCCCGCTGACCAGTAGCAGTCTGGCCGAAAGCATCCGCGCCGTGACGGGGGCCGAGCATCTGGCATTCTTCGACGCCATCGCCCCTATCGTCTATGCCGAGAGCGTGGACATGTCCGTCGCCTGGATGCAGTCGCGCTATGACAAGGGCGAGACGGTCGAGGAGCAGACCGCCTACATCAACTGCCCGATGGACCGCGAGCAATATGCCGGCTTCATCGATGCGCTGCTCGCTGCTGACAAGACGACCTTTCACGAAGGGGAGACGGCGGGTTACTTCGACGGCTGCCTGCCCATCGAGGTGATGGCCGAGCGGGGGCGCGAGACGCTGCGCTTTGGCCCGATGAAACC
>CAZVIS010000484.1:0-2320 GCA_964627355.1 uncultured Rhodobacterales bacterium
CCAGCCCCGGCGGCACCGCGCCCGACTTCATCATGGCCTGCACCGCGCGGCGCAGACGGTTGCGCGCCATGATGATGCCGTTGTCGGTTGAGACGAGGTTTTCGCGCGTGCGGTCCACGATCGGCCCCATGCTTTCCTGCAAGCTCGCGTCCTGCATGGCGATGCCCCAGACGCCCGAATAGGTCTCCCCCCGCCGCTGCGCGTCGCGGTCCATCAGATAGTCGTTGTCCTTGTTCTGGCGCGGGCGGAAGGTGCCCGGGACGTACTGGTTGTGGACGCCATAGCCGTCGATCATCGACTGGCGCTCTTCGGCTGTCAGGGCGCGCGTCGGGTGATAGTCGAAGGACCAGGCCCAGCAGTTTTCGTCGTCGATGGGGATCCAGAAGTGTCCGTGCATCGGATGGTCGCCGCGCGGTGGGACCATGGTGAAGGACGGCATGACCCAGGGCGTGATACGCCAGTAGAACTTGCCATCCTCGGCATTTCGGCGGGCGCCGATGAACAGGCCGCCCGGCGCATCGACCACCTCGAACACGGGCTTGCGGTCGGTCTGGTTGTATTGGTTTCCCTTGGCGCCCCGGAACAGCGGGTCGGTCTTGAGGCTGCCGGAATGCAGGAAGGAGACGTGGCTGGAATCGATCCCCCCCTCCATCGCCTGCAGCCAGTTGCATTCCTGCCAGCGCTTCGACGTGTATGTCTGCTCGTCAGGGAC
Source organism: uncultured Rhodobacterales bacterium (assembly GCA_964627355.1). Taxonomy (GTDB): domain Bacteria; phylum Pseudomonadota; class Alphaproteobacteria; order Rhodobacterales; family Rhodobacteraceae; genus JBBQXK01. The sequence continues at coordinate 713 of CAZVIS010000484.1, forward strand.
GGTGCAGAACTCCCATGCGGGCAGCGGCGGGCGGTCGGCCTTGTCGCCCATATGGGTCCACAGGATGTCGCCGATCTTGACCAGCGGATAGCCGGTGAGCTTGATCTTCTGGCAGAAGCCGGACTCGGCGGGTTCCGAGGGCACCTCGATGCACTGGCCAGTGTGGTCGTATTTCCAGCCATGATAGGGGCAGCGCAGCCCCCCCTCCTCGTTCCGCCCGAACCACAGCGAGACGCCCCGGTGGGCGCAGAATTCGTCGATCAGGCCGTAGCGGCCCTGGCTGTCGCGGAAGGCGACGAGGCGCTCGCCCAGCAGTTTCACGCGGACGGGAGGGCTGTCATCCTCGGGGACTTCGCGGGCCAGAAGGGCGGGGATCCAGTACTTGCGGAACATCGACCCCATCGGCGTGCCGGGCATCGTCTGCGTCAGCAAGTCGTTCACTTCCTTGGTCAGCATCGGCCTTGTCCTCCTGCGGCATTCCGGCATCAGCGCGATGTGCCGTTGACGTCCGGGCCCTGTTCCGCTAGGACTCTTGCATTCCTATATGCGGAACGGCGTTCTCTTATTGAGGCTACATCCCGGGCCGGATGGCGTCAACCTTGAAGGAGTGGAAATGGACGGGACGGGCATCATTGACCTGATCGGGATGGATGAAGTCGCACCAGGAGAGGGCGTACAGGTCGTGACGGGTGGGCTGACGCTGGCCGTATTCCGCGTGGGCGATGCCTTCTATGTTACCGACGATCATTGCACCCACGGCCCCGGCCTGCTGCACGAGGGCTGCCTGACGGGCTACGAGATCGAGTGCGACTTTCACCAGGGCAGCTTCGACATCCGCACGGGCGAGGTGATCGAGCCGCCCTGCACCGTGCCTCTGCGCGTTTACCCGACCACCTTGCGCGATGGTCGGGTCTTCATCGAAGTCTAGCCGAGGGGCGGCAGGTCAGCCAGTTCCGCCTCGTAAGCCTTGTCCATCTTTGGCGTCATGCCATGCCTTGCCAGCGCCTCGGCGAACATGGTGCGGACGGCGGGGCTTTCGTCGGCATAGTCGATCTGGTCGCCGCCGATGCGCTGGCTGATCCAGGCCTTGGGGACCCCCTGCGCGTTCCGGATCGCCACTCCTTCATGCTTGAAAGCCAGATAGCGGGCGGGCGCGGTGCCCGTGTTGAAGTGCTGGTGATACCACATGTTCGGCGGCGTGATGAGGCTGCCGACCTTCCAGTCATAGCGGGTGGGCTCTTCGCCTTCGGGGTACATCAGGCTGTAGCCCTCGCCCGACAGGACGATCACATGGGCGCCGGGGCCATGGCGGTGGCACTTCTTGTAGGTGCCGACGGGGAACTGGCTGATGTGGCTGTTCATGCTGGACTTTGCCAGCTGGAACCGGATATGCCCGCCGCCTGCGCCCCGCTCTTTCGCCTCGACCAGGGGAAGGTTGACCGCGTCGGCCACGAAGTTGGTCTCCAAGAGCAGCCCCTTCTGCTCGCCCTTGTTGGCGAAGTAGTCGGGTTCGCCGTTGAAGCGTCCCTTGAAGTCGTGGGGGGTGCCGAAGATGAACTCGGGCTCCTCGAAGATGTTCATCAGGGGCGGCAGGTTCGTCACCGCGCA
>CAZVIS010000485.1:0-2317 GCA_964627355.1 uncultured Rhodobacterales bacterium
TGGGGGCAGCGGCGGTGCTGACGGTCTGGTGGGGCGTGGCGCTGCCGGTGTTTGACCGGCCGTGGCTTCTCTGGGTCGGGCTTGGCACGGTGTTCCCTTTCACGGTGGATTATGTGCCGGTTTTCCCGTGGTTTGCGGCGGTGTTGGCGGGGATTGCCTGTGCCGGGTTGGCGGGGCGGATGGGGCTTTGGGCGCGGCTCGCTCGGTGGCACGCGGGGCCGGTGGCCCGGGCCCTCGCCTTGCCGGGGCGGCATTCGCTGGCGGTCTATTTGGTGCACCAGCCGGTGCTGATCGGCCTCGTCTGGGCCTATGCTCAGGTGCTATAGGGCACGGGGGCCCAGATCACCTCGTCGATCCTCGGCGCAGCGGTGGCGAGCATTACCAGACGGTCGAAGCCGAGGGCAATGCCGCTCGCCTCTGGCATGAGCGCCAGCGCCTCAAGGAAATCCTCGTCCAACGGATAGCGCTCGCCATAGACGCGGGCCTTCTCTTCCATCTCGGCCTCGAAACGGCGGCGCTGCTCGGCGGGGTTCGTCAACTCGCCGAAGCCGTTCGCAAGCTCCACCCCGCAGGCATAGACCTCGAACCGCTCGGCCACGCGGGGGTCATCGGGGGCGGGGCGGGCCAGGGCAGCCTCTGCTGCCGGATAGCGGTCGAGGATCGTCAGCCGGTCATGCCCCAGATGCGGCTCGACCCGGTCGGTCAGCACGCGGCTCAGCATGTCGGACCAGGTGTCATCCGGCGCCGTCCGCAGGCCCACGACGGCGCAGGCGGCGGCTAGCGCTTCGGCGTCGGTGGACCCGTCGGGGCGGATCGTGGCCAGTAGGTCGATCCGGGCGTGCGTGGCAAAGGCCTCGGCCACCGAAAGACGCTCGAACGGGAGCACGGGGTCACAAACGCGATCCCGATAGCGCAGAACGCCGCTGCCTGCCGCACGCACCGCGATCTGCGCCAGGGCCGCGACGTCGTCCATCAACACGTCGTAGTCCTCCCGCACACGATACCACTCCAGCATGGTGAATTCGGGGGAATGCAGCGGCCCCCGCTCTCGGTTCCGGAAGACATGGGCGAAGGCGGCGATGTGTGTTTCCCCCGCCGCCAAGAGCTTCTTCATCGCGAACTCGGGGCTGGTGTGCAGGTACATCGGCCGTGGCACCCCGTCGTTGCCGATGGCTTGGGTCGCAAAGGCATGCAGATGCGCCTCGTTCCCCGGGCTCGTCGCCAGCGCCGCCGGATCAACCTCGGTGAAGTGATGCGCGCCGAGCCAACCGCGGATCGCCGACTGGATCCGGTTCCGCGCCATGAGCGCGGGGCGGCGGGCGTCGTGGCGCGCGGGGGTCCACCAGGTCATGCGATGCTCCTTCGGGCTGGCGAAACGGCCAGAGATGCGCTAACTGCGCAACGATTGACGCGGGGAGTATCGCCCCCCGCCGCAGCGCACAAGGATCCTACCCCGTGGTCAAGGTCATCGCCTCCAGCCTCCGCAAGGGCAACGTCGTCGAGATGGACGGCCGCCTCTACGCCGTTCTCAAGGCCGAAAACTTCCACCCCGGCAAGGGCACGCCCACCACATCCGTGGACATGCGCCGCATCTCGGACGGCACGAAGGTTTCGGAACGCTGGAAGACCACCGACCAGGTCGAGAAGGCCACCGTGGACGAGCGGAATTACGATTTCCTTTATCAGGACGGCGAAGGCTTCCACTTCATGGAGCCCGAGACCTATGAGCAGGTCGTTGTGACCGAGGACGTGATGGGCGACAGCGCCGTCTACCTACAGGAGGGGATGCGCTGTTTCCTCAAGACGCATGAGGGGATCCCGATCGCCATCGAACTGCCGCAGAAGATCACGGTGGAGATCGCCGAGACCGAGCCGGTGGTAAAGGGGCAGACGGCGTCGTCCTCCTACAAACCCGCGACGACGACAAGCGGGCTGCGCGTGATGGTACCGCCGCATATCGGGGCGGGGACGCGGGTCGTCATCAACACGGACGACAACTCCTATCAGGAACGCGCGCGGGACTGAGTTTCTAGAAGAAGCGGGGGGACCAGCCCCCCGCACCCCCCCGGGATATTTGGACCAAGATGAAAGGGGCAGGCCAGAGGTCTGTCCCTTTTTTCGTTCAGGCGAGTTCGTTGAGGCGGGCGAGGGCGGCGTGGAGTTTTGCCGCTTCCTCGTCGCCCGCTTCGAGTTTCGTTCGGGCCTCGTCCACGACCTCTTCCTTGGCCGAGGCGAGGAATTGCGGGTTGGACAGGCGAGCGCGGAGGCCCGACATGTCTTTCTCCAGCTTTTCCAGCGTCTTGGCGAGGCGGCTGCG
>CAZVIS010000486.1:0-2304 GCA_964627355.1 uncultured Rhodobacterales bacterium
TCAACACCAGAATGTCGCCCACGGCCTCGCACCCTGGCATGGTCAGGGTGATGTCGCTGGTCTTGACTGTACCGTCTACGCTTTCCAGCGTCTGGCCGAGAACGTCGCTCCCGCAATTGGCGGCCGTCACTTCGGCCTCAAGCGTGACCTGCACCGGAATTGCGGTCTGCGGGAAGGTGTAGATTTCCGACATCAGCGGCAGGTCAGCGCCTGCGTCGCCGAGCACGGCCAGCGATCCGGCGCCCTGCGGCCGCGCCGCCGACACGTTGCCCGGTGCGCCGAAAGCTGCTCCATCCTCGTAGATCTGCAACTGGATCGCATCGTCGGACAGCCATTGCACCGCAAAGCGGCGCAGCCCCGCCATCTCGACCGGTGCAACAGCCTCGACCAGCGTGCCGTCCTTCAATGTCACGCTCACCTGCCCCGCACTGTCCAGTGCAGGCAGCATGAGCGAGAGCGCACCGGTCGCCGTCGTATGGGCCGACAGGGCAAGCCCTCCGTGCCTTAGGATGACGCGTGCGTCCTTGGCACAAGGAGCAAAGAGCAGTACATCCAGCATTGCACCATCGCGCGGCGTCACGGTCAGGGTGGGGGCGCAGGCGCTGCCCAGGACAACTTCACCAGTCTCGCCCGTTTCGGGTTGCGCTGCATCTGCATCGACGATGATGACAGCGGGTTCCGGCGCGCGGGCCGACTTGACCAGTGTCTTGTCCACGGTACCGACTGTCGGGTCGGCAAATGCAGGGCCGGGCTGCGACGCCAGTTGCGTGGCAAGCGGCTTCGCCTCTCCGGCATCCGCAGCGCCCGTGCCCGCGTTTGTGGTGCCAGAGGTCAAATGCGCCTTGGTCACAGCGCCTTTCGGACCATGATCGCTTCCAGACTGGACCAGATGGCCGGCGCCGAAGGCTACCGACACTGTCGCGACGCCAAGCGCCAGCTTTCTGACCAACTGCATTCCCAACCCCAGACGAATCCCAGAGTGAGGCATTAGGGATCAATGCAGGCGAAGCCGTGGCGCAACCGCGGATTGTTTCCGGCGAAGGCGGCAATTCGAACACCGCATTGCCACAATCCTTAACGCACTGACGGGAAAGGATCAGGCCAGCTTGCCGTGGCAGTGCTTGAACTTTTCGCCCGACCCGCAGGGGCAGGGATCGTTCCGGCCCGGATTGCCCCAGGTCGTGGGATCGGCCTCGACAAAACCGGCGCGGACTGCGGGTGCGGCACCGTCGGCCAAGGCCATTTCGGGCATCGGGGTAGCGGCAGGCGCTGCCGCCGCAGTTTGGTTCTGCGCGATGAATTGCGCCATCATCGCACGGCTTTCCTCTTCGGACAGCGGACGGACAAGCGCCAGACGCTGCGTCACCTCCTGCCGCAGCGAGTTCAGCATTGATTCGAACAGCGCAAACCCTTCGGTCTTGTACTCGTTCAGAGGATCGCGCTGCGCGTAGCCGCGGAAGCCTACGACCGAGCGCAGGTGTTCCAGCCGCAGCAGATGCTCGCGCCATTTGGCGTCAATGGTCTGAAGAAGGACCTGCTTCTCGATCTGGCGCATGGTGTTGGGGCCAAAGACCGCAGCCTTGTCCGCCATCATCGCATCCGTTGCCTCGGCGATGCGGGTTCGCAGGACCTCCTGGTCCACGCCCTCTTCCGCCGCCCAGTCGGCCACCGGCAGGTCAACCCCCATCCGTTCGATCAGCGCAGCCTTCAGGCCCGCCGTATCCCACTGGTCGGGATAGGATTTGGGCGGCAGGTACAGGTCCACAAGGTCATCCACCACCTGCGCGCGCATGTCGGCGGTGATCTCGGACAGATCCTCGGCCTGCATGATCTCCAGCCGCTGGCCGAAGATGACCTTGCGCTGGTCGTTCATCACGTCGTCGAATTTGAGCAGTTGCTTGCGGATGTCGAAGTTGCGCCCCTCGACCTTGGCCTGGGCCTTCTCAAGGCTTTTGTTCACCCAGGGGTGGACGATGGACTCGCCTTCCTTCATCCCCAGCGTGGACAGGATCTTGTCCAGACGATCCGACCCGAAGATGCGCATCAGGTCATCTTCCAGCGACAGGAAGAAGGCCGACCGGCCCGGATCGCCCTGACGGCCAGAACGGCCACGCAGCTGGTTGTCGATGCGGCGGCTTTCGTGCCGTTCGGTGCCAAGGACGAACAGGCCCCCGGCGGCCAGCACGCGCGCCTTTTCCTCGGCATGTTCGGCCTCGATCCGCGCGCGAACCTCGTCGGGGTGCAGGTGCGGGTCGGCGGCGATCGCCTCCATCACCTTCATCTCGACGTTGCCGCCCAGCTGGA
>CAZVIS010000487.1:0-2291 GCA_964627355.1 uncultured Rhodobacterales bacterium
CGCTCCACCGACTGCGCCAGCGCATCGATATAGGCCGGATGCTCGAAGTATTCCGGGACGGTGCGGACCGAGGGCTGGCGCTTTTCCTGCATCAGGGCGCGGAAGAACTGGTCGTTCGCGGTGGCTGACGTGGCCCCGGCGTAGTGGGGATAAAGCGGAAAGAACAGGATCTTCTCGCAGCCCGCCTCGACCATCGCGCGCACCTTGGACTCGGTGGACGGATTGCCATAGCGCATGCAGAAATCGACCATCACCCGGTCGCCGTGCCGCGCCTTCATCGTCGCCGCGATTCCCGCCGTCTGGTCCTTGGTGATGGTGAGCAGGGGGCTTTCGTTCTTCTCGTGGTTCCAGATCAGCTTGTAGTTGGCGCCGCTGGTGAAGGGGCGCTTGGACAGGATCACCAGTTGCAAAAGCGGCTGCCACAGCCAGGCCGAGTAATCGACCACGCGCTTGTCCGACAGGAACTCGTTCAGATAGCGACGCATCGACCAGTAGTCGTAGTTGTCCGGCGTACCGAGGTTGGCGAGCAGGATGCCGACCTTCGCCTCGCGCACCGCCGGATGGTCGGCAGGGGCATGGGCCAAGCGGCCACGCGCGTTCGGCGCAGGCGCGAGGGCGGGGTCGAGGCCCGACTTGGCATCCAGCATCGCAGGTTTCCTCGGATCATTCATCCGATGGGGACATAAACGGATTGGGGTCGGGGTCAACCGTCCGTCGGACGCGCGCCCGGTGACGTGATCGCCTGCTGCAAGGCCTCGGCCAGCGAATGGGTGGCCGATCCGGGGCGCAGCGGCTTCTGCTGGCTGTCATGCGGGGCCCAGCCGGTCAGGAAGACAATCTCGAAGGTTGCGGTGATTCGCGTGCCATATCGCGCCGCTGCCTCGGCCATGACGGCGCGGCCGGTGGGGCGGCGCAGGCGCGCGGCCAGCGCGTTGCCCTCGCCCATGGCGCGCAGGTCGTGCATCAGGTGCCAGGCGTCGCGATACTCCACCGTCTGCGTGAAGCTGTCCGCCACCGGCAACGCCAGCCCCGCCCGCTGCAACAGCGCCCCAAGGTCGCGGATATCGCCCATCGGCAGCACGCGCGGCGACAGGCCCCCCGCCACCGAAGCCTCGGCCCCCGCCAGATGCACCCGCAGCTCTTGCAGGGTGCGCCCGCCGAACAGTGCCGCGATCAGAAGCCCGTCGGGACGCAACGCCCGCGCGCACTGGATCAGTTGCCCGACCGGGTCATTCGCCCAATGCAGCGCCAGCGCGTGGATCACGAGGTCATGCGAAGCGGGTGCCAGATCGAGCACGTCGTCATCCGGCACGATCCTTGCGCCGGGCATCCGCCACACCCCGGGCCATCCTGTCACGATCGCGGGCGACGTAAACGACCTGTTAACCTCGTTCAGCCGATCCTCCACCTCGTCCCGCACCATCTCGTGCAGGAACAGCGCGGGCGCCCGGGCGGCGCGGGCGCGGTGGCGGAGAAGGGCTTCGCGGTCGGTCAGAGGCGGCGGTGTCATGGCGGGGCAGGGTAGGGGGCGGCGATGGCTTGGCAAGCGGCAATGCAGGTGCAGGCGGCAAAGGCGGCGCTGCACCTAGTCTATCCGCCGCAATGCCTGACCTGCGAGGCGCAGGTGACCGATGACTTCGGCCTGTGCCCGGATTGCTGGCGCGCGACGCCTTTCATCACGGGCCTTGTCTGCGACCTGTGCGGAACGCCCCTGCCGGGCGAGGACCCGGGCCATCCGGTGAACTGCGACGACTGCCTGACCGTCGCCCGCCCGTGGTCGCGGGGCCGGGCGGCGATGGTCTATGCCGACAACGCGCGGGCCCTCGTGCTGGCGCTGAAGCATGGCGACCGGATGGACCTTGCCCACCCCGCTGCGCGCTGGCTGCACCGCAGTGTGGTCCCGATGCTGGAGGAGGGCATGCTGGTCGCTCCGGTGCCCTTGCACTGGATGCGCCTGTTCAGCCGGCGCTACAATCAGGCGGCGCTGCTGTCGCGGGGAATCGCACGGCTGGCGGGGCTGGACCATTGCCCGGATTTGCTGCTGCGCCCGCACCGGACGCCCACGCAGGACGGGCGCGACCGGGCGGGGCGTTTCGCCAATGTGGGGCAGGCGATCCGCGCCAATCCGCGCCGGACGGGGCTGATGGCGGGGCGGGCGGTGCTGCTGGTGGACGACGTGATGACGTCCGGCGCAACGCTCGCGGCGGCGTCCGAGGCCTGCCTTGCCGGCGGGGCCTCGCATGTCGTGGTGGCCGCGCTGGCAAGGGTGACCAAGGCCGTCTAGGGTCAGG
>CAZVIS010000488.1:0-2290 GCA_964627355.1 uncultured Rhodobacterales bacterium
GCGCCCGAGGGGCAGCCCGTCAGCCAGACCCGCATCCCCGTCGCCACCACGCCTACGCCGCCCGAGGCCAGGCGTGTGCGCGCTACGCTCCCCCCCGTGGCGCCTCTGCCCGCCGATACCCCGGAGGAGTCGCTGCTCGACACCTTCCTGCGCAAGATGTCGGTCCGCGTAAGCCCAGAGTTGCGCCAGCGGGGCAAGTGCCCGGGCCGAGACGACATCCGCCTGCAACGGCCGAAGGGCTTCGATCCTGACCGCCTCAACAGCCACCGTAACTCCAAGCGCCCGGGCAGTTTCGCGCAAGAACGTCGCCTTGCGCTGATCAGCCTCGACCAGGGTCACACGCAAATCCGGATGCGTTTCCAAAGCCGCGATGGCAACCACGAGCCCCGGAAAACCGCCGCCGCTGCCCAGATCTGCCCAGTGCCGGGCTTTCGCAGGCACCAGGTCCAAAAGCTGAAGAGAATCAAGGATATGGCGGGACCATGCGACCGGAAGGGTTGCACGCGAGACCAGGTTGACTGCAGGATTCCAACGCTCGAGCGCCACCATGAGCCCGCGCAGCCGAACCTCTGTCTCCACAGAAATCGGCGTCCGGTCGCCCGATGGCGTCATCCAACTGACGCCACGGGCTGGATTCGTGAAGACCTCCGGGCATGCGAAAGGATCAGCAAGAGTGCCGCAGGCGTCATGCCCTCGATCCGCGACGCATGCGCCAAAGTCTCCGGCCTTTGCCGCTGAAGCTTGGCAGCTAGCTCTGCGGAAAGGCCGGGCATTGCGCGGTAGTCGAGGTTGACCGCAAGGACGAGCGCTTCATCCCGCCTCAGAGAGTCTATGTCATTCTGCTGACGCTTCTCATACTGCGCGTAGAGGGCTTCACGTGCAATCTGCGCAAGAATCTCCGGCTCGATTTCAGGAAATCCGTCAGCGGCGCGAAGCCGATCGAGCGGCACGTCCGGATAGCCAAGCAAGGTAAAGGCCGATCGGCGCGCGCCATCCTGACGAGTGGGAAGCCCCAGTGCCTCCGCCTCTGCGCCGCTCAAACGCAACGCATCAAGAGCCATGCGTCCGGCCAGTAGCGCCTCAGTCTTCGCTGCAAAAGCGCGTGCGCGTGTCTCACCGATACAGCCAATCGAAAGACCGACGGGCGTAAGCCGTTGATCTGCGTTGTCGGCCCGCAGCGTCAACCGAAACTCGGCGCGCGAGGTGAACATGCGATAGGGCTCAGTGACCCCGCTTGTAATCATATCATCGATCATCACGCCGATGTAGCTATCGGTCCGCCGGAACACGACCGGCTCGCTGTCCGTTGCGGTAAGCGCGGCATTGAGCCCAGCCACCAGTCCTTGCGCCCCTGCTTCTTCATAACCCGTCGTGCCGTTTATCTGGCCTGCAAGATACAAACCCGGCAGTGACCGGCATTCCAACGTGGAAAGGAGCCCCCGAGGATCGAAGTAATCGTACTCGATTGCATATCCGGGCTGTGTGATTCTCACATCCTCGAGCCCTCGAATAGACCGAACATAGGATTCCTGCACATCGGCGGGCAACGATGTCGAGATTCCGTTCGGATAGACCGTTGTGTCGTCAAGTCCCTCCGGTTCAAGAAACACCTGATGCGAGGGCTTATCGGCGAAGCGGACGACCTTGTCCTCGATCGATGGACAGTACCTCGGGCCGACTCCCTCGATATGTCCGCCATACATGGCAGACCGATCGAGATTAGCGCGCACAATATCATGCGTGCGCTCATTCGTATGCGTAATCCCGCAAGCGACTTGCGCCACAGCCGGTTTCTTGCTCAGGAAAGAAAACAGCGTCGGCGCATCATCACCTGGCTGCATCTCCAACGCAGCCCAGTTGATGGTCGAGCCGTCAAGCCGCGGAGGCGTCCCGGTCTTGAGACGCCCTCGTGGCATGGCCAGATCGCGTAGGCGTGCGGCAAGGCGAGCCGACGCCTTGTCTCCGACGCGACCGCCCGACAGTCTTTGGTCCCCGATATGCAGAACACCGTCCAGGAAAGTTCCTGCTGTCAACACCACCGCCCGCGCTGCAAGACCAGTCCCATCCGCGAGTTCGACGCCGGTAACGCGCCCCGCGACAACCCGAAAATCGACGACCTCACCTTCAATCACTTCAAGGTTCTGCAACGACGCAAGCGCCGACCGAACAGCTTTTCCATACAGCTTGCGATCCGCTTGCGCTCGCGGGCCCTGCACGGCGGGACCTTTACGACGGTTGAGCAATCTGAACTGGATTCCTGCCAGATCGGCAGCCGTTCCCATGATGCCAT
>CAZVIS010000489.1:0-2280 GCA_964627355.1 uncultured Rhodobacterales bacterium
ACCGACCTGATGGCGGACATGGAGTGGATGGCCGACTATCACAAGCCGACCATCGGGATCCTCAGTGCAGGCGGCCACTACACCATGGACATGGGCCGCGCAGCCTATGCCTGCCGCCGTTGGTTCCGGTTCCACACCGTCATCCCCTGCCACTACCGCACCTTCGGCGCGCTGGCGCAGGACGCACATGAACTGGTCGCGGGCGTCATGCCCGGGACCCGCGTGCTCGAGCCGCAGGTGATGGAGGCGGTTGCCGTCTGACCGTCGGGGGCGCCGCGCCGCCCCCACGGATGTCACAGCCGGAACATGGGATTGTCCATGCCGTACCGCAGCGGCGTCGGGTCCGTCCTGCGCGGCGGCAGGTCGGACAGGCCGATGTCGCGGCGCAGATGGTCGGGCAGGTCGTCCGCGTGCATCGGGCGCGGCTCGCGCGCGCGCCGTACCAGCAGTGCAGCCAGCGCCGCCACCACGCGCCACGGCCCGTGACGCTCGATCAGGTCGGCCAGCAGGTCGGCAGGCCGCAGGGCCTGTTCGTTCAGGATCGCGTTCATTTCAATACCCCGGCGCCCGCAGGCGGACCGGTTCCCTTGCAAGATGGATGGGGTCCGGTCGATGGCAGGAACGGGTGAAGGGCCCGCGCCGGTCAGACCGGAAATGCGTCAGAGGTGAGAGGGAGCCGCCCCCAGGCGGCGGTGACAGCGCGGGTCAGTTCGACCGAGCGCCTCTGGTATAGACGCCCGGCCCGGTCTTGCCCGCACGGCAGCGGCGCAGCGAAATCGCATGGATCATTTGGCGCCTCCTTGTGCTTGGGGTTCAGGCCGCGTCGCCTTAGCGCAATCGCGCACCGGTGCAAAGCCAGACCTGCGGCCGCAGGCGGTATCGCGCCGCACTGTGACCGACGCGACACGGCACCTGCGGTCAGACCGCGCGCGCCACCAGCATCACCGACAGCGCCGCGATCGCCAGTCCCGCCGCCAGTTCCAGCACGGGCAGCACCTGCGCGACACGGCCCCCGGCCAGCGTCGCGAGCGCCCCCTCGCGCGCCCAGACCGACAGCCCCGCGACCGCCACCGTCACCAGCGCCGTCCCGATCCCCATGGCATAGGTCCCGGCAACCCCGGCCCAGCCGATCCCCATCTGCCAGGTCAGGACCAGCAGCAGCAGCGCCCCCGTGCAGGGCCGCGCCGCGATTCCCGCGACCAAGGCCACGCCCTCGCGCCAGCCCGTCACCGCCGCGACCTCCTCGATGGTGGGGCCATGACGATGGTTGCAGGCCTCGCCATGCTCATGCTCGTGGTGATGGTGATGCTCATTGTGGTCATGGTGGTCATGCGCCGCCGCCCGCCTCATCAACCCGCGCGCGCCCCGCCACGCCAGCCACAGCCCGATCAGCCCCACGCCCACATGGCTCGCCGTCAGCATCGCGCCCTCGGCGGCATCAACCACCGCCGCCCGCGTCCAGTCGAACAGCGCTACCCCCACATAGACCAGCACCACCGCCACCGTCGCCTGCGCCAGGCTCGATACCAGCGCAAGCCCCGCGAGCGGAGCCAGCCGCACCCGCCGCGCCACGCCATAGCCGCCGATCAGCACCTTGCCATGCCCCGGCCCCGCCGCATGGAACACGCCGTAAGCAAAGGCCAACCCCAACAGCCCGGCCAAAGCCCAGGCATCCCCGCCTCGCAAGGCCCGAACTGACCCCGCCAACGCATTCTGCGCGGCCCGCTGGCCCTGCGCCGCCCAGGCGGTCAGCTCGCTCAGCCCCCCGGTCGCCCAAAGCGCCAGCAGTGGCAGCGCAGCCAGCAGCCCCGCCAGCATCGCCCCCCGCCACGCAAGGCCCCCTACCCCTGCGCGCATGTCACCCGCGCCTCTTCCGCATAGGCCGCGCCCACGGCCGGGAAGTCCTGCTCCAGCGACTGATCCGCCGTGTATTCCTGCAGCATCGCCTGCAACTCTTTGTCCGCCTCGCTGAGATCCGGCTCGAACACCTGCACCGCACAGCCCGCACCCCCGGTCAGCACCGGCGTCCCGAGGATCGTATAGGCCGTGTAATAGCCCGGATCGTAGACCTGGATGACCAGCGGCTCTGTCCCCAGGGCGATCGGCGCCTCAAGCGCGCGGACATGCGTGCTGATGATCCGACCGTCCTGATAGGTCGCGGTCCAGTCGCGCGGACGCCCCATCTTCACCGGCGCCTCGCCCACCAGCACGAACAGATCACCCGCGTAATCCGCGACCCAGTACAAGTCGAAGCCCGAAAGCTTCGCCTCCTCCACTGCC
>CAZVIS010000490.1:0-2266 GCA_964627355.1 uncultured Rhodobacterales bacterium
GCCGCCAAGGCCAACCGAAACCGTGATGGCCCGCCGCTTGACAGCCCGCCCGTTTCACCGGACCACGCAAGAGCCGCCGGTGAAAGGAACCTGCCATGCCCCCTCTGCCCCCCCTCGCCACCGCCATAGCCGACCGCTCGGCCCGCGTTGGGGTGATCGGCCTCGGCTATGTCGGGCTGCCCCTCGCCATGACCGTGGCGCGGGCAGGCTTTACGGTTACCGGCTTTGACATCGACCCCGCGAAGATCGAGGCGGCGGCAGCGCGGCGCAGCTATATCGAAGCGGTATCGGACGAGGTTCTTGCGGCTGAGGTCGCGGCGGGGCGCTATGCGGCGACCTGCGATTTCACAGGCCTCGGCGCTTGCGACATTATCGTGATCTGCGTGCCCACGCCCCTGACCCGCCACCGCGAGCCTGACCTGTCGTTCGTCACCAACACCTGCCGGTCCATCGCGGCCACTCTTCGGTCCGGGCAACTGGTCGTGCTTGAATCCACCACCTACCCGGGCACAACCGACGGCCCCGTCCGCACGATCCTCGAAGAAACCGGCCTGCGCAGCGGGCAGGACTTTTTCCTCGGTTTCTCGCCGGAACGCGAGGATCCGGGCAACCGCGCCTTCGACACCTCTACCATCCCTAAGGTGGTGGCGGGCGACGGGCCGATTGCGGCCGCCCTTGTCACCGCCTTCTACGGCGCCTGCGTGAAAACGGTCGTCCCTGTTTCGACCACTGCCACCGCCGAGGCCGTCAAGATCACTGAGAACGTCTTTCGCGCCGTCAACATCGCCCTCGTGAACGAACTCAAGGTGATCTACGAAGCCATGGGCATCGACGTCTGGGAGGTGATCGAGGCGGCCAAGACCAAACCCTTCGGCTTCATGCCCTTCTACCCCGGCCCGGGATTGGGCGGGCACTGCATCCCCATCGACCCCTTCTACCTCACCTGGAAGGCCCGTGAATACGAACGCTCCACCAGGTTCATCGAGTTGGCGGGAGAGATCAATGCCGCGATGCCCCGCCACGTGGTCGGGCGTCTGGCCTCGGCGCTGGACCACCATCTGGGACGGACGCTGGGCCGGGCAAAGATTCTGGTGATCGGGCTGGCCTATAAGAAGAACGTGCCCGACATCCGTGAAAGCCCCTCGCTCAAGCTGATCGAGTTGATCGAGGAGAAGGGGGCCGAGGCGGCCTTCCACGACCCTCATGTGTCGGTGATCCCGCGGACGCGGGCTTATGGATCCCTGATGGGGCGGGCCTCGGTTCCGCTGGAAGAGGCGGTTGTGAAGGGGTTCGATGCGGTACTCATCTCGACCGATCATGACGCCGTAGATTACTCGGCGCTGGCGCAATGGGCGCCGCTGGTCGTGGACACGCGCAATGCCATGGCGCAGCGCGGGCTGACTGGCCCCGCCATTATCGTGAAGGCCTGAGATGAGTCGCCTCGACAGCTTCATCCGCCGCATGACGGCACAGCGCGACCTTCTGAACATGGCCGCCCGCGATCCCGCCCTGCCTGCAGGGATGGTGCTGGAGATAGGGCTTGGCAATGGGCGCACCTACAGCCACCTGCGAGAACTGTTCCCCGACCGCCGGATTGTCGCCTTTGACCGCGCCTTGCGGGCACATTCCGGATCCACCCCCGCACCCGGGGACCTTGTACTGGGAGAGATCGAACGGACGGCGCAGGCCTTCGTCGGCTCAGGCGCGGCGCTGGTGCATGCCGATGTGGGCAGCGGGCACGATGATCTTGACGCGGTGACGCTGCGCTGGTTGCCGGGTCTGGTGGCGGGGATGCTCGCGCCCGGGGGGCTGGCGGTGAGTGGCCTGCCATTGGAGGTGCCGGGGCTCGTCTCGCTGCCAAGCGGTGTCGAACCGGGGCGCTATTTCCTGTACCGCAGGGCCTAGGCGATGACCGCCGTCGCTATCCTCGCCGACGTGCATTTCCACGACACGACCGCCGATTTCGGCACCGGACTGGCGTTCGGCGCGGGCCGCCGGTCGCTGCGCGGCTGGCCGGACGCCGCCATGGGGGCGCGTGCGGTGAACGAGAGCGCGGCGGCGCTGGAGGCTGCCTTGGCAATCATCCGGGCCCGCGGAATCCGGCATGTGGTCCTGCTGGGCGACTACACCGACGACGGGCAGGTCGAGACGACGGCGCGTCTTGCGGCCCTGCTGCACGCGCAGAGCGGGCTGCGCTTCTACGCCATTCCGGGCAACCACGACATCTACGGCCCCCACGGCAAGCACATCTCGACCCGCCTTGCCG
>CAZVIS010000491.1:0-2264 GCA_964627355.1 uncultured Rhodobacterales bacterium
ACCTGTTTCGACAGGGTTTTCCGGCCGATCCGGCGTTGCAGGGCGGCGAATGGGATCGGGCCGCCCGACCATGCCAGAACCTCTCCGTCGATCACGGTGCCGGGAGGCAAGGCCTTGGCAAGGATGGAGAATTCGGGGAAACGGTCGGTGATGAGCTCTTCCCCCCGGCTCCACAGGGCGAAGGCTCCGGGTCGAGCGATCAACTGGCCCCGGATGCCGTCCCATTTCCATTCGGCGCGCCAGTCGCTGGGGGCGCCGAGGTCTTCGGGTGCCCCCTCCAGCGGGGCAGCCAGAGCAAACGGATAGGGTTGCGCGCCACCAGATGTGGTGGTCCCCTCGGTCAGTCCCCCCCAGCTGATGCGGTCGGGCGTCCAGTCGCCCATCAGGCGGTGGGCGATCGTCGCCTCGTCCTGCCCGGTCGCCTGCGCCATCGCGCGCGTCATCAGCCCCCGGCTGACGCCCATGCGGAAACCACCGGTCAGAAGCTTGTTGAACAGGAACCTCTCGGCCCCGTCGAGCCGGTTCCAGGCCGAGAGGATCGCCGCGCGACGCACCTCCGGCGGTTTGCCCGTCAGGGAAATAATATATTTGATCCAATGGGTTAGCGTCTCGTCCGCAGCGTCCGAAGCGGGCGGCAGGACCAGCGCGATGGTCTCGGCCAGATCCCCCGCCACGGCGTAGGCCTCTTCGAACAGCCACAAGGGCAGGCCTGCGGCGGCCGAGGCCCAGTCCCTCAGTTCGGTCGCGTTGACCGCCCGCTTCGGCCGTCGCCCCGAAAGCAGCGCCGCGCACCAGAGGCGGTCCTCTTGGGGCGCCTCGCGGAAATAGGCGGTCAGGGCGGCGGTTTTCGCCCCGGTTTTCGTGGTTCCGTCGAGGGCGGCGAAGAGGGTGGCGAAGCGCTTCATGGGTTGGAAGTCCCATGTCTTCCTTGCGTCTTCTTTACGTCTTCCCTGCGTGGAGACGTCATGCCGTGTCCCCCTCGGTCACGGGTTCGTCCGGCGCGCCTTCGTCACCGCCATAATCCGTCGCGACGACCGCCGCGTCATAGCCCTGTTCCGCCAGCCAGCGGCGGAAGGGGGCCGTGTAGCCGTGGGTGACGAAGATGCGTTCGGCCCCCGTGGCGCGGATCGCCATGTTGAGGCCGGGCCAGTCGGCGTGGTCGGACATGACGAAGCCGGTCGAAAGGCCCCGGCGGCGGCGGATGCCGCGAAGCGCCATCCAGCCGGAGGCGAAGGCCTGTGCGGTCGGGGCCTTGGACAGGCGGCCCGCCCAGGGGGTGTTGAGCGCGGAGGGCGGGGCGATGACGAGGGCGCCGGGCGGCACCTGACCGGCGCGGGCTTGGGTGGTGTTGGGGATGGGGTAGCCCTGCGCGCGCAGGATCTGCGTCGCCCCCTCGACCGCGCCATGGGTGTGGATCGGCCCGAGGGCGGGCAGCGCCGCCATGATGCGCTGCGCCTTTCCCAGTCCATAGGCGCCGAGGATGGAGACCCGGCCCTCGGCAGCGTTGCCCGCCCACCAGTCGGCCATCTGAGCGATCAGCGCCGCCTGCGGCTGCCAGCGAAAGACCGGCAGGCCGAAGGTGCATTCGGTGATGAAGGCGTGGCAGGGCACGGGGGCGAAAGGCTCGGAAAGGCCGTCGGGTTCCGTCTTGTAGTCACCCGAGACGACCCAGACCTCGCCCCCCACCTCGACCCGGATCTGCGCCGATCCCGGGACGTGCCCTGCGGGGTGGAAGCTGACGGTGGCGTCGCCGATCCGGCGGGGTTCGCCATAGGCTGCGCCTTCGGCGGTGATCTCGCCCAGGCGCTGGCGGATCACCGGAAGGGCCGCGTGGGTGGCAAGATAGCGGCGGTGGCCGGGGCGGGCGTGGTCAGAATGGCCGTGGGTCACCAGCGCGCGGTCCACCGGGCGCCAGGGGTCGATGTAGAAATCGCCTGCGGGGCAATGGATGCCCCGGTCGGTGAAGGTGAGGACGGGTGCGCGCATGGGGCGAGGGTAGCGCATGGGGCGGGGCGGGGAAGGGGGACCTTGAGCCCCCGGGTCGCGTGCCGCGCCCTCCCCCCGGGGGATATTCGTGCAGGAAAGAAGGCGGGGCAGATGTATTGATCCCGACCGGGGCAAGGATCCCTTCCGGGGTGAGGTCGCCTTGCCCCGGGGGGCGGGGGTTACCCCTTGCGGCGCCCGGCAGGGGCGGGAACCAGTGCGGGGCGGATGCCGTTATTTTAGGCGCGCCTTGCCGCTTTGCGTGGAAATCGGACAAGGCC
>CAZVIS010000492.1:0-2253 GCA_964627355.1 uncultured Rhodobacterales bacterium
GCGCTGAACGAGATCGACGGCGATCTGTCCGACGGTCAGAAGAAGTTCCATGCGGCCCTTTCGGCGCTGGAACTGGCGACGCCGCTTGGCAAGGTCACCCTGAACGAGAACCGTCAGGCGTCGGGCACGGTCTATGTTAACGAGGTGACCGAGGCTGCAGATGGCACGCTGCACAACAAGATGGTCGCCAAGCAGGAGAACGTGACCCAGACCCTGGGCATGACGCCGGAAGAGTTCAAGGCGATGGGCCTGCCGTCGCGCGACACGCCGGACTGCGCGGCGCTGCGCGGCTGATCGGGTGAGGTGCCGGGGGCGGCGACGCCCCCGGCGGTCTTGCGGCCTGTGCGGGGTATGCCCCTGCACGGGCCCCTAGTCCCTTGCGCACCGGGATGCCGCGCCATGTCGCTGATCGCCTATGTGACCCGCATCCATTTCGCCGACCGCGTGGTCGAGGACGCGCTGCCCGAAGAGCTGCGCAAGCTGGGCATCTTGCGCCCGCTGATCCTGACCGATGCGGCGGGCGAGGACGAGGATCTCTATGACCGCGTCACCGACGCGCTGCCGCAGGGACTGTCGCCGTTGCCGCTGCGGGGGGTGGTGCCGCCCCTGACGCAGGCGCTGGTGGCGCGGACGGTCGGGCGGGCGACCGGCGCGGATGCGGTCATCGGACTTGGCGGGCCTTTGGCGCTGGATCTGGCGCGGCTGGCCGGGCATGCCGCGCAGCTGCCGGTGATTGCGCTGCCGACCACGACGGCGAACGTGGGCCTTGGGCCGGTGCCATTGGGCCCTGCTGCGGCGACCCCGGCGCTGATCCTCTGCGACCCCACGCTGACGACGGCGGCAGGCGCCGAACGGACGGCGGCGGCGGGGATGGACGCGCTGACCCATTGCATCGAGGCCTATCTGGGCACGACATGGAACCCGCCCGCCGACGGGATCGCGCTGGAGGGGTTGCGCCGCGCCTGCATCTGGATCGACCGGGCAGTGGCGGATGGGCAAAACCTAGAGGCACGGCGCGAGGTACTCGCGGCGGCGCTGAATGCGGGGCTGGCGACGCAGAAGGGACTGGGCGGCGTGCATGCGCTGGCCCATGCGCTGGAGGCCGAGGCGGGGTTGACGGATAGCCACGGGATGCTGCACGCGGCGCTGTTGCCGCCGGTCCTGTCGTTCAATGCTCCGGCTGTGGCCGACCGGCTGGAGGCGCTGGCGCAGGCGATGCGGGTCCCGGCGCAGGGTAGTGTGCCCGAGGCGCTGTCTACGCTGGCCCGACGGATCGGTTTGCCCGAGCGGTTGTCCCGCCTTGGCCTGTCGGTCGCCGCCCTGGACCGTGTGGCGCGCGCGGCGGCCGAGGATCCGGCGAACCGGACGAACCCGCGCCACGCCACCGCCGCCGACTATCGCCGCATGCTGGAGGCTGCGCTGTGACGGCCCATGCCGCAGCGCGGCGGGACAAATCCTTGGACGCGCGGGGATTCTGCCCTAGGCTTTCCATCAAGCCGCGCCGTCAGAGCGTGGAAGCCCGTGTCTACCCCGATGCGGATGGGAGGAGATCATGAGTTCCGCCATTGCCGTGTTCCACGGCGTTTTCGGTCGTGTCTGCCTTTACGCGATGGACCGCGCGATGGTGCCCCACGGGCATCGCGAGGGTCACCTGATTTTCCACGTGCAGGGTCCCGCCGGGCATGTCGTGATCGACGATATGGCCTACCCGTTGTCAGCGGGGCAGGCGGTGGCGATCAGCCCGTGGCAGACGCATTTCTACCGCCCGGTGGACGTGACCCAGCCGACGCTGGCGCTGGTCCTCTATATCCGCCCCGGCTGGTTCCTCGAGGCGTCGCGGCGGGCGCAGGCATCCTTGCGCTTTGGTCGCGCGGGGGTCGAGGTCACGGACTACTTTGCGCGGCTGGTCTATGCCATCGCGCAGGCGATGCTCGACCCCGACCGCGAGGACCCGCTGATCGGCGACCGCATCTGTTCGTTGACGCAGGCCGCCTTTGACCAGTCGTGGCAGTGGACCGACCGGGGCGCGGCCTTTACCGGGCCTGCCTACCCCAAGCGCGACTACCGCATCCGCAACGCCCTGCGCCTGTTGCAGGACCGGCTGGGCGATACGCTGGAACTGGACGAGATCGCGCGCGAGGTGGGGCTGTCGCGGCCGCATTTCTTCAAGTTGTTCCGCGCGCAGGTGGGGCTGACGCCGAACCTGTACCTCAATGCCCTGCGGATGGAGCGGGCGATCGACCGGCTGGCGGG
>CAZVIS010000493.1:0-2222 GCA_964627355.1 uncultured Rhodobacterales bacterium
GTTCTGCAGGAAGGCATTCAGGTTCTCAGGCGTCCAGGTGTCGGCCGCCATCCCGACCAGGGTTTCCGAATAGGGGAAGCCCGGTACCGCCGCCTTGGCCTTTCCCACGATGCCATTCAGGTGCGGGCCTGTGCCATCCGTGCCGTCCACCTTGTGGCAGGCCTTGCACTTGGCGAACACCTTCTCGCCCGCTGCGGCATCGGCGGCAGCAAGCACAACTGAGAAGTCCTCGGCCGGGGCCTCGCCCTCAGCCGCTTCCTCGCTGGCACCGGTGTCGATGACATAGGCCTGCGCCTCCTCGCCGTGCCCGCCCTCGGCGCTGTGGTACACGGTCTCGGCCGCCCAGGAACCCAGAAGGAACACCTGCAGCGATCCGCACCCTGCGCCAAGAACCTTGGTGATCGTCATCGTGTCGAACATGTCGCGCTCTTCCTGCCGCACTCTCGACGCGCTTCTACCCGCTTCCCGCGCCGGAATTCAAGGTGTAGAGGCGCGACCAATCGCCCAAAGGGCGGATGATTTGCACGGAGACTTCCCTCATGTCCGAACGCATCGCCTTTCAGGGGGAACCCGGGGCCTATTCGCACCAGGCCTGCCGCCAGGCGCGCCCCAACCACGAGGCGGTGCCCTGCAAGACCTTCGAGGACGTGATCGAGCTGTGCCGGACCGGCGAGGCTGATCTCGCGATGCTGCCGGTCGAGAACTCGACCTATGGCAGGGTGGCGGACATCCACAGCC
Source organism: uncultured Rhodobacterales bacterium (assembly GCA_964627355.1). Lineage (GTDB taxonomy): Bacteria > Pseudomonadota > Alphaproteobacteria > Rhodobacterales > Rhodobacteraceae > JBBQXK01. The sequence goes on from CAZVIS010000493.1 coordinate 739, forward strand.
TTTTGCCCGGCTCGGGTCTCTACATCGTGGACGAGGCGTTCGTCCGCGTGCACATCAACCTGCTTGCGGTGCCAGGCACGCCAATGTCCGCTGTAAGGCAGGCCATGAGCCATACGGTCCTTCTGGGGCAGTGCCGCGGCTTTCTGCGTGCGCACGGGCTGGTCGCCGTGACCGGCGCAGACACAGCCGGATCGGCGAAGATCGTGGCGGAACGGGGTGACCCCGCGCTTGGCGCGCTCGCCTCGGAACTGGCGGGAGAGATCTACGGGCTGGACGTGCTGGCCCGGCAGATCGAAGACCAGTCGAACAATACCACGCGGTTTCTGGTGATGTCGCGCGAGGCAGACCACAGCCGTCGCGGGGCCGGGCCGATGATGACCACCTTTACCTTCCGCGTCCGCAACATTCCTGCCGCGCTCTACAAGGCGCTCGGCGGGTTCGCGACGAATGGGGTGAACATGACCAAGCTGGAAAGCTACATGGTCGGCGGGTCCTTCACCGCGACCGAGTTCTATGCCGACATCGAGGGTCATCCCGACGATGCGCCGGTGCAGCGCGCGCTTGAGGAGTTGCGTTACTTCACCACGCAGCTGACGGTTCTGGGCGTCTATCCCGCCGACCGGCAGCGCGATTGACCTAGCGCAGTTCGGACAGGGGCGCCCGACTTGCGACAGCGGCGGCGAATTGCGCCACGGCCGCGTCAAAACGCTTGGTGACGCGCCCGCGCGCCAGCTTGACGGATTGCAGGAACAGCCGCGAGGCAAGGGTCCGCGGCTTGACCTCAAGCTTGATCGCCAGGCGGGTACGGCGCGGGCCCATCTTTACGACGTCGATCGTCATCCAGCCCTCGAAGGATGGCGAAGTCCAGTCAAAGCGCAGCGCTTGCGGTGCGTCCATGTCAGTCAGCCGGATGTTCAGCTTGCGCGGCTTGCCGCGCCACGAGAAGCCTACATCCCAGATCATTCCGGGGGCGGCCTCGGGCAGAAGATCGGTGCGCATGACCGTTGCCCCGTTTCGCAGGGCGGCGCGTTCCCAATGGTCGAACGTGGTGACGGTGCGAAATGCCCGATCCTGAGGAACGTCGATGTCCTCTCGTGCGCTAAGCTTCACCGACCTTTGCCCTTTGCCGTTCGGGCCCCCTCCGGCTGCCCCGGATCTCCGTCAAGGCTGCCAGCCTGCACGTGATCGAGGCTGTCGGCAAGCCAGGCGTGCAACAGCGCATGTGCAATCGCGCCCTGGCGGGGGGGGCGGATCCGGGGATGGTCGCCTGCAATCACGGACACCATCTCTTCTCGCGTGACCCAGACAGCGTCCTCTAGCTCGGCCGGGTCAAGGGTGATCGCGTCGGTCAGCGCCTCGGCACGGCAGCCCAACATGAGCGAGGCGGGAACCGGCCATGGCTGACTGGCGACAGAACTGACCGCGCCGACGCGGACCCCGGTTTCCTCGGCGTGGAGCTGCGCATGCTTGCCTTCGTATCTGTG
>CAZVIS010000494.1:0-2186 GCA_964627355.1 uncultured Rhodobacterales bacterium
TGGTCTATCGGCTGGCGGGGAAGTGACGATGCGGGTGCTGGTGTTCGGACGGACGGGACAGGTGGCCACGGAACTCGCGCGGGCGATGCCGGAGGCGGTGTTCCTCGGGCGAGATGAGGCGGACCTGTCAGACCCCGCGGCCTGTGCGGCGGCGGTCCTTGCCCATCCCGCCGATGCCGTCATCAACGCCGCCGCCTGGACCGCCGTGGACAAGGCCGAGACAGAGGAGGCAGCGGCAACCGTTGTGAACGGCGCGGCACCGACGGCGATGGCGCAGGCCTGTGCTGATCGGGGGGTGCCGTTCCTGCATATCTCCACCGACTATGTCTTTGACGGTGCGGGTGAGGCACCCTTTGACCCCGACCACCCGACCGCCCCCCTTGGCGCCTATGGGCGCAGCAAGCTGGCGGGCGAGGTCGGCGTCCGCGCCGCCGGTGGCCCGCATCTGATCCTGCGGACGTCCTGGGTCGTGTCAGGCCATGGGGCGAACTTCGTGCGGACGATGCTGCGACTGGGGCGTGAAAGGGAAAGCCTCAACGTCGTGGCCGACCAGACCGGCGGCCCCACTCCGGCGGCGGCGATTGCCGAGGCGCTGATCGTGGCGGCGCGGGCGATGGTGGCGGGGGCGGCGGGGGGGACGCATCATTTCAGCGGGGCGCCCGACACGACATGGGCCGATTTCGCCCGCGCGATCATGGGGCAGGCGGGGCTTCCCTGCACGATCAACGACATCCCGACCTCCGCCTACCCCACCCCCGCCCGCCGCCCGCAGAACTCCCGCCTCGACTGCCGCAGCTTCACTGCCGCCTTCGGGGTCGAGAGGCCCGACTGGCGCGCCGCGCTACCCGGGATCATCGCCGCGCTGTCCTGATCCCGCGCGGGCAACCGCCTACGCCCTACGCGCGTTGTGGATAAGGGTCTCTCCGGTGGTAAGCTGGCGGCCGGGTGGCAGGGGGAACGGCGATGCGGGCATGGGTTCTGGGCGTGGCGCTGTGCGCCGGGGCGGCGGGCACAACGAATGCGGCAGACCGCGCGTTGATCCTGGCCAACGAGAACTACCTCGACGCTGCCGATATCGCCGGGGCTGCAGATGTGCTGGAGGCTGCCGAGGCCCTGCGCGCAGCCGGGTTCGATGTGACCGAGGGCGGCGACCTCGCCACCGCCACGATGCGAACGCGCCTGTCGGCCTATCTGGCAGGCGTGACCCCCGGAGACCGCGTGCTCATCGTCATCGCTGGGCATTTTGCCCGCTCGGGCACCGAGGCCTGGATTCTGGGGACCGAGGCGAGTGCCCCAGATCTCGCGCAGGTCGGCGGCGTCGGCGTCTCGCTCTCCACGATTCTGGCCATCGCGGCTGAGGCCCCGGGGGGTGCGCTGGTGCTCTTGGGGACCGAATCCACGCGCCTGCCGCTTGGAACGGGCCTTGAGCAGGGGATCGGCCCGGTGGCGATCCCGCAGGGCGTTACCCTTGTGCGTGGCGAGGCCGAGGCGATTGCGGCCTTTGCCGCGACAGAGGTCGTGCGGCGCGGGATCCCCGTTCCGGCGATGCTGGATGCCGCCCCCGACCTGACTGCAGAGGGCTTCTTGTCCGAGGGCCTCCCCTTCCGCCCCGCCGAGGTCACACCGCCCACCCCGCCCCCTGCCCCGACCGACGCCGACCGCGCCGAGGATGACCGCGCCTATGCGCAGGCCCGCCTGAAAGCCACGCCCGAGGCGCTGGAGGGCTACCTCGCCGCCTTTCCCACCGGACGCCATGCCGCCGAGGCGCGGGCCGAGGTCCCGCGGCTGCGCGCTGACCCCGCACTGAAGGCAAAGCTCGCCGAGGAGGCCCTCGCCCTCAACCGCGATCAGCGGCGCGCGATCCAGCGGCAGCTTTCGCTGCTGGGTTTCAACCCGAGGGGGATCGACGGCCTCTTCGGGCCAGGCTCGCGCGCGGCCATTGCCGCATGGCAGCAGGCCAATACCGAGACGGTGAACGGCTTTCTCACCCGCGACCAGATCCTGCGCCTGACCGCTCAGGCCGAGCGCCGTGCCGCCGAACTGGAGGCAGAGGCCGCCGCGCGACGGGCCGAGCAGGACCGGCAGGACCGCCTCTTCTGGGACCAGACCGGGGCGGCGGGGGATGAGCCGGGACTGCGCGTCTATCTGCGCAAGTACCCCGATGGCCTCTTTGCCGAGCTTGCCGC
>CAZVIS010000495.1:0-2182 GCA_964627355.1 uncultured Rhodobacterales bacterium
GAAGCACCGTCTCGATCCCGCGATACTCAGGGACAGCCTCGCTGCGCGCGACCTCAGGCCCCGGCGCGCAGGCGGCCGCAGCGGGCAGGGCCGCCACCGCCATCGCAAGGGTCAGACGACGCGCCATCCGCTACTCCGCCGCCATCGGGGTGACCTGACGCTCTGCCGCCAGCCGCGAAAGTTCCGCCATCAGGGTCGAGGCGCGGGCAATCGGGTTGGTCAGGTAGAAGTCGCGGAGGGCGGGCCGGAAACTCGCCTTGGCCGGATCGGCGAGCGGCAGCGGCGACCAGGCGTTCACCGGCACCTCGTCGATCCGACCCAGATGCGGATGCGCCGCAACCAGCGCACGCCGCAGGGCCGCGAGCGAATCCCACGGCAGCACTGCCCCCAGGTCCGCCGACAGCGCCCGCAGGATCGCCCAGTTCTCCTTCGCTTCTCCCGGCGCGAACCCGGCGCGCATCGCAAGCTGGGGCCGCCCCTCGGTGTTCACGAAAAGGCCGTTCTCCTCGGTATAGGCGGCCCCCGGCAGGATGATGTCGGCGCGCATCGCCCCGCGGTCGCCATGGCTGCCCTGATAGATGACGAAGGGGCCCTTGGCGATTTCCACCTCATCCGCGCCGAGGTTGTAGATCACCTCCGCCCCCTCGGTCGCCGCCGCCAGCCCGCCCTCGGTCACGCAGCCTACGTCCATTGCACCGACGCGGCTTGCCGCCGTGTGCAGGATCAGCAGCTTCGAGTTCGAGTTCTCGGCCAGCCGCATCGCATGGGCCAGCACCGCCGCCCCGTCCGCCTCGGCAATCGCACCCTGCCCGACAATCACCACCGTGGGCTTGGCCTTCGTCTCGTCCGAGATCTCCATCGACGACAGCGACACCAGCGCCGCCCGGTCGGTGCCGACATGGGCATAGTCGTAGGTCAGGTCCACCGCCTCGCCCACCAGCCCGATCTTCGCACCAAGGCTCCAGGCCTTGCGGATCCGCGCGTTCAGGACCGGGCTTTCCACGCGGGGATTGGTGCCGATCAGCTGGATCATCTTGGCGCTGTCGATATCCTCGATGGTCGCCGTGCCGACATAGGCACCCCGGTTGCCCGCAGGCAGCTTGGCCCCATCCGTCCGGCAGTCGACATGCCCGCCGATCCCCTCGACCAGCGCTTTCAGGCTGTAAGCCGCCTCGACCGGGACCAGATCGCCCACCAAACCGGCAACCTTCTTCCCCTTCATCGCCTTTGCCGCCGCCGCCAGCGCCTCGGGCCACGTGGCCTTCCGCAGCTTGCCGTTCTCGCGGATGTAGGGGCTGTCCAGCCGCTGCCGCCGCAACCCGTCCCAGACGAAGCGTGTCTTGTCGCTGATCCACTCCTCGTTCACGCCGTCATGGTTGCGGGGCAGGATGCGCATGACCTCGCGCCCCTTGGTGTCCACACGGATGTTCGAGCCGAGTGCATCCATCACGTCGATGGTCTCGGTCTTGGTCAGCTCCCACGGGCGCGCGGTAAAGGCATAGGGCTTCGACGTCAGCGCGCCCACGGGGCACAGGTCGATGATGTTGCCCTGAAGGTTCGACGCCAAAGTCTCGTTCAGATAGGACGTGATCTCGGCATCCTCACCGCGGCCCGTCTGGCCCATCTGGGTGATGCCCGCGACCTCGGTCGTAAAGCGGACGCAGCGCGTGCAACTGATGCAGCGCGTCATGTGCGTCTCGACCAACGGCCCGAGGTTCAGGTCATCCGACGCCCGCTTCGGCTCGCGGTAGCGGCTGAAGTCCACGCCGTAAGCCATCGCCTGATCCTGCAGGTCGCACTCGCCCCCCTGATCGCAGATCGGGCAGTCAAGCGGATGGTTGATGAGCAGGAACTCCATCACCCCCTCGCGCGCCTTCTTGACCATGGGGGAGTTGGTCTTGACCAAGGGGGGCTCCCCATTCGGCCCCGGCCGCAGGTCGCGCACCTGCATCGCGCAGCTTGCGGCAGGCTTCGGCGGCCCGCCCACCACCTCGACCAGACACATCCGGCAGTTGCCCGCGATGGTCAGCCGCTCGTGGTAGCAGAACCGAGGGATCTCCACCCCCGCGACCTCTGCCGCCTGGATGATCGTCATCGCACCATCCACCTCGACGATATTGCCGTCGATGGAGATCTTCTTGAGGTTAGACATGCGACGCTTCCTTCCGAACCCATGCGGCCA
>CAZVIS010000496.1:0-2177 GCA_964627355.1 uncultured Rhodobacterales bacterium
ACGCTGGAGATCCTCGGCCGCTTCACCGAAGAGTTGTTCGCGCTGCAACGTGCCATCCGTCTTGGCGACGGACCGCATCTGCACGAGTACTTCACCCGCACCCGCGCGATCCGGCGGGGGATCATCGAGGCCGGGCAAGATACCGCCGCCCCGGACTTTGGGCGGGTCGGAGCGGTTGCCCCGCCTTCTGCGGGCGAGTAGCCTTTGGTGATGCACAAATTCGTGATCGTTGCCCTGATCCTGTGCCTTGGCCCGGTCGCTGCCCTGGCCGAGGGGGTGGTTCGTCCTCTGCCGCGGCCCGCCGAGCTTGCGGTCAAGGACGCGCCCTTGCAGCGCCCGCTGCGCCGGGTGGGCGCTGTGACCCCAGATCTTCGCGCGCTTGTCGAGGCGGCGTTGCCACCGCTGCCCGAACCGGCCGCGCTGGTCCTGCCGCAGCTGGCACCGGGTCCGCTGGCCGAATCGGAAAAACTGCCCTTGGACCGTCCGCCGCGCGACCGTCTGGTCGAGGCGCTGCCGCCCGTGCCTACCGAGGTGATCCTTTCGACATCGAACGCGCCGCGGTTTCCGCAGGCAGCGGATGCCGTCCTGACCTTCGTCGCCGCCGAGGCGCCGCCCCTTGGACCCCGCGTCCGGTCCGGTGAAGCGCAGGTTGTACCTGCGGCGGCCGTGTTGCCGCCCTTGCGTCCTGCGCGTCGTCCCGAAGCCACGCTACGGCCCGCCACCGTTCCCGTGACGTCTGCACGCCCCCGCGCGCGTCCGGACCTCGCGCAGCCCGAGAACGTGCCGAAGAAGGCCCCGGAAGAGGTGCTCGTGGCGACCGTGGTGGCCGCATCGGCGCTGCCAGCCTCGCTGCGGCCCGCCAAGCGGCCCAAGGCCCTCGCCAAGCGCCGCGTACCGGATGCCGAGCCTGAGGTGCTGGTCGAGGCGGCAGCGGTCCGCGTGCGGCCCGGCGAATCGCTCGTGCGCCCGAAGAAGGGGTCGGTCTGTGGCGATCCTTCGATCCGAGGCGAGAAACTCGCGCCGATCCCGGCCAAGGTGAAGGGCTGCGGGATAACCGAGCCAGTACGCGTCACCGAAGTGGACGGGGTGCGCCTTTCAACGCCGGCGACACTGGATTGTGACGCTGCCCGCGCCCTGAAAAAGTGGATCGAGCGCGGGCTGAAACCGGCTGCGACCGGGGCCAAGGTCAAGGGGCTTGTGGTTGCCGCCAGCTATTCCTGCCGCCCCCGCAACAACGTGCGCGGCGCAAAGGTCAGCGAGCATGGGCGCGGCAATGCCATCGACATTGCGGGCGTCGTGCTGGCCGACGGGCGCACTCTGGACGTGCTGCGCGACTACAAGGGCCGGAATGGCGCGATCCTGCGGCGCGCGCACAAGGCCGCCTGCGGGATCTTCGGCACCACGCTTGGCCCCGGGTCGGACGGATACCACGAGAACCACCTGCATTTCGACGTTGCGGCCTATCGGTCGGGGCCCTACTGCCGCTAGCCTGCGCGGACTTGAAGCTGCTGGGGCGGGGCCGCTATGGTCTGCGCTATGGGCAGATCGGACGCCGTTTCCCGACGCTGGATGCTGGGCGCACTTGCAAGCGCTGCGGCAGCGCCGGCATTTGCGGAAAGTCCCTTTCGTTCGCTTCGCCCCCAACGCCGCCCTGATGCAGGGCCAAAGGGTCAGGCAACCCCGGCGGGCCCCGGCCTTTCCGCCCTGGTCGAGGCGGCGAAACTGGGCGGTGCGGTCAGCCTTGCCGTGGCCGACGCAGCCACAGGCCGCGTGATCGAGGGGCTGGACGAAGGCCGGGCATTGCCGCCCGCAAGCTGCATCAAGGCGTTGACCACCCTCTTCGCGCTGGACCGGCTGGGGCCGGAGTATCGCTGGGCAACCCGCGTCCTTGCGACAGGACCCGTTGTGGGCAGCATGCTACAGGGTGACCTTGTCCTTGCGGGCAGCGGTGACCCGACACTGACGACCGATGGACTTGGCGACCTTGCCGCACGGCTGGCGGCGCGAGGGGTGCGGGGGGTGACGGGGCGCTTCCTAGTCTATGGCGGCAGCCTGCCCGAGGTACCCTTCATCGACGACGAACAGCCCGATTACGTCGGCTACAACCCGACGATCTCGGGATTGAACCTGAACTTCAACCGCGTCCATTTCGAGTGGAAGCGGGCGCAGGACGGCTG
>CAZVIS010000497.1:0-2172 GCA_964627355.1 uncultured Rhodobacterales bacterium
TTCATGCGTTAGCGGGTCTGGTGGCATCGCCTCGCAGGCGCGGGGCGAAGGCAGTGCCTTCGCTTTTCCCCGCGCTCGGGCGCGGTCCGCCGACCCTGACAAGAGGACCCGATCTACATCCCCCGCAGCCGAACCCTCTCGCGCTCCAGCCACAGCGCGGTCAGGATAAGCGGCCCGTTGTTGACCTCGCCGCTGGCCACCAGCGCCATCAGCGCCTCGAACCCCACCAGATGCCCCCGGATATCCTCAGCCTCTTCCGCCAGCCCGAAGACGCCCGCCGCCCCGTCCGGCAGGTCGGCCAGCGCCACGAAGGAATACAGGAACTCGGTCTTCGCCCCGGGCGACGAGTAGTACGAAGCTACCGGCAGCAGGTCACCCAGGACCAGCCCCGCCTCCTCTTCGGCCTCACGCCGCGCGGCACCCTCTGGCGTCTCGCCGGGATCGATGCGGCCAGCCACGGCCTCGAGCAACCAGGTCCGCCGGTCGCCCCGGGCAAAGGGCCCGGCGCGAAACTGCTCGACCAGCAGCACGCGGTCGCGCACGGGATCATAGGGCAGAACCGTCACGGCATCGCCCGAGACGAAGGCCGCGCGATTGACCACTGCGCTCTCGGCCCCATCAAAGCGCGGATAGGACAGGTCATATTCCTCGACCGCAAAGAAGCGGGCGTAGGGCTGGTTGCGCGCAACGACGGTGATGTCCTCGCGGTCAGTGTCGCGCCGGACCTCGGCGGGGGCAGGGTTCGCTTGCGCACGCAACCGGCTTGCCGCGCGCACCTGCATCACCTCGCGCCGCCTGGCGACAGCCTCTGCCGGGGCCTGCCCATAGAGGGCCATGATATCCTCGGCGGTTGCCACCACCAGATCGCCAAAGCGTGCCTGCCAGTCTGCCAGCCGCCACGGCGCGCCGGCACGCCACCGTCCCTCGCCTGCGAACGAAACGTGGGCCATCACCTCGGCCCCGTCCACCTCGACCGCCATCTCCTGCGCACTGCCCGAGAACGCGCCAACATAGAAGTCCAGCCGCGCCTGATCCGCCTCGGTCAGCCCCTCGACCAGGACGCCCTCGGCAAAGGCGCCGGGCCTGATCTCGGCCACCGGGAAATCCTCGCCTTGCGCCCAATGTACGGCATAGCCTGCCAGCCGCGCCGCCCGCGTCTGCGCCACCCGCCCCAGCACCACCTGCAGCAGCGGCCCGTGACACAGTGTTCCGTAAAAGAAGGCCGTCCCTCTCACTTCCAGCGCCGTCCGGCCCATTCGGTCGCGATCCCGCCGAACACGCCGCCGACCACCAGCACCGTCAGCACCTCGGGCGTAGGCAACCGCTGCCCCAGTTCGAACATCAGCTGGAATATCCCCAGAACGGCCTCGATCGGCCCGTTGTACAGCATGTCGAGTGCGCGCTGGATCATCCGCTCGGTCGAATAGATGAGCAGACCCCAGAACACGATGGTGACCGATGTCCGCAGCCCATAGCCGACCGACGCCAGGTTGCCATGACCCGCCAGCCGCCCCGAAATGCGCCAGCCGCAAATCAGTCCGATCGCCGCGATCACCAGCGAGAACGGCCCAAAGGCCATCCCCTCCGGCATCCCCAGCTTGAACGCTTCTGCCGCCAGAAATCCGGTCAGCGCGAAAGCAAGCGAGGCTACAAGCTTGGCAGCGGTCGGCATGGCGTCCTTTGGCGTTGGCCGTCAGAGCGGCCGGGTCACGGTGATCTGTGTCACATCGCAGTTACCGCCCTGAAACGCACCCGCGCAAGAGGTGAGGTAGAAATTCCACATCCGCCGGAATCGCTCGTCAAAGCCCATCTTGGCCACCTCGTCCCAGCGGGCGTTGAAGGTGTCGTGCCAGCGCCGCAGCGTCTGGTCGTAGCTGGGCCCGAACTCGATCGAGTGGCGGACTTTCAGCCCCGCCCGCTCCACCTCGGACCGCAGCGCGGTCTTCGAGGGCAGCATGCCGCCGGGGAAGATGTGCTTCTGGATGAAATCGACGCCCTTGCGGTACACCTCCCAGCGCTTCTCCTGCACGGTGATGATCTGCAGCGTGGCATTGCGCCCGGGCTTCAGCCGCTCGCGCACCTGGCGGAAATAGGTGGGCCAGTATTTCTCGCCCACCGCCTCGAACATCTCGATGCTGGCGATCCCGTCATAGCTGCCCCGCTCGTCGCGGT
>CAZVIS010000498.1:0-2171 GCA_964627355.1 uncultured Rhodobacterales bacterium
CGGGGCTGGAAATCACGCGGCTGGAGGATCGCTCGGGCCTTCTCGTCGATTTCCGCGTGCCCGAGCGGGTGGTCAGCCTTCTGGCCCTGGGCAACCCGGTAACCGCCTCGCCCTTGGCCGATCCCGGACGGGACCTTGCGGGGACCATCAGCGCGCTCGACAACCGGGTGGACGAGACCAGCCGCAGCCTTCTTGTGCAGGCGCGGATCGAGAATGCGGATGATGCGCTGCGGGCGGGGATGGCCTTTTCGATTGCGCTGGATTTTGCGGGGGGAAGCCATCCGGCGGTCGATCCGCTTGCGATCCAGTGGGACGCGGGCGGGTCCTTCATCTGGGTCGTGCGCGAGGGCAAGGCCGCGCGCGTGCCGGTGCGGATCGTGCAGCGCAACAGCGACGCGGTGCTGGTCGAGGCGGAACTTGTGCCGGACGATCTGGTCGTGACGCAAGGGATCCAGTCGCTGCGCCCGGGGTCCGAGGTGCGTCTGGCCCCCGGCGACGGGGCCGAGGCTTCGCTAACCCCGACGCCCGTGCGGGGGTGAGATGAGCGTAGAGCTCGCCCCCGACGAACGCGCGCTGGCCAATTCGGGCACGGCGCTGTTCGTGCGCCGCCCGATCCTGGCCTTTGTCCTCAACGCGCTGATCGTGCTGGCAGGCCTTGCCGCCCTCACCGGAACCGAGGTGCGCGAATTGCCCGACGTGGACCGCCCCGTCGTCACCGTCAGCACCGATTTCGACGGCGCGGCGCCCGAGACGGTGGACCGCGAGATCACCGCTGCGATCGAGGCAGCGGCGGGCCGGGTGGCAGGGGTCAAGTCGATCTCGTCCACCTCGCGCTTTGGGTCCAGCCGCGTAACGGTCGAATTCCGCGATGACGTGGACCTCGACGTGGCCGCGACCGACCTGCGCGACGCCATCGCGCGCATCGCGGGCACGCTGCCGGAAGAGGCCGACGATCCCCGCACCGTCAAGGCCGACGCCAACGCCGACGCTGTGATGCGCATCGCCGTCACCTCGGCCACGCGGTCGCCGCAGGACCTGACGCAGCTGGTGCAGGACGTGATCGAGGATCGCATGCTGTCCGCCCCCGGCGTGGCCGACCTGCAGGTCTATGGCGACCGCGAGCAGGTCTACCGCGTGGACATCGACCAGATGCAGCTTGCGGGGCGCGGCCTGACGCTGGCCGATGTGCGCGAAGCCCTGCGCAACGTGGCCTTCGACGCGCCCGCAGGCAGCTTGAGCTCCAGCCGCAACAGCATCCTTGTCCGCACTACCGCCACCGTCACCACACCCGCCGAGTTCGAGGCGCTGGAAATCGCGCCGGACGTCCGACTGGGAGAGGTCGCGATGGTGACGCTTGGCCCCGAACCCGGCCAGTCCATCCTGCGTGCGAACGGACAGACCGGCGTCGGCATGGGGATCATCCGGCAGGCGCAAAGCAATACGCTGGAGATCTCGGACGCGGTCCGCGCGGTGATCGAGGACCTGCGCGGGGTCCTGCCCCCCGATGTCAGCATCTTCGTGACCTCGGACAGCGCGACCTTCATCAAGGGCGCGATCCATGAGGTTGAAATCGCGCTGATCCTTTCGGTCCTGATCGTGACGGCGATCATCTACCTGTTCCTGCGCGACGCCCGCGCCACGCTGATCCCGGTGCTCGCGATCCCGGTGTCGCTGGTGGGGACGCTGGCAGCGATCTGGCTGGTGGGGTTTTCCATCAACATCCTGACCTTGCTTGCCCTGGTGCTTGCCACGGGCATGGTCGTCGATGACGCCATCGTCGTGCTGGAAAACATCGTGCGGCGACGGGGCGAGGGGATGGGGGCGCGGGCGGCCGCCGTGATGGGAACGCAGCAGGTATTCTTCGCCGTCATCGCCACGACCACGACGCTTGCCGCCGTGTTCATCCCGTTGTCCTTCCTGCCCGGCCAGACCGGGGGCCTTTTCCGCGAGTTCGGGTTTACCCTTGCCATCTCGGTCCTGCTGTCCTCGATCACCGCCCTGACACTGTGCCCCGTGCTGGCCAGCCGGATGCTGAAGGGGCACCGCGAGGATCAAGGGCATGGGCCGATGGTGTGGCTGGGCGACCGGCTGGCGGGGTTTTACGCATTGTCGCTGCGCGCCTGCCTGAACGCACCGATGGTCGCGCTGGCCGTCGCGGGGGTGTTCGCGCT
>CAZVIS010000499.1:0-2169 GCA_964627355.1 uncultured Rhodobacterales bacterium
TGATCGTGATCTTCTCGGGCTACGAGAACTTCGTGTCCAAGTTCGACGTGGACGACGGCGGCGACCGGCCCGACTGGATGGGCAAGGTCGATTTCTCGGGCCTGAAGATGAAGCTGATCGCCTCGATCGTGGCAATCTCGGCGGTCCACCTGCTCAAGCGGTTCATGGAGATCGGCGATCCCGCGGCGACGAAGCCCGTCACCGACAACGAGCTGTACTGGCTGACCGTGATCCACATGAGCTTTGTCGCCTCGGGTCTTATGCTGGCCGCGATGGACTGGCTGAACGATCAGGCCGGGGCGCGGGCGGGCACGCGGCATAAGGAATAGGGGCGGATCGGCGCCAAGTTGCCACTGGCCTTGCGGCACGCACCCCGCTAAATGCCGGGGGCCAAGGAGGTGGCCCCAGATGACACTCGCATCCGCACAAGCCATCCGGCCCCAGCCCGGTATCCTCGACATTTCGCTTTATGAGGGTGGGGCGGCGCATGTGCCGGGGATGGCCAACGCGGTGAAGCTGTCGTCGAACGAGAACCCTTTCGGCCCTTCAGACCGCGCGAAAGAGGCGTTTCAGCGCTCGGTCCACACGCTGCACCGCTACCCCTCGACCGACCACGCGCCGCTGCGTCAGGCAATCGGAGAGGTGCATGGGCTGGACCCCGCGCGGATCATTTGCGGAGTGGGATCGGACGAGATCATCACCTTCCTGTGCCAGGCCTATGCCGGACCAGGGGATGAGGTGGTGTTCACCGAGCACGGGTTCCTGATGTACCGCATTTCCGCCATGGCCGTTGGCGCGACGCCGGTGGAGGTGACCGAGCGCGAGCGGGTGACGGACGTCGCCGCGATCCTGGCCGCCTGTTCGCACCGCACGAAGCTGGTGTTCATCGCGAACCCAAACAACCCGACTGGCACGATGATCTCGCAGGCCGAGATGCAGCGGCTGGCCGAAGGGCTGCCGCCGCAGGCGATCCTGGTGCTCGATGGCGCCTATGCCGAGTATGTCGAGGGGTATGACGGCGGGGCCGCGCTGGCCACCGCGCGCGACAACGTCTTCATGACGCGGACGTTCTCCAAGATCTACGGGCTTGGAGGTCTGCGGATCGGCTGGGGCTATGGTCCAAAAGCCATCATCGACGTGCTGAACCGGATCCGTGGCCCGTTCAACCTGTCGAACACGCAGCTTGATGCGGCAGAAGCGGCGGTGCGGGATCAGGAGTGGGTGGCGCGCTGCCGGTCCGAGAACGCGCGGATGCGCGTCTGGCTGGCCGAAGCGCTGGCTGAAATCGGCGTGCCCTCGGATGTGTCCATGGCCAACTTCGTTCTCGCCCGTTTCGCCGATGCGGCCGAGGCCGAGGCTTGTGACGATTGGCTGCGGGAACAGGGCCTGATCGTGCGACGGGTCGCGGGCTACAAGCTGCCGCACTGCCTGCGCATCACCGTGGGGGATGAGAGCGCCTGCCGCCGCGTGACCCATGCCGTGGCGCAGTTCCGGGGAAAGCGGTGACCGTGATCTACAGGCGGGTGGCCCTTGTCGGGTTGGGGCTGATTGCCTCCTCGATGGCGCATGCGATGCGAGCGCAGGGGCTCGCGGGAGAGATCGTGGGCTACGCGCGCACCGCCGCAACGCGGGACGAGGCGCGCGAGGTGGGCTTCTGCGACCAGGTCTTCGACACGGTGGGCGAGGCGGTGCAGGACGCTGACCTTGTGGTGCTGGCCGTCCCCGTGGGGGCCATGGGCGCGGTCGCTGCCGAGATCGCGCCGCATCTGACACCCGGGGCCACGGTGACGGATGTGGGCTCCGTGAAGCAGGCGGTGATCGAAGCGGTGGTGCCGCACGTGCCGCCGGGCGTGCATTTCGTGGCGGGGCATCCCCTGGCGGGGACCGAGCATTCGGGACCCCGTTCGGGGTTCGCCACCCTTTTCGTCAACCGCTGGTGGCTGCTGACGCCCGCACCAGATGCCGACCCCGAGGTGGTGGCGCGGCTGCGCGCGCTGCTGGTCGGCATGGGGGCAAAGGTCGATGAGATGGATGCCGCGCACCATGACCTTGTCCTTGCTGTCACCAGCCACACGCCGCACTTGATCGCCTATACGATGGTGGGGGTGGCCGACGACCTGAGCCGCGTGACGGAATCCGAGGTCATCAAGTATTCCGCCGCCGGTTTCC
>CAZVIS010000500.1:0-2161 GCA_964627355.1 uncultured Rhodobacterales bacterium
GACAGGACGGCGCGCAGGCGCTCGGCCTGCGGGCGGGGGGCGGGGGTGGTGGGGGCGTAGACGTCCTCGAACATTGTGCTCAGCGCCGGGGGAGTGGCGGCGATGGCATGGGCGAGGGCCAGGTCCATCTCGACCGCCGCATCGCCGTCGATCCCGCCAAGGTCGGCCTCCGACGCGATGCCTTCGGCGGTCAGCCGCGCGCGGGCCTTCGCAAGGGGGTCGCGAGCGCGGCCCTCGGCCTCTTCCTCGGGCGTGCGATAGGGGGATTTGTCCATCCGCGCGTGGCCGAAGAAGCGATAGGCGTCGATCTCGAGATACCCCGGGCGGCCAGTCCGCGCCGCCTGCACCAGCGCGGTGGCAGCGTCATGCACCGCCTCGACATCCGCTCCGTCAGCGCGAGCGGCGTTCAGGCCAAAGGCCTGTGCCCGCGCCGGGAAGTCGCGGTGCCCGGCGGAACGGTCCACCCGCGTCCCCATGCCGTACTGGTTGTTGATGCAGGCAAAGATGACCGGCAGGTGCCAGAGCGCCGCCATGTTCATGGATTCATAGAGGATCCCCTGGCTCATCGCGCCATCGCCAAAGAACGACACCGCGATCTGGCCCGAGCCTGCGTTGCGATAGGAAATCCCCGCCCCCACCACATGCGGGATCCCCCCGCCGACAATCGCATTCGCCCCCAGATGCCCCAACGCACGGTCCGCGATATGCATCGACCCGCCCTTGCCCCGGCAGTATCCGTCCTCTTTCCCAGCAATCTCGGCCATCATCCGGGCGGGATCGGCGCCCCTCCCGATGAACACGCCATGCCCCCGGTGATGCGTGGTGAAGGTGTCGCCCGGCTGCATCGCATCGGTCATGCCGACGACCGCCTCCTCCCCGATGGAAAGGTGCAGCATCGACCCCGCACTTTGCCCTTTCAGGAACAGCTCCCCCACCCGCTCCTCAAAGGACCGGATGCGCCGCATGGTGCGGTAGCGGGAAAGGGCAGGGGTGTTGGTCATTCGGCCTCTCGCAAGGGTTTCAAGGCCGGATAGGCGGCGCGGTAGCGGGCGTAGATCGGGGCGTAGGCGGCGTGGGCGGCCATGTCGGGCTCGATCACGCGGGCCGTGCGGACCATTGCGGCGCAGGCGGCGTCGATGGTGGGGAAGTGCCCCGCGCCGTGGGCGGCCAGGATGGCGGAGCCGAGCGCGCAGGCCTCGGTCTCCTCGGTCAGTTCCAGCGGCAGGCCGAGTGTATCCGCATGAAGTTGCAGCCAGAAGGGCGCGCGGGTGGCACCGCCCGCAACAACAATCCGGCGCGCAGTGAAGGCGGCGCCAAAGGTCTCGACAATCGCGCGGGTGCCAAAGCAGACGGACTCGACCAGCGCGCGATAGACATGCGCGGGGGTGTGCTTCAGCGTCAGACCCGTGATCGCCCCCCGCGCGAGGGGATCGGTGTGGGGCGTGCGGTTGCCCTGGAAGTGGTCCACCGCCACCAGCCCCTCGGCCCCCGGCGGGATCGCTGCTGCCTGCGCGTTGAGCGTGTCGAAGTCGATATGCTCGGCGAAGCTTCGCTTGAACCAGGCGATGACCGACCCCGTGGAGGTCTGCCCCCCCTCGATGATCGGACGGCCCGGATAGACGCAATCCATGTAGGTGCCCCAGACGCCGGGGGCGTGGACGTTACGGTCCGCCACCCCAAGGTGCAGGTGCGACGACCCGGTAATCATCGCGAGATCCCCTGCTTTCGTCACCCCCAGCCCGATCATCCCGATAAAGGCATCCGCGCCGCCCTGCACCACGGGCGTCCCCGCCCTCAGCCCCAGATGATGCGCCGCATCGGCAGTCAGCGGCCCGATCACCTGCCCCGGAGCGACGATCTCGGACGGCCAGCGGGTTGCAAGGTCCGCCAGCCCCAGCCGGTCGAGCATCGACAGGGGCCAGCCCCCGGCCTCGGTCTGGTAATGCCATCGCATCGTGACATTGTTCAGGCTGGCGGCCCACCGGCCGGTCAGGCGCAGGGTCAGGTAGTCCTGATACTCGCCCACCCTCGCGGCCTTGGCCCAGATCTCGGGCTGGTTCCGCTTCAGCCACAAGGCCTTGGGGATCATCCACTCGGGGCTCACCGGCCCCGCGCCCCCGCCGTTCAGTCGCAGCGCCGGGTCGCCGCAGCCCGCCACCTC
>CAZVIS010000501.1:0-2139 GCA_964627355.1 uncultured Rhodobacterales bacterium
GCGGCAGGGTCGAGCACCCGCTCGCGGAACTGCGCCAGCATCCGCCAGATCAGGAACAGCAGCCCCGCGAGCAACACAAGGATCACGATGTTGAGCCAGGGGATCAGCACCACGTCCGGCCCGGCCACCGGGGCGATCCCCACGGCATTCGGGTAGATGTTGAAATACGGGATCCGCCAGCCGTAATGCGTGATCGCGACCCAGCGGGGCTCTGCGTTCGGGGGGGTAATCAGGTTCGACGCCTCGGCCTGAAGGTCCGCGCTGTCGAACTTGAAATAGGGCGGCCAGGACCAGCCGGTATCCTCGTTCCGGTAGATCGAGGTCCGCCCGTTCGGCCGCAGCGTGTCGATGAAGCGGATGTCGCGCTGCACCATGTTCTCGGAAATGTTCGCGCCGATCTCGGGCGAGGCCCAGAACCACGAATTCTCGCCGAAGGTCTCGTACTTCACCGAGACCTGCGTGACGTAGACGATGTCGCGCTGCGGCAGGTTGTAGTGCAGGACCAGCACCACGAAGAGGGCGATCAGGCCGAAGAAGGTCCGTTTGATCCAGCGCATGATCGGTCCCTACTGGTAGTTGGTGAAGTAGATCGTGGCGACGAACAGAATGGTGGGGATGATGTAGACGAAGATCAACAGCTTGGGTCTCAGCGACTTGTTGTAGGCGGCCATCCCCGCCCGAACGAAGTCGTCACGGTCACCGATGCGGCCCTGTTCCTCCCAGATCTCCTCAAGCCGCTCGCGCCGCAGGGACCGGACGTAGATGCCGAGGAGAAGATAGAACACGGTCATGACGATCAGGCCCATGACCGCGAGCCGCACGAAGGCCATCATCGCCGCGTTCTCCTTACCGCGCCCCAGGGGCCGACCAGATCGACCATGGACGGGCTGGGTTTCGGATCGGGCCGCTCGGGCGTTCCCATCTCCGGTTCCGCCCCGAACAGCGCCGCCCGCGCGCCCGCCTTGTCCACCGCATACTCCCTTGCAAGGAAATCCACCACATATTGCCGCTTGCGGTCACTCCATGTCGCGTAGTCGGCGTAGAACTTTTCCTTGTGGGTGATGAAAAGCTGCCTCACGTCCAGCGGGCTCAACTCGGACAGCAGCATGTTCACCAGATCGCGGTCGGCGTGGGGCTTTGACCGCAGCGTGTAGAAGAAGGACGGGTGCGCCGAAGTGATCTCGGGCCAGTCGCCGCTGCCCTCGACCCACCGCAGAAGGCTCGCCAGCCCCTGAAACTCGTCCGGCAGGGCCGAGCCGAGGCGGTGCGCAATCTTGCGCAGGTCGGTACGGGTGGCGTTGCCGAGGTCGAGGCCAAGGGCATCCGCCGCATCGACCAGGATGAAGTCCATCTTCTGCCGCAGCACCCCCGCCGCATCCATCCCCCGCGCCTCGATCACCGATTCAGCCAGTTCATTGCGCAAGAGCCAGTCCGCGATCTGGTTCCGCATCGTCAGGTCAAAAGAGTTCGCAATCGGCAGTTTCCCGATTTCGGCCCGGGGTTTCACGCTGATTGCCGCCGGAGCCTTGACCGACCGGAAGAGGTACAGCCCGCCGAAATGCGCCGTCCAGAAATTCGCCTGCTCGAAGGCCATCGCAGGCAGATGGATCGGCACCCGCGTCACGTCGCCGGTCTTTTTCGCAAGGCCGATCATCTCGGCGATCAGCACATCGTCGCGCCAGCCGTCGGGTTCTTTCCGGAACCGCTCGATCAGGGCCGCAAGCTTCCCCGCATCCGCCACATGCCCGCCGATCGTATCCGCCTCGACCGTGATGCGCCGGATATCGAAGAGCTTTGCAGGAGAGGACACCTCATAGACCGAATTCTGCAACTCCCCCGCCACCGCATCCCGCGCGGTCAGCGCGAAAAGCTGCGCCTCGTTCGTCTCGATGAACTGCCGCAGGATGCCGCGGCTGGTGGAGAACCTGATGTTGAGAAGCGGGGCCGTCTTCTGCGCCGTGGTCAGCAGGATGAACTGCCGGTTGCAGCCGTTGGGGTTGAGGTAGAGGTCATCCTGCAACTCATCCCCGATCTCGGGGGAATAGCCCGAGATGTCGATGTGGAAATCGGTGAGTTGCGTGCTCTTGCCGGTGAGATGCTTCAGCGCGCGGTTGTAGCGTTCCACGAGGGCGGGGGAGG
>CAZVIS010000502.1:0-2131 GCA_964627355.1 uncultured Rhodobacterales bacterium
GTGCCGCTCTGGCGGTATCTGCGGCTGTTCCGGCAGGACATCCTGTCGGCACAGCCCGCGCGCCTGTACCGCGCCTGGATGGCCGAGTTCCGGACGCCCTTCTTCCGCAGCTACCTGTGCAACGATCCCGCCCTGATCGCCCGCGTCCTGAACGAACGCCCCGAGGATTTCCCCAAGTCGGACCGTGTGGGAGAGGGGCTGCGCCCGCTGCTCGGGCAGTCGGTTTTCGTTACGAACGGCGAACTCTGGAAACGCCAGCGCCGCCTGATCGACCCGGCCTTCGAAGGCGGGCGCCTTCGCGACACCTTCCCAGCGATGTGGGCGGCGGGGCAGGCGGCGGCGGGGCGGATAGCCGAGGGGGTGGTCGAGGTCGAAGAGGCTGCGAGCCATGCGGCGGCGGATGTGATCTTCCGGACGCTCTTTTCCTTGCCGATCGAGGATGCCACCGCAGGGGCCGTGTTTCGCGAGTTCCGCGCGCATCAGCGGGCGCAGCCGATCCTGAACCTTGCAGCCTTCGTGCGCCTGCCGCGGTGGTTTCCTCGACTGCATGGGCGGACGACGAGGGCGACGGCGGCGCGGATACGGGCACTGATCGAGGGGCTGTGCGCGGCGCGGGCAGAGGCGATTGCGGCGGGGACGGCGCCCGACGACCTCGCCACCAAGATCATGACGGCGGTGGACCCGGAGACGGGGCAGGGCTTTGCGACCGGAGAGATGGTCGATCAGGTGGCGATCTTCTTTCTGGCGGGGCACGAGACGAGTGCCTCGGCCCTCGCTTGGGGCCTCTATCTGCTCGCCACGCATCCGGAGGTGCAGGAGCGGGTGGCGGAAGAGGTCGCGACCCTGAGCGAAACCCCTACCTTTTCAGACCTTTCCCGCCTGAAGTTCACACGCGACGTCTTCCGCGAGACACTGCGTCTTTACCCTGCCGTCCCGATGATGGTGCGCGAGAACTTGCGGCCCGAGGAGTTCCGGGGCCGCGCCATCCCCCCCGGTGCGCAGATCGTTCTCTCACCTTGGCATCTCCACCGGCACGAGCGCCTGTGGGCGAACCCCGACGCCTTCGACCCCGACCGCTGGCAGACCGACGCAGGCCGCACTTCGGCCCGTGACGCCTACATGCCTTTCTCCAGCGGCCCGAGGGTTTGCACAGGCGCGGGTCTTGCGATGGCGGAAGGGGTGGTGCTGCTGGCCTGTATGCTCCGCGCCTTTCGCTTTGCGTCTGCGGGGGACCCCCCGGTCCCTGTCGCGCATCTGACGGTACGGGCGCTGGACGGCATCAGGCTACAGGTCACGCGGCGCGGTTTGCACAGGGTGCAGGGCGGGGATGCACAGACCTCCGGCTTGTGATGCTGCGGTGCAGAGTTACGTTGAGTGTCCAAGCCATAAAGGATGATGGACATGACCGACAAGCTCTTCACTCCCCTGAAGGCCGGTGACATCGAGATGAGGAACCGGGTCGTCATGGCCCCACTGACCCGCAACCGGGCCAAGGGCGGGCTGCCCGGCCCCCTGCACGTCGAATACTATGCGCAGCGCGCGGGCGCGGGCCTGATCGTGACCGAAGGCACCCAGATCAGCCCCGAGGGGCGCGGCTATGCCGACACCCCCGGGATCCACACGCCCGAGCAGGTGGCGGCCTGGCGGAAGGTCACCGATGCCGTCCATGCGCGTGGCGGAACGATAGCGGTGCAGCTCTGGCACGTCGGCCGGATCGGCCATGTGGACCTGCATGGGGGCGCGGCCCCGGTGGCCCCCTCGGCGATCACCGCCAAGTCGCGGACCTTCGTGAACGGCGCATTTCTGGAAACCTCGGCGCCCCGGGCGCTCGAGACGGCCGAGATTGCGCGGGTGGTGGCCGACTACGCCCATTCCGCGCGGTCGGCCCGCGAGGCGGGCTTTGACGCGGTCGAGATCCACGCGGCGAACGGCTATCTGATCGACCAGTTCCTGCGCGACACCTCGAACCATCGGACCGACGCCTACGGCGGCCCGATTGCCAACCGTGTCCGCTTCCTCAGCGAAGTGGTGGCGGCGGTGGCTGGCCAGATGGGGGCGGGGCGGACCGGGATCCGGCTTTCGCCCTGGTCCAACGCGAACGATGTGGGCATCGACAGCGACACGCCCGCCC
>CAZVIS010000503.1:0-2131 GCA_964627355.1 uncultured Rhodobacterales bacterium
ACGCCGGTGCGGCTGGCCGCGTCCATCTCCAGCACATCGACATGCCGCCCTTCGGTGATCGCACGGCAAGGGTCGCAGATGCCGCAAGGTTCGGTCGTGGGGCCGCCCTGCCCATCGGGACCGATGCAATTCAAGCCCTTGGCCACGATCCGCGCCGTGGTCGTCTTGCCCACCCCCCGCACGCCCGTCAGGACAAAGGCATGCGCGATCCGGTCCGCCGCGAAGGCGTTCTTCAGCGTGCGCACCATCGCGTCCTGCCCGATCAGGTCGGCGAAGGTCGCGGGGCGGTACTTGCGGGCCAGAACGCGGTAGGCGGGGGTCTCGTCCATCGGGGGCTCCTTCACCGGGCACAGGGTAGTGGCCTCTGCGCCCGCCGTCCATCAGTCCCGCGCCAGGGCGACGACGGGATCGAGGCGCGAGGCGGACCGGGCGGGGAGGTAGCCGAACAGCACCCCGATGGCGCTCGCCGCCGCAAAGGCGGAACCGGCCACCAGCGGCGAGAACTCCAGCCGCAGCACGCTGACGAACTGCGCCGCGATGAACCCCGCCCCCATCGCCAGCGCCACCCCGATCACCCCCCCGATCAGGCACACGAGCACCGCCTCGATCAGGAACTGCGACAGGATATCCGACCGCCGCGCCCCCACTGCCACCCGCACCCCGATCTCGCGCGTGCGTTCGGTCACCGAGACCAGCATGATGTTCATCACCCCGATCCCGCCCACCACCAGGCTGATGACCGCGATCCCCCCGACCAGCAGGCTGAGCGTTTGCGCCGTGCTTTGTATCGTGTTGCGGATGGTGTCCGAGTTGATGGTGAAGAAGTCCTGCTTGCCATGCCGCGTGCGGATCAGGTCGGCGATCAGCTGTTCCGCGGTCTGCATGTCGTAGTCGTCGCTCACCCGGACCGAGATGCTGTCGAGCGTGGTCGTCCCGGTCAGCCGCGTTCCTGCCGTGGTGTAGGGGACATAGACGCGCGGGGTCTGGGGGCCAAAGCTCTGGCCCGCGGGCTTCACCACACCGATGATCCGGACGGGCACGCGGTCCAGAAGCAGTGTCTGCCCCACCGGATCGCTGCCATCGGGGAAGAAGGTCTTGGCGGCGCTGTCGTCCAGCACGGCGACCTGATCGGTCGTCTCGACCGCCCGCTCGCCGAAGGTCGCCCCCGCCTGCAGGGTGAAGGCGCCCACGTTGAAATAGTCGCCCCCCACGCCCCGCACCTGCACCCCCGTGCTGACGCTGCCCCGCGTGGCGCGCAGCGAGGTCGAAACCTCGGGCGAGACGGACAGGGCATAGGGCTGGCTGGCCAACGCGGTGGCATCGGATGGGACCAGTGTGGTAATCGCATTCGCCCGCCGGTCGCCAAAGCCCGAACCCTTGCGGATCTCGATGGTCGAGGTGCCGATCGAGGCGATGTTCTCCAGCACCCGCGACTGCGTGCCGGTGCCAAGCGCCACCATCAGGACGACCGAGGCGATGCCGATGATGATGCCGAGCATGGTCAGGAAACTGCGCAGCTTGTGGGCGAGCATCGCGCGGAGCGCCATCCGGAACGCCTCACGCAGCCGGTCCAGCCACGCCAACGGACCGCCCCGCGCGGCGTCGGGCAGGGTCAGGCGGGGGGTTTCGATCCGGGGGCGCTTGCGCGTGTCGCTGATGATGCGCCCGTCGCGAATCTCGATCACGCGGTCCATGCGTGCGGCAATCTGCGGGTCATGCGTGACGATGACGATGGTGTGCCCGCGCCTGTGCAGATCGTCGAGCAGCGCAAGCAACTCGGCCCCCGAGGTACTGTCGAGGGCGCCAGTCGGCTCGTCCGCAAGGATCACCTCGCCCCCGTTGATGAGGGCGCGGGCCACCGATACCCGTTGCTGCTGGCCCCCCGACAGTTCCGAAGGCCGATGGTGACGCCGGTCCGAGAGGCCAAGCCGCCCAAGGATCTCGGTCGCCGTCCTGCGGCGGGCCCCTCCTGGTGTGCCATTGTAGACCGCCGGCATCTCGACATTCGCCTGCGCGTCAAGGTCGGCAAGCAGTTGATAGCGCTGGAAGATAAAGCCGAAATGCGCCCGCCGCAGACGCGCCCGGGTGTCGGCGTCCATCGCCGCAACGTCCCGCCCGGCGAAGTGGTAGG
>CAZVIS010000504.1:0-2130 GCA_964627355.1 uncultured Rhodobacterales bacterium
CGCAGGTCAACGAGGCGCGGATTTCCGAGGACCAGCGGATCCGCGAACTGGAAATCGCGCGGACGCAGGCGGTGGAGGCGGCGGAGATTGCTGCGAAACAGGCGACGGATGCCGAACGGATCGCCGCCGAAGAGGCCGTGCGTGCCCGCGAGATCGCCCGCGAGAAGGAACTGGAAGGGGCCGAGATCGCCCGGCGCGAGGCGACGGAGCGCGCGCGGATCGCGGCGGACCTGAAGCTGGAAGAGCAGCGCATCGCCAGCCAGAAGACGCGCGAGGTGACCGGGATCGGGGCCAAGCGCGCCGTGGAAGAGGCCGAGCAGGCCCGCGTCGTGGCGCTGTCGGAAGCGCGGCGCGCCGCGACGGCGGCGGATGCGACCGTGAAGCAGGCCGAGATCACCGCCAAGCGCGACGTGGAGACGGCGGAGGTCGAGCGCGAGCGGAGCGTCGAGGCCGCGCGTCTGGAACGGCGTCGCAGCCTTGAACAGTTGGAAATTGCCCGCGTGCAGGCGCTCCGCGAGGCGGAAATCGAGAGCCGTGAGGATGTGGAACGGGCGCGGATCGCCAGCGAGCGGTCCTTGGACGAAATCCGCATCGGGCACGAGACGGAACGCCGCCGGCTGGAGGTCGAGCGCGAGCGGGCAGTCGAGACGGTGCAGATGGAGAAGGCCATCGCCCTTTACAAGAAATCGCTGGAGGAATCTGCCGCGCGGGCGGAATCCGATGCGGGCCGCGCCTTGGCCGCGCAGGCCGAGGAAAAGGTCAAGACGGTGCGCGAGACCGAGGCCGCGCAGCGCCGCAAGTCCATCGATGTGCTGATGGCCGAAAAGGCCGCCGCCGAAGCCCGCCTGATGGCGGAGGCTGCCGCGATCCGCCATGCGGTGGAAGCCGAGGCCGCCAAGCTGATCAACGAGGCCGAGAACATCCTGACCGACGAGGCGCGGCATTCCCTCTTCAAGCGCAAGATGCTGGAGCATGTCGAGGGGATCGTCGCGGCCTCGGTCAAGCCCTTGGAGAAGATCCAGGATATCCGGATCATGCAGCTTGCTGGCATGGGCGGGGGCGAGGGGTCAGGTAGCGCCAGCCCTACCGACGAGGTCATCAACTCCGCCCTCCGCTACCGCGTTCAGGCGCCGCTGATCGACAGCCTTCTGTCCGACATCGGGATCGAGGGCGGCACGCTGGCGAAACAGGGCGGCCTGATCCGCGAGGCCGCCGACATGACCCGCGTGGCGCAGGACGCCAAGAAGGCCGCGCAAAAGCCCGAGGAGAAGAAGTAGATGCCGCGCGTCTATGTCTCGACCGTGATCGACGCGCCTGCGGCCCGGGTGTGGGAGCGGATCCGCGACTTCAACGCGCTTCCCCGCTGGGTTCCTGCCGTCCGCGACAGCCGGATCGAGAATGGCGAGCCCGCCGACCGCATCGGCTGCGTCCGCGATTTCCACCTGCAGAACGGGGACCACTTGCGGGAGAAACTGCTGGGGCTGAGCGATTACGACTTCTTCTGCACCTACTCGATCCTCGAATCCCCCATGCCGCTCACCGACTATGTGGCGACCATCCGCCTGACCCCGGTGACCGACGGCGACCGCACCTTCGCCGAATGGACCGCCGAGTTCGACTGTGCCGAGGCCGAGGCGGAGGGGCTGGTCTCGGGCATCGGTCGAGACGTGTTCCAGGCCGGGTTCAACAGCCTCAAGCGGCAGATGGCGGGCTGATGGTCAGGGTGGTGAAATCGACGGTGCTGGAGGCCCCGGTCGAGGCGGTCTGGGAGGTCCTGCGCGACTTCAACGGGCATGACCGCTGGCATCCGATCGTGAAGGATTCGGTGATCGAGAAGGGCCAGACGAGCGACCGGATCGGCTGTGTCCGCCGGTTCCATTTGCAGGACGGGTCGGAACTGCGGGAACTGCTCTTGACCCTGTCGGATGCGGACATGGCGTTCTCCTACTGCCTTCTGGAGACGCCGGTGCCCTTGCTGAACTACGTGGCCCATGTGCGGCTGGTGCCGGTGACGGATGGCGACCGGACCTTCTGGCATTGGGAAAGCCGCTTCGACACGCCCCCGGGGCGGGAAGAGGAGTTGCGGCAGATGGTGGCCGAGAACGTCTATCAGGGCGGCATGGACGCGGT
>CAZVIS010000505.1:0-2120 GCA_964627355.1 uncultured Rhodobacterales bacterium
GCCTTTATGCCGAGGATCGGACGGTCTATGAGACGCCCCAGTTCGCCGATGCGGCGAGCCCGGAACGGCGGACGGTGCATCTGGGCATCGACGTCTTTGCCCCCGCAGGAACCCCGGTCCGCGCGCCGCTGGCAGGCGTGGTCGAGACGGTGGCCTACAACGCCGACCCCTTGGACTATGGCAACACCCTGTTCCTGCGGCACGAGGTGGGGGGCCTGCGGTTCTGGACGCTGTACGGGCATCTGGCGGGAACGCTGCCGGGGCTGTGCCGGGAAGGGCAGGCGGTTGCGGCGGGGCAGATCGTCGCGCATTTCGGCGACTGGCCTGAAAATGGCGGATGGGCCGCACACCTGCATTTTCAGGTCATCAGCACCCTGCTGGGCCAGCGCGGGAACTTCTTCGGCGTGGGCCACCGCAGCCTCTGGCCGGTCTGGGCGGCGGTCAGCCCTGATCCCAACCTGATGTTGCGCCTGCCGCAGGACCGCTACGCCCGATGACCTGCCAACGTGCTGAAAGCTGCCGAGGTGACAGAGATGACGCGGATTTGCCTTGCCCGGTCCCCGCAAGCCCCTAGACTTTTGATTCGCGGGGGTTCTCGCCCCGTGGTTGATTGCCCAGCGGAGTTGCACCATGGCAGACGATTTCAAGAAGCGATTCGAGTCCCTCGTGGACAAGCTGAAGATCGATCCCAAGAAGGACGGTGACCTGAAGAAGGTCTTTTCCGACGTCAGCAAGGCCGTCTCGAAAGAGGCCGAGGATTTCGACAGTACGCTCAAGTCGCTGCTTTCTGCCCTTGGCAAGAAGAAGAAAGACGCCAAGGACAAAGACGAAAAGAAAGTCGTGGAGCAGCTGGAGGCGCTGGCTCAGGACGACATGGACAAGCGCTATGTCTTCAAGGACACCTCGACCTCGCCGTCTTGAGGGCCTGTTCAGAAGCTATTCACCTATTCAGCATTCTTGATTTTCGGAGGGCCCTATGGGCGAGGAAACAACCGCCGACATGATCGGCGCCATCGTCAACGCAGGCAAGACCGCCTGGGACATCGTCAAGGACAACAAGGCTAGTTCGGGCACCTCGTCCAGCTTCTGCTCGGCCGTTCCGGAAAACCTCAAGTTCACCGAGCTGTCGGGGTGGAAGACCAGGACCGGGAGCTGGCGATACAAGGTGACCAACCTGTATGGCGTCGACTGCATCGACTTTGAGCTGGTCTACAGTTTCGAGTACGGCGGCACCTCGGAGAAAGCGAAGGGTGCGCTCTTCGTCAACAACTTCACCTGCTACGCCAAGTCGGCGGACGCCCTCTGGGGCTATACCGGGAACGTGAACGCGACGGTGAAGGGCAACCCGACGAACGTCGGCTCGGCAAAGGCGATCATCGGGGCGGTGCCCTTGCTGGTCACGGCGACGACGTCGACGGTGCTGCGGTCAGGGGGCACGACGTGGCTGTTGCGGGCTCGCGGCGACGGCAAGCTGGACGTCAGCTGACGCCGGGCGCCAGTCCATTCCCCGCGCGTCTATCCCCCGGTGGTGCCTGTCGCCGCCGGGGCTGCGCTGTCGGCGGGCGCTGACGGCTGTTCGTCAAAGCTGCTGTAGGTGGCAAAGGCCGCCAGAAGCAGCCCCGTGACCACCGAAAGAAGCGTACCGGTCCGCGCCGCCCCCCGTAGCCCACCCGCAGCGCCGAGGATGATTCCAAGGGCCGCCAGCCCTGCCACCACCCAGAACAGGATGCGCAGCACAGGGACCGTCAGGCCTGCGTCCAGGAATTGTGTGGAGAGCGCGCCGCCAAGCGCCACCGCGAGGGCCAAGGCCCCAGCCGCGAGGCTGAGCCGCGCGTTCGGGCTGTCGGTTGTGGGCATGACGACGCCTCCCGCATTGCTAGGAATGACCGCTGCAGCCGAGGCCGACCGCAGACACGTGAAGGCTAGCACGGGGTGCGCGCGTCCTGCCAGTGCAACCCTGGCCGAGCGGTCAACAATTGCCGATCAGGCCGTCCTCAGCGGATCGGGCCCGAATCGTCGTCGTCATCCTCGTCGTCGTCATCTGCTTCGGGAAGGTTGAAGAAGCTGTCCGCATTGGAATAGTCGGCGGGCTTCTTCTCAGGCTCGGAGAGGGTGAAGGT
>CAZVIS010000506.1:0-2119 GCA_964627355.1 uncultured Rhodobacterales bacterium
GAGGGGATGCGGCTGACCGGCTATGCCGCCCTGCCGACCTATTCGCGGGGGTCTTCGGGTCAGGCACATCTGGCGGTGAACGGGCGCCCGGTGCTGGACCGGATGCTGATGGGGGCGCTGCGGGCGGCCTATTTCGACACCCTGCCCCGCGACCGCCACCCTGCCGCCGTCCTGACCCTGACCACCGACCCCGCCCGCGTGGACGTGAATGTTCACCCTGCCAAGGCCGAGGTCCGTTTCCGCGAACCCGAGTCAGCGCGGAGCCTGATCGTCTCGGGCCTGCGGCAGGCGCTATTGGCTGCGGGGCACCGGGCTTCCAGTACGGTAGCGGGGGCGACGCTCGCAGCCATGCAGGCGCCGCGCGTCTATCAGATGGACCGCCCCTCGCAGACGGCGTTGCGCTTGGCGACCGCCGCGCTGGCCCCCGCCCCCGGCTTTGCCGAGGCGCCCCTGCCCCCGCCGTCCGAACCCGCCGAGGCCCCGCCCCTCGGCCACGCCCGCGCGCAGCTTCACGGCACCTACATCGTGGCCCAGACGGCGGATGGCGTGGTCATCGTGGACCAGCACGCCGCGCATGAGCGGCTGGTCTACGAGCGACTGAAGGCACAGGCCCAGACCGGGATCGCGGCGCAGGCCCTTCTGCTGCCGCAGATCGTCGAGATGGCGCCGACCGATGCGGCGCGGCTGATCGAGGCAGCGGAGGATCTGGCCACCCTTGGCTTGACGGTGGAACCCTTCGGCGGCGGCGCCGTCTGCGTCCGCGCGACGCCCGCCCTCCTCGGCCCCGTCGATGCCGCGCCCCTGCTGCGGGATATTCTGGATGCGCTGGCCGAGGGCGGCACCACCCTCCCCCTCCGCGCCCGCATCGACGCGGTGCTCAGCCGGATGGCCTGCCACGGATCGGTTCGCGCCAACCGCGCGCTGCGCCCGGACGAGATGGACGCCCTCTTGCGCGAGATGGAGGCGACGCCGCTGTCGGGCCAATGCAACCACGGGCGACCCACGTATGTCGAGCTGAAACTCCACGAGATCGAACGGCTGTTCGGGCGGCGATGATGCAGGTTGGGACCTATACAGTCGATACGTCAGACCCGCTGACGCTGGCCCTTCTGGCCGGGGCCGCCGTGGTGCTGCTGATTGTGGTGCTGCTCTTCATCGGGCTGCGTCGGGCGGGGCAGTCGGCGCAGATAACGGCATACCTCGCGCAGCAGATGGGACAGATCGGCGGGCGCGTTCAGGCCCTGTCCGACGGGCAGCAGCAATTGTTCGGCGGCCTCTCGGCGGTATCCGACGCGCAGGCGCAAAGCCAGACGCGGACGCTGGCGCTGATGGAGGCGCGGTTGGCCGAGGTGGCACGGGGGATGACGGAAAGCCTGCAGGGGTCAGCCACCCGCACCGCGCGGGGTCTCGGGGAACTCCAGCAAAGGCTGGAAACCATCGACCGCGCTCAGGCCAATATCGAGAAGCTGTCGGGCAACGTGCTGTCCTTGCAGGACATTCTCTCGAACAAGCAGACAAGGGGCGCCTTCGGGGAAATCCAGCTCAACGACATCGTGACGAAGGCGCTGCCGCCCGACGCCTATTCCTTCCAGGCGACCCTGACGAACGGCAAGCGCGCCGACTGCCTGATCCACCTGCCCCAGCCCCCCGGCCCCATCGTCATCGACGCGAAATTCCCTCTGGAAGCCTATGAGGCCCTGCGCCGCGCCGCCACGCCGCCGCAGAAAGTGGAAGCCGAGCGCAACTTCCGCACCGCCGTCCGCGCCCATATCCGCGCCATCGCCGAGCGCTACATTGTTGAGGGCGAGACGGCGGAGGGCGCGATGATGTTCCTGCCGTCCGAGGCGGTCTATGCCGAGCTGCATGCGAACTTTGGGGATGTGGTGCGCGAGGGGTTCGCGGCGCGCGTCTGGATCGTCTCGCCCACCACCTGCATGGCGACGCTCAACACCCTGCGCGCGGTCTTGAAGGACGCGCGGATGCGCGAGCAGGCGGGGGTGATCCGGTCCACCCTGCGCCTCCTCCACCGCGATGTGGAGATGGTGGTCGAACGGGTGGACAAGCTGCAGACCCACTTCCGGCAGGCCAAGGACGACCTCGACGGCATCGCCACCGCCGC
>CAZVIS010000507.1:0-2119 GCA_964627355.1 uncultured Rhodobacterales bacterium
AGAGGAACCTGATCTCGGGCGCCGAGACCACCCGCCTGACCGACCCTGCGGCCCGTGTCAGCCCGGGAGCAAAGACGCGGGGGTAAGGGGCGGTCCCCGTGTGTCGCACGTGTGGACAGGATCCAGGTCCAGCAAGATCAAGGGCTTGCAAGGTCGATTTAACGAATCGTTAGGAATTGCACAAAGCAAGCCGGCCGCCTTGACGCCGAAGCCTGCGCGGGGAGGCGTTTTCTCGCGCAGCGGGCCTGCCTTCAATGTCCATCAGGACGTACCAGACCGCCAGCGCGCACCCGCCGCATGATGTGGAGGGATCTGTATCCCGTGCGTGCAATTCCATGCGCAGACCAACGCGGTCCAGCGAGCGCCCAAGCCGCGTCGGTGCTTGGGCGCGGCTGGCGCCGCGCTTAGTTCGTCGGCACCGCAAGGGGCACACCCGTCGGCACAACGAAGCTGGCGACGACCTTGGCTCCTGCCGCGCCTGTCCGTTCGTCATGGACGGTATTCGCGGGCACCGTGAAGGAGTCGCCCGCCGCGAAGCGCTTTGCGGCCTCGCCCTCCAGTTCGATCTCGATGCTGCCATAGATGACATAAGCCGACACGGCGACCGGATGCGTGTGGCGACCAGCCGCGACGTTCGGCGCGAAGTCGACGAGAACGAGGCTCGCCTCGAACCCGGTGTCCGCAACGTCGAGTTTCTGCAGGACAGAGCGCGTGATCGGCGGCATTGGATCGACAGGAATGGGTGTCGTATCCTGCGCGACGACGGGGGCAGCCAGGGCCACCGAAAGGGTTGCTGCACGGAAGACGGAAGCAAGGCGAGACATGGAACACTCCTCTTTTGCTGGGTGTCCTATCCTTGCCGATTTTCCCCGCCCTATCTTGGGCAGCAGCGAACCGCTTTGCGGCCTCAAGCGAAGCAAGTCCGGGTTGGTTGCAGCCGCACCTATGTTATCCTTGGCCCGGAATCGGCGGGGAGCAGGTCCGTGGCCGCAGAGTTGATCGCCGGATCTTCCTTTGTCCTGTCCACGCGCGAACTGGCGCCGATGCAGCGTCTTCCCCGTTTTCAGGAGCTTTTCGACAGCAAGGTCCAGCTCAATTTCGAGGTGCGTGAGGGCCTGCAGCTTGACGCGGTGATGACGGTCCAGGGCTTTCCCGGGGTGCGCCGGGCGACGATGTCCTCAGGCGTAGATGTGCGCCTGCACCGCCCGCGCGCGCGGCTGTCGGATGGCGAGGATGACGTCTGCCTGATCGTCAACATGGGCAAGGGTCTGTCGATCCAGCAGCGTCGGCGCCAGTCGGTCGCGCGAGCGGGCGATGGCGTTCTGCTCGTCTATCGCGAGGCGGCTGTGCTTGACTTTCAGGCCATGAGTTATGCGGCGATCCGGGTGCCCCATGCGGCGCTGGCGCCCTTTACCCGTGACATCGGTGGGGCGGCGGGTGGCTGCGTTCGGGGCGATACCCCGGCGCTGCGGCTGTTGCAGGCCTATCTCAACAATCTGCCGGTCGGCACGCCGGACCCGCAGCTTAGCCGCGTGGTCGCAAACCATGTCTATGACCTAATGGCCCTGGTGATCGGTGCAACGCAGGACGGCACCGAGCAAGCCCGGCAGCGGGGTGTGCGGGCGGCGCGGCTGGAGGTGATAAGGGCCGATCTGCAGCGGGAACCGCAGCTTACGGTTCAGGACGTTGCGCAGCGGCAAGGCGTCTCGCCGCGATATGTGCAGATGCTATTCGAGGAATCGGGAACGACCTTCACCGATTTCGTTCTGGACCTCCGCCTTGGGGCGGCACGCAGGATGCTTTCCAGCCCGCGCTACGCCGGCTGGTCGGTTACCGCGATTGCACTTGAGGCCGGTTTCGGCGACCTTTCCTACTTCAACCGCCGGTTCAAGCAAAGGTTCGCGCGGACGCCTTCCGACGTCCGGGCCGAAGCTTCGCGCTGAGGTCTGGGAAAGCAGGCCCGACACCGCACCTGCTAGACCCGAAACATCTCTGGATCACTCCGCCGCCGTGGCCGCCATCGGGTTGTTCGGGTGGGTCGTCCAGTTGGCGTAGTCGCCGACAGGCTTGCCGGTGCGGGGGTCCACCGTACCCTTGGCCATCGGCACCATGGTGATGC
>CAZVIS010000508.1:0-2118 GCA_964627355.1 uncultured Rhodobacterales bacterium
TCGGCCCCGGCCGAAAAGACCCGACCTGTGCCGGTCAGGATCAGGGCGCGGGCGTCCGCCGCCCCCTCGACCGCCGCGATCAGCCCATCGAGCATCTCGACTGTCAGCGCATTCGCCTTGTCCGGGCGGTCGAGCGTCACGATGCGCAGCGCGCCCTCATCCTGAACCCGGATCACGCGATCAGTCCCACGCGGCGGCGGATGTCTTCGTCCCGCAGCTTCACGTCCTGGCCGAGGAAGGCGTCCGCCTCGGGCGTGCACATCCAGAGCAGCGTCTTTGCGGGCCATTCAGGGGGGATGTGATCCTCCCACGCAAGCTTGCTGATCGGGTTGACGCCCGAGGCTGCGATCACCCGCTGCATGTCGGTCGCCACCGTGCCCGGCGACAGGCCGAGGATGCGGAGACCTCGCCCGCCCTCTTCCAGATGCGCCGCGCGGGTCAGCATCAGCGCGCCCGCCTTTGACGCGCAATAGGCCGACCACCCCTCCAGCGGCGACGTCGCGGCCCCCGAGGAGATGTTGATGATCGTACCCGCCCCTTGCGCCCGCATCACCGGGATCGCCGCGCGCAGGCCGTGGAAGGTGCCGGTCAGGTTCACCTGCACGGCGCGGGCCCAGTCCGCCGGGTCCGCCTCGGCCAGTGGGGAGATCGGCTCGATCTGGCCTGCATTGTTCACCATCACGTCAAGTCGGCCGAATGCCTCGACCGCCCGCGCCACCGCCGCATTGACCGAGGCCCAGTCCGCCACATCGCAGTGCAGGGCCAGCCCACCCGTCTCGGACGCCAGTGGGGTCAGGTCCCCGACGCTGCGCGCCATCAGCACCACATGCGCCCCCGCGGCCGCAAAGGCCCGTGCCGCCGCCGCGCCGATCCCTCGGCTGGCCCCCGTGATCGCCACGACCTTGCCTTGCATGCCTGTCCCTCCGTCATCCAGCCTTGATGTCTCCCTGATACGCCCGTCGGCGGGGGCTGGAAACCGCCGCGAAGCGCAACCGCAGGCTTGACCATGCGGGCCGGTCGGCGGATGCTGCGCCCGATTTTGGACATTCGGAAAGGCTTTCACGATGCGCACACAGGGATTGCTGGGGACCACCATTCTTTGCGGACTGCTTTCCTCGACGGCGCTGCAGGCGCAGGTCAGCGGCGCGGATGTCTGGCAGGGCTGGAAGGACATGGCGACCTCTTCGGGTCAGGCCGTGACCACCCTGTCGGAAGAGCAGTCGGGCGACACCCTTGTGATCAAGGGGATGACCTTCACCTCCACCGATCCAGAGGTCACGGTCACAGGCACGCTGGATGAGGTGCGCTTCCGTGACGTCGGCGACGGCACGGTCGAGGTGACCATGTCGCCTTCCTATCCGCTGACCATCGAGTCGAAGAACGAAGAGGGCCAACCGGTCAAGGTCGATCTTGCGCTGACGCAGACGAACCTGAAGATGCTCGTCGGCGGGTCGGGCGACCAGATGACCTACGACTTCACCACCGACGCCATCGCCATCGCCACGACGGGCGTGACCGAGGCCGGAGCGGCCTTGCCGGTGTCGGTCAACGTTGTCGCGAACGGAGCGGGCGGGCGCTATGTCATGACGAAGACAGCCGCCGACGTGATGGATCTTGAGAGCACCTTCAACGCGGGCGACATCAAGGTGTCGGTCGCGGCCAGGGACGACGAACAGCAAAGCGACCTGACCCTGGACGCCAGCGTCGGCCAGTTCGCCGCCGTGACCAACGGCACCTTTGGCGCGATGCTCGAGATGGCGCAGCTTTCGGATGCGCTCAAGGCCGGCTTTGCCACCGATGTCGCCTTCACCTTCGGCCCGCTGGCCTACACGATGAACGTGGTGGATGTGCAGGGGCCGACGGCGATCCGGGGCAAGTCGGACGGCGGGTCCTTTGGCCTGGTGATGGACAAGTCCAAGGTCGCCTACAAGGGTGGCGGCAAGGGTGTCGAGGCGATCATCTCCTCGTCGCAGATCCCCTTCCCCGAAGTCGCGATCCGCTATGCCGAATCGGTCGTGGATTTCCTGATGCCGGTGTCGGCGGGGCCCGAGCCGCAGGCCTTTGGCCTGACGACCAAGCTGATCGACCTGACCGTGTCGGACGAGGTTTGGGGCCTGT
>CAZVIS010000509.1:0-2099 GCA_964627355.1 uncultured Rhodobacterales bacterium
CATGCTGGCCCGCCCCCGTCTCGGCAATGATCCGGGTCTTGCCCATCCGCCGCGCCAGGATGATCTGGCCCAGGACGTTGTTGATCTTGTGCGCGCCGGTATGGTTCAGTTCATCCCGCTTCATGTAGATCTTGGCACCGCCGAGGTGCTTCGTCAGCCGCTCGGCATAGTAGAGGGGCGAGGGGCGGCCGACGTAGTGCTTCCACAGCCAGTCCATCTCGGCCCAGAAATCGGGGTCGGTCTTGGCAAACTCGTAGCGTTCCTCAAGGTCGAGGATCAGCGGCATCAGCGTCTCGCTGACGAAACGCCCCCCGAACATGCCGAAACGGCCCTGTTCGTCCGGCCCGGTCATGAAGCTGTTGATGCGGTCGTCCGGCATGATCGGTTCTCCCCTTGATCCGACGGGTGTAGCGCCCGGCCCTTGCCGGGTAAAGGCGATGCGACACTCACGCATGCCTGACGCGTTCGTGAAGGAAATGGGACGGTTTGCGTTGCGTGGCGCGAAACTTGGCAAGTCGGCCATCCGTTTCTTCGCACGTAGTTAACCCCGGGCCCCAGCCCCGACCCCATCATGGAGTGACACATGACGCGCGTTCTCGCAGCCCTTCTTCTGACCACCGCCCCGGCGCTTGCCGACACCGCTGTCGGCCTGACCGGCGACAGGACCCTGGTGATGATCGACACCGGCACCGCCGCCGTCACGGGCACGGTCGAGGTGCAGGGCGTGACCCGCCTTCTGGGCATCGACTGGCGTCCGGGCACCATGACGCTGATCGGCGTGACCGACGCGCAGGCCATCGTGACCATCGACCCGGCGACGGGCGCCGTCACCGAACTGTCGAAAATGAACACGATGCTGCCGGTCGGGGCCGACTCGGCAGTCGTGGTGGACGTGAACCCCGCCGCCGACCGGCTGCGCTTCATGTCGGGCACGGTGAACCACCGCGTGAACATGGAGACGGGCGAGGTGACTGTGGACAAGCCGCTGGCCTTCGTGCCCGAGGACATGCACGCGGGCGAGGTCCCGAACATCGTCGCCGCCGCCTATATCAACAGCTACGGCAAGCCCGAGAAGACCGCGATGTACGACATCGACGCGACCATCTCGGCCGTGGTCCAGCAGACCGCGCCAAACGACGGCACGCTCGCGGCCATCGGCAAGCTTGGGGTCGCGCTGACCGGCCCGGTCGGTTTCGACGTGGGCACCACAGCCGAGGGGGCGAACACCGCCTGGCTGGCCGCGCTTGGCGCGCTGCACACGGTGGACCTGTCCACCGGCGCCGTCACGGCGTCCTGGACCATCACCGGCACGGACCAGCCGGTCCGCGACCTGACGATCCTGCCCGCGATGTAAGTCAGGGCGGGTGTCCGTAACGAGTGCTTGCTTGCCTTGACGAGTGACCGGGTGGGGTGGGGTGCGGGTGTCCGAACGGGCGCCCGCACCTTTCCTTGCTAACCCGCCGCAGCGACGAAGGCCCGGATCAGCGCGTGATCCTTGACCCCTGGCGCGCTTTCCACCCCGGACGACACATCCACCTGCCGCGCGTCGGTGACGCGCACCGCCTCGGCCACATTGTCCGGGGTCAGCCCCCCGGCCAGCATCCACGGTTTCGGCCAGCGCCGCCCCGCCAGAAGAGTCCAGTCAAAGGTCGCGCCATTGCCACCCGGCAGGTCCGCACCCGTGGGCGGCTTGGCGTCGATCAGGATCTGGTCGGCCGCCACGAACATCGCGGCCAGTCCTGCCAGATCCTCGGACCCCGCGATACCGACGGCCTTCATCACCGGCAAGCCATAGCGCGCCCGTATCGCCGACACCCGCGATGGTGTTTCGCGCCCGTGCAGTTGCAGCATGTCGATCGGCACACCCGCCACGATCGCATCCAAGAGCGTGTCGTCCGCATCCACCACCAGCGCGACCTTGGCCAGTCGCGGTGGCGCGGCCCAGGCGGCGGCCCGCGCCTGATCCAGCGTCAAATGACGCGGCGATTTCGGAAAGAAGACGAAGCCGGCATAGGCCGCACCCGCCGTCGCGGCTGCCGACACGTCCGCCGGGCTGCGCAGCCCGCAGATCTTCACCCGCACCGATCCCATGGGTCAGG
>CAZVIS010000510.1:0-2093 GCA_964627355.1 uncultured Rhodobacterales bacterium
GCGCTGGCGGATGTGAACACCGTCGCAGGCATCGTGCGCGCCCATGTCGAGGCGCGCGAGATCCTGCGGACCGCAGGCACCGCCCCGCGCCTGATCCCCGCCGCCCGGGTCGTCCTGCGCTGCGGCTTTGCCGCGACGGTGATCCCGCAGGACCGCTTGGCCTGGGGGCGGCTTTGCCGGTTGCTGACGGCGGGGCGGATGCGGGCGCCGAAGGGGGAGTGCGACCTTGGCCTGCCTGACCTTCTCGAATGGGGCGCCGGGCAGATGATCCTGCTGCATCCACCCGGGACGGTGACACAGGCGCCCCCGGTGCAGCGCGGCGCGGGCGCCTGGGGGAAACAGGCGGAACGGCTGGCGCGCCGCTTTGCGGGGGATGTGGTCCTCGCCATGGCCCCCGCCTATGACGGGCAGGACCGCGCGCTGTTCGACCGGCTGGCGCGTCTGGCCGAGACCCTCGGCATCAAGACCGTCGCCACCGCCGCCCCCCTGATGCACCACGCGGCGCGGCGGCGGATGGCGGATGTGCTGGCGGCCGTCCGCCTCGGCTGCCGGGTCGAGGATCTGGGGCGGGGTGCGCTCCCCAATGCAGAGGCGCGGCTGCGTTCGGGCGAGGAGATGCTGCGCCTGTTTACCGGACATGAGGGTGCCGTCCACCGTGCCGGAGAGATCGCCGCCCGCGCGCGCTTCTCGCTTGATGAGCTTCGCTATGAGTATCCTTCCGAGGTGACGGGGGGCGAGAGTGCCGCCGAGCGCCTTGCCCGTCTGGCGCGCGAGGGCCTGCGCTGGCGCTATCCCCAGGGCGCCTCCGCCAAGGTCATCGCCCAGATGGACCACGAGCTGACCCTGATCGGCAAGCTGGGGTATGAACCCTATTTCCTCACCGTCCACGACATCGTGGCCTTCGCCCGCGATCGGGGGATCCTCTGCCAGGGGCGGGGGTCGGCGGCGAATTCGGTGGTGTGCTATGCGCTTGGCGTCACCTCCGTCTCGCCCGAGATCGGCACCATGGTGTTCGAGCGGTTCGTCAGTGAGGCCCGCAACGAACCCCCCGACATCGACGTCGATTTCGAGCATGAGCGGCGCGAGGAGGTGATCCAGCACATCTACGCCCGCTATGGCCGCCACCGCGCGGGCCTCTGCGCCACCGTCATCCACTATCGCGGCAAGCGCGCGGTGCGCGAGGTGGGGGCGGCGATGGGGTTGGCGGGGGATACGGTTTCGGCGCTGGCCAGCCAGATCTGGGGCTGGGGGGGGCCGGGGCAGATCACCGACCAGCGGCTGGCCGAGATCGGCCTCGACCCCGCCGACCCGCGCCTGCGGCTGACGCTGTCACTCATCGACGAGATCCAGGGCTTTCCCCGGCACCTGTCGCAGCACGTGGGCGGCTTCATCGTGACCGAGGGGCGGCTCGATGAGCTTGTCCCCGTCGAGAACGCCACGATGGAGGATCGCACCGTGATCCCCTGGGACAAGGATGACATCGACGCACTGAAGATCCTCAAGGTGGATATCCTTGCCTTGGGCATGCTGTCCTGCCTGCGCAAGGGGTTCGATCTGATGGCCAAGCACCTCGGCCAGCGGTTCGACCTTGCCACCCTGCCGTCCGAGGATCCGCAGACCTATGACATGCTCTGCCGGGCCGACACGCTGGGGGTGTTCCAGGTGGAGTCCCGCGCGCAGATGAACTTCCTGCCCCGGATGCGCCCCCGCAAGTTCTATGACCTTGTGATCCAGGTCGCGATCATCCGTCCGGGGCCCATACAGGGCGACATGGTGCATCCTTACCTCCGCCGCCGGAACGGGCAGGAGGTGGTGAGCTTTCCGTCCGATGCCTTGGGGAAGGTGCTCGGCAAGACGCTCGGCGTGCCGCTCTTTCAGGAGCAGGCGATGCAGATCGCCATCGTCGGCGCGGGGTTCACGCCCGAGGAGAGTGACCGGTTGCGCAGGTCCCTCGCCACGTTCAAGAAGCACGGGAACGTCAGCGAATTCCGCGACCGGTTCATGGACGGCATGCGCGCCAACGGCCATGACGAGGACTTCGCCGCCCGCTGTTTCGCGCAGATCGAGGGGTTTGGCAGCTACGGCTTCCCCGA
>CAZVIS010000511.1:0-2089 GCA_964627355.1 uncultured Rhodobacterales bacterium
CCCTTCTTTTGTCCACAAGTATCCCGGGGGTGCGGGGGCTGGCCCCCGCTCCGGCCCCGTCACCCGTCCTGACGCTTCAGCTTCCAGGCGATCTGCCGCAGCATCCCGTGGAACGTCTGCACCTCGGCCCGCGTGAGGTTCAGCCGCGCCCACATGTTGCGGGTGTTGCCCTTCATGTGGGGGGCCTTGTCCGGCGGAAAGAAGAAGCCCGCGGCGTCAAGCCGCTCCTCGAAATGGTCGGCCAGGCGCGCAACCTCTTCGCGGCTGGCCAGATCCCCGCCCGCCAGATGCAGAACCTCGGGCGCGACGGCGGCCCCCTGCCGTTGCCACTCATACCCCATCAGCAGGGCGCACTGCGCGAGGTTGAGCGAGGGGAACTCCGGGTTCACCGGGACGGTCACGATGGCATTGGCGGGGATGATGTCCTCATTCTCCAGCCCCGCCCGCTCGGGGCCGAAGAGGACGCCCACCCGCTTGCCCTCGGCAGACAGGGCCCGCGCCAGCCCCATCGCATGCTCGGGCGTCATCACCGGCTTCACCAGTTCCCGCCCCCGCGCGGTGGTCGCAAAGACATAATCGCAATCGGCGATGGACGCGGGCACATCCGCAAAGATCCCCGCCTGATCCAGCAGCCGCCCGGCGCCTGAGGCCATCGCCACCGCCTTCGGGTTCGGCCAGCCATCCCGCGGATCCACGATCCGCATCCGCGTCAGGCCGAAGTTCAGCATCGCACGCGCCGCCGCGCCGATGTTCTCGCCCATCTGCGGGCGGACAAGGATGAAGACAGGCGGGATCGGTTCGCTCATGACCGGCGCAGATAGCCAGCACGGCTCCCGTTTGCAACCGCCGCCAAAGGGCGCTATCGCCATGCTGCCCGCAAGGAGCCTGCGCATGCCCGAAGACCGCCCCCAACTCTACCTCATCACCCCCCCGGCCTTCGAGCTCGACAGCTTCACCGACCGGCTGGCCGCCGTCCTCGACGGCTACGAGGTCGCCTGCCTACGCCTGGCAATGGCTGGCC
Organism: uncultured Rhodobacterales bacterium; assembly: GCA_964627355.1. GTDB lineage: Bacteria > Pseudomonadota > Alphaproteobacteria > Rhodobacterales > Rhodobacteraceae > JBBQXK01. Next base: position 1,022 of record CAZVIS010000511.1, read on the forward strand.
GGGACGAGGACCGCATCGCGCGGGCCGCCGATGCCCTGCGCCAGGTCGCCCATGCCCGCGATGTGGCGCTGGTGATCGAGACGCATGCGGGGCTCGTCACCCGCCTCGGCCTCGATGGGGTGCACCTGACGGACGGCGCGCGCAGCATCCGCAAGCTGCGCAAGGACCTCGGCGCCGACGCGATCATCGGGGCCGCCTGCGGGGTGACCCGGCACGAGGGGATCTCGGCCGCCGAGGCCGGGGCGGACTACGTCAGCTTCGCCCCGGTGGGCGAGACGACCCTCGGCGACGGCAGCCGCGCCGGGGCCGACCTCTTCGACTGGTGGTCCGAGATGATCGAGGTGCCGGTGGTGGCCGAAGGCGCCCTGACCGCCGACCTCGTCGCCCGTCTCGGCCCCGTCACCGACTTCTTCGCCGTGGGCGAGGAGATCTGGCAACAGGCCAACCCCCTCGCCGCGCTCAAGGCCCTGATGTCCCCCATGGGCTGACCCCGGGAAGCGGTGACCGGGCAAGGGGGGGCACGCCCCCCTTGGACCCCCTCCCGCCCGATCTGCAACCGAAGCGCAGGAGGCCTTGGGGGCCCTGCCCCCGTCGCGCCCAAGGCGCGACCCCCCGGGCAACTTTGGGGCACAAGAAGGTGAAAGAAGCGCATCTCTCCCCTTCTTTTGCCCAAAAACATCCTCCAGGGGGTGAATGGGCCTGAAAGGCCCAGAGGGGGACGGAACGTCCCCCTGCCACCCCCAACGCCTTGAGCCGACAGGCGAAAGGGGGCGGGAGCGCTTCCGGCCGGGACAGGGACGGCGGCTTGCTGACGACCCTACCCGGCCCGCAGGCCCGTGGCGAAGGCCTGATGCACCACCCGCTCGCATTCTGCCGCCAACGCCTTGCGGTCGGGAAAGTCGGCGACCCTCAGGGGCGCATGGAACGTCACCTCCACCAAGCCCTGCCGTGGCTGCGCCAGCACCCGCAACAGGTGCCCGGCAAAGTCCATGTCCGCCCACCAGCCGTAAAGCCGCGCGTCCTGCCCCTTGGGCGCGTGCCAGACCACGCTCACTGGCTGGACGTGCA